>NZ_CP114058.1:309286-618572 GCF_026967475.1 Rouxiella chamberiensis | reverse complement strand
AAGTGGCGATCATGTGGATAGTGAACGCACCGAATACTATTCCCGTGGTTTCAAGCTGACGAACTTCACGTTCGACGGCATCCCGACCTCAATGGGCGATGCATGGAACTTCGGCGACGCCGCCTCCGACACCGCGATTTACGACCGCATCGAAGTCGTGCGCGGCGCAACCGGTCTGATGACGGGCGCGGGCAGCCCGGCGGCTTCCGTCAATATGGTGCGCAAACACGCCGACAGCAAAACCTTGACCGGGAACCTGAGCGCCAGCTATGGCAGCTGGAACAAGCAGCGCTATGTTGTGGATGTCACGACCCCTCTCAATGAATCGGGATCGGTGCGTGGCCGCGTAATAGCGGGCTATCAGGATCAGGACAGCTGGCTTGATCGCTACCATAAAAATACCAAATTCATTTATGGCGTGATTGACGCTGACCTCACCGATAACACCACAGTGTCGCTGGGATACGATTATCAGGATGCCGACACGCGCGATCCTTCCTGGGGAGGATTGCCCGTCTTTTACAGCAATGGTTCCCTGACGCACTACAATCGCAGCCTGAACTCTTCCGCCGATTGGACCTATTACCATACGACCGCGCGCAAGGTGTATGTCGACCTGGACCATAACTTTGACAATGGCTGGAATTTCCATCTCAATGGCACGCACGCCGAAAATACGTTCAGCGATAAGTTGCTGTATCTGGGTTATACCTCCGCGCCGGATGAAGCGACCGGTGAAGGCGCGGATGGTTATGGCAGCATGGACCGCGGCAAGCGTGAACTGACCTCAGTGGATGGATACGCCAGCGGACCCTTCTCGTTGCTGGGACGCCAGCATCAGCTCATGATGGGCGTGAGCTACAGCCGTCAGCACAACGTTACCGAGAGTCAGGACGGGGTGACCGATCTGGACAATTATGACATCGCGACCGGGGATATCGGGGTGTTCAATAACAACTGGAACGGCAAGGTCGTCGACCCGCAGTGGCAGGGTTGGTATGACAACGCCAACGACGTAGTGCGCCAAAAATCGGCTTATACCGCAGCCCGTTTTTCGCTCGCCGATCCATTGTCGTTGATTGTCGGCGCGCGCTATACGCAGTACAGCACCAACGGCAGCAGCGGCAATATGGACAAGAACAACCTGACGCCATACGCGGGTCTGGTGTATGACATCAACGATACCTGGTCTGCCTATGCCAGTTATACCTCAATCTTCCAGCCGCAAACCTATCGCGACAGTTCGGGGCATTATCTCTCGCCGGTCACCGGGAAAAGCTATGAAACCGGTCTGAAATCCGCCTGGTTCGATGGCAGTCTGACCGCTACGCTTGCGGTGTTCCGTATTGAGCAGAATAACGTCGGCACGGAAGAGAACGGCGTTTACGTCAATAACAGCAGCGAACAAGCCTACACGCCCACCAAGGGTGCGCGCAGTAAAGGCGCCGAATTCGAGTTAAACGGTGCCGTTACCGACAACTTGCAGATGACCTTCGGGGCAACGCGTTATGTCGCACGTGATTCCGAAGGCCGCTATAACGCCTTCCAGCCGCAGACCGTGTTCAAGCTTTTCACCCGTTATCAACTGCCGATGCTGCGTGACCTGACGATTGGCGGCGGGATCAACTGGCAAAACCGCGTGTTTGAAGATGTCAGCGCGCCGGATGGCAGCACTCAGCGTGTGTACCAGAGCAGCTATCCGCTGGCCAGCCTGTTTGCCCGTTACCAGATAAACAAGCAGGTCGCGGTGCAGGCCAACGTCGACAATCTGTTCGACCGCACCTACTACACTTACATGAACAGCTATGTTTATGGCGAACCGCGTAATTACTCCGTCAGCGTGTCTTACCAGTTCTAAGCCAACAAGGACGCTCCGGCGGTTCGGGGCGTCCTGCTTTATCAATCCGTACGCAACAGCATGATTCAGCTACCTTGGGCAGTGAGACAACACTGCCCGCTTTACGCATTCCGTTTTGAAAATCATGGGTAAATATCCGTCAACAGGCGGTCGGACCCATAATCTTCCGCTAGTCTTGATAGAGCATCTTCATTGTCGTCGTGTGATAACGGTTCATTTCAATCACACTGCCTGTTCAAGCGAAGGGAGAAACGCCATGCTGCGCATTCGATCCATTCTGTCTGCAAAAAACGAGAACACGCGTCATTTTTCTCAGGGTGTGTCGCTGACGTCACGCCTGTTCTTCGTCGCCCTCGCGCTGCTGTCCAGCTGTACCACGCAGGCCGCAGAAGACGGGTTGTTTCGTTCACTCGCGCCTGAAACCGCTAATCTTGAGCCTTATCAATGGCATAATCGCCCTCTCGTCATATTCGCGCCCTCCGACAAAGACCCGCACTACGTTCAGCAGATAGCGATGCTGCAAAAGGCCCAAGCCGACCTTGCCGAGCGCGATATCATTGTACTGAGCGATACCTCGCCCGCTGCAAACGGCCATCTGCGCGCCCAGCTCAAACCCAAAGACTTTGAAGTGGTGCTGGTCGGTAAAGACGGCGGAATGAAACTGCGGGAACAACGGCCGATAAGCACGAAAGCGCTGCTCTCGACCATCGACAGAATGCCGATGCGCAAAGCCAATCTCGATTGATAACCTGCATGACGGGAGAGTCGGATTACGGCCAGAGTCGCCACCCGGCCTGAAATTCGTTATCATCCGCTCCCCCTATTCATTCGTGAAGCCTGATGTCCAAGATAATCGACACCTTTATCGCTCCGCCCTGTCATGACGAGATAGAGATCCTCTATCAGGACTCTCATCTGGTGCTCGTCAACAAACCTGCCGGACTGCTCAGCCTCTCCGGGAAAAATCCGCAAAATCTTGATTCAGTGCATCACCGCCTGGTCAAAGTATTTCCAGGCTGCACGCTGGTTCATCGCCTGGATTTCGGGACTTCCGGGCTGATGGTTATCGCGCGCAACAAACCTGTCAATGCCGCGCTGTGTCAACAGTTCAGCCAGCGCACCGTGACCAAAGTGTACAGCGCGCTACTTTGCGGGCATCTCGAGAACAACGAAGGAACGATCGACGCCCCGATAGCCAAAGATCCTGCGCTGTTTCCGCTGATGTCTCTCTGCGCTATCCACGGAAAGCCCGCGCGCTCCCGTTATCGCGTGATAGAACGCTGTTTTCATACGCCGGGAGACGGCACGCCGCTGCCGGTGACGCGGGTTGAACTCACTCCGGAAACCGGACGCACGCACCAACTTCGTATCCACAGTCAGCAACTCGGCCACCCTATTTTAGGCTGTGACCTGTATGGCGGCCTGCTGCTGCCCGGTACCGAACAGACGTCACGACTCATGCTTCACGCCAGCGAGTTGCATTTTGTTCATCCCGTCACCCATGAAGTGATCAAAGCGCTCTGTGCCAGTCCGTTTTAGAGTCCGGAATAATGTGCAAACTGAATGTTTTTACAGCGTTTGAGGGGGTGAAATCACCGCATTGCGGAGGGACGCTTTTAGGGTCGATATAACCTTAATCCTTGTATGCCAATGCATTTATCAGGATTTTATGGCAATTTTTTGTCAAATTTATGTTTCCTCGCACCTGATGTCAGGGTAGTCTCATGTGCCGTCTTGAATGTCGGCCCGATGAATCAGTGACCCTCAACGAATATTAGAAAAAAATCAGTGTAAACAGGACAAGTATGGACTCCACCCTCATTTCAAATACCCCCGGTAAGGAGACGTCTTCACTCAACCGTGCCCGCCGAGCTGCCTGGGGTAGTTTCGCCGGCGCTGTAGTAGACTGGTATGACTTCCTGCTCTATGGCATCACTGCTGCGCTCGTGTTCAACCGCGAATTTTTCCCGCAGATTAGTCCGGCGATGGGCACCATTGCTGCGTTGGCAACGTTTGGCGTCGGATTTCTATTCCGGCCCCTAGGCGGGATCATTTTCGGCCATTTTGGCGACCGTCTTGGCCGCAAACGCATGCTGATGATGACCGTGTGGATTATGGGGCTGGCGACCGCGCTGATAGGCCTGCTACCGACCTTTGACATGATTGGCTGGTGGGCGCCCGTGCTTTTGGTGACGCTGCGTGCCATTCAGGGCTTTGCCGTGGGCGGCGAATGGGGCGGCGCGGCCGTGCTTTCCGTCGAATGCGCACCTGAAAAGAAAAAAGCGTTCTACAGCAGTGGCGTGCAGATTGGTTATGGTGTGGGGCTTTTGCTTTCAACCGGATTAGTGTCATTAATCAGTAACCTGACTACCGATGAACAGTTTCTTGGCTGGGGCTGGCGCATTCCTTTCCTGTTCAGCACCCTGTTGGTGCTGGCGGCGTTGTGGGTCCGCAACGGCATTATCGAGTCCGCCGAATTTGAACAGCAGGCTCAGCAGAAACAGCAGGTAGAAACGAAAGCGCGTCTGCCGGTTATCGAGGCATTGTTACGTCATCCGGGCGCGTTTCTGAAGATTATCGCCCTGCGTCTGTGTGAATTGCTGACCATGTATATTGTGACCACCTTCGCGCTGAGCTACTCCACCCAGAATCTTGGCCTGCCCCGCGAACTGTTTCTCAACATCGGTTTGCTGGTGGGCGGACTAAGCTGCCTGACCATTCCCTTGTTTGCCTACCTGGCCGACCGCTTTGGTCGCCGACGCATTTATATCACCGGTGCGCTGGTCGGCATGCTCAGCGCCTTCCCGGTTCTTTATGGCGATGGAAGCGCACTCGATGTTCTGGATAATCTTCTTTGCGATTATGCTGGCGAATGTTGCCCATGACATGGTGGTCTGCGTGCAGCAGCCGATGTTTACGGAAATGTTTGGCGCGAGCTACCGCTACAGCGGCGCAGGGGTCGGGTATCAGGTCGCCAGTGTGGTTGGCGGTGGATTTACGCCGCTGATTGCCGCCTCGCTGGTCACCTTTTTCGGCGGCGACTGGCACAGCGTGGCTATCTATCTGCTGGCCGGCTGTCTGCTCTCCGCCGGTACGGCACTGACCATGAAAGCAGCCCGCTAAACGAAAAGCCCGTTTCACCCTGTGTTACGGGCTTTTTTGCATGAAATTTAAAAGCGGCACCTATGACCTGCTCCCCGTTTGCAGTACCGGGTTGCACGCGCCGTTTTCCGCGGTTGTTCACGCTATTATGTAACGCCAGGGGACATTCGATGTGCGCGCTACAGTCATGCCCTGACAACGCAATCGGCTTCAAGCGGGGCTATTTCTCATCTACTTCCCAACTGCCAATGGATATACAAGCAATAATCTTTATATCCTTATGTTTTATAGAGTATTTATAACCAATTAAGGCCGTTATCTGCAATGCAATAAAAAAGGCCGCCTAAGCGACCCATATTCCATTCGAACTAACTAGTAACCTTCGAAACTTCCATGCTCACGTTGATACATTACAAACATCAGCATTAGATTCTCAACGAGCGCCTTCTCAATTGGATCTGGCGTCTTATCCGCTATCGCACGGATTTTTTCGATGATGTCATCAGGCACCGGGCGGATATCCGCTAACTTGCTTGCCTTATCAAGGTTCTTCCACATCGTTATCTTCCAGCCATTTCAGAATCGGTGGGTAAATGCGTGCCCGCTCTACTTTTTCACCGGCCAGATAGAGGGAAAATGACTCGGCAAACACTTCGCGGTGGTTCTTACCAGCATAGAAGCTCAGAGCAAGCCCCCAGCCGCGATCGTAAGCCTCGAGAGAGAGCTTATCAAGCACGTCAAAGTTCTGATAGTAAACGTGATGCCCTGACTCATGTGCAACTGTGCCGCGAATGGTTTGCACTGCTGAATATGGCAGAGAGTCGATACCCGTTAATATCGGTGTGATAGCCGCTGAATCGGTCACGCTGGCTGCCGCTTTTAATGCACCTGACCTGTAGTCCTTTTGCAAAGAGTCCTGCTGAATTGCTTGCCAAGTCTGCTCATTGAGGCTGATAGGCGGGAATGTCCAGCCCAATATGGCGCAGAGTGGGTTGAGCAAAGAAACAAAGAATTCCGCACATGGTCGCACCGGTCATTCGGTCTCTCCAGATAGTCTTCATGTTTCTTGAAGTGGCTAACATCGACATAGCGAACGCCAGAATGGAGTAACCAGCCTCATTACGATGATTTGCCAGCCAGGCGATCATAGCCGCCCATGTGTCGGATCTTTCTGGCATATGTTTCATCCGAATACCTCGCAAAGGGGAGGCTGTAAACTTTGGGGTTAGCGCCAGTGTCTGGGGAGACACAGGGTCAATTGAGATTGCTTGCTCGGCGCTAAATTTGGGCTTAAAAATGAGCCATCGAAGCTGTCCTTAATCATTTGATATCTTAGCGTTTTTGGTGAGGTAATGCTTACCTAAGCATATAGGTGATCCTATAATCATTGCATCAGCAATACGCTGAAACGAAAAGGCCCCTACCGAAGCAGAGGCCAACATGAGGAAAGGGTTTTGATGAAGTTAAACATCATTCTGCTTATTCTCTTAGTCGTAAGTTTCGCAGCTTACCAAGAACCAGAAGAGAGGAGAGAATCCCCTTCCACACTAACCTCAGTAATTCAGGATTTTTTATGGCTAAGTCAATTTCTGAGATTCAGCAATAAAGTGACGAGAAACGCGGTGTTCGCTCCAAAGGCTATAAGTTGCCTGTAGAGACAATCGAATTAATCGAAGCTTTATCTAAAGAGGCTGGTATAGCTCAATCGGCAATAATTACACGCGCTGTGCAGTTGCTGGCTGAAAACTTGGAGAATTAGTGCCGCTTATCTGGTTTGGCAAATGGAATTGCCTGCAATACCTTAATTTGGCTACATAATGCCTCATACGTTGGAGCAAGAAATCCAATCCGCCAAGGCTGCAAAACAGCAAGATATTTACGACAAAGTTCAGGTTATTTGCGATGAAATGGAATCTTCGGAAGTAATAGTTGCACTTAAACGCGCTTTCCAGACCGCTTACAAGATGACCACAGGGATGAAGTTGCAGCAAAACGTTCAAGCTATTCATCAGGTCACCGTAAGAGCGCCAACGAGATGCGTTGAGATTATCGATGCTGGCCTTATCCCGGCGGAGTTTGTCGAGTACGAGACAAACATTAAGCCAGACAAGCTGGCTTGAATGAACATCATGCAAACACATATTGACCTTCTTTCTCCTGAGCACCGAAAAGCTGATCCAGTCTTTCACTGAAATTGAGCTTACCGATCGACCTTTGAACACATCTTTCATGTTCTTGATTACAAAGGCATCGTACAGATTGACAGTGTTTGTACGCAACTGAGTGCGTACATAACATTCCATCCAATGCTCCAGGTATTCGCCTACAGTCAGTTCAGAGGATGTGTGTTTACATCAAAGTGTATCAGGGGATTATTTCCCTTGTCATAGAGTTGGCAGAGTTTGCCAAAAAGGGCTCGGCATCTTTTAGTCCCATTGGGGGGATATTTCCCAAGAGATATGCGCTGAACTTTGCCCTCCCAGCGGTAACGAAATTGGAAGGTCATTGCGCCGAGAGATGATATCCTTACACCTAGCTCATCACCCTCAGAAAGCTCTGGGCTCCCTATGTATGGCTTGCGATGAAGTGAACGTAATCAAAGCCAAGATATATTCTGTACACAGGGAAAAGTTAATTTTGTACCCAATGTGTACCATTGAACAACTTGACTAGCTTAGTTTTATTTATGATTCATAAGAAGGGATAAGACGAAGAATGTAGTTAACTTGTTGGTTTGAATGGAACAATACACACAAATACAGGCGCAATAAAGCAATGTCAGACAAACCCGTACAACCTACTTTCTACTTCCACGATTATGAGACATTCGGAAAGCACCCTGCGCTTGACCGTCCTGCGCAGTTTGCGGGTGTGCGCACCGATGCTGATTTCAATATCATTGAAGAACCTCTGGTCATCTACTGCCGCCCTTCGGATGACTATTTACCGCAGCCCGAAGCCGTGATGATAACCGGTATCACGCCGCAACTGGCGCTGTCGAAAGGATTGTGCGAAAACGAGTTCGCCGCCAAAATCCACGACGCCTTCAGCGTGCCCGGCACCTGCATTGTGGGCTACAACAACATCCGTTTCGATGACGAAGTCAGCCGCAATATCTTTTATCGTAACTTCTTTGATCCCTACGCCTACAGCTGGCAAAACGGCAATTCCCGCTGGGATCTGCTGGATGTTATGCGTGCCTGCTATGCGCTGCGTCCCGAGGGCATCAACTGGCCGGAAAACGAGGAAGGCTTTCCGAGCTTCCGCCTTGAGCATTTGACTCAGGCGAACGGTATCGCGCACGAAAACGCGCACGACGCGATGTCTGACGTTTATGCCACTATCGCGATGGCAAAGCAGGTGAAACAGGCGCAACCGCGACTGTTTGATTATTTGCTCAGCCATCGTGGCAAAAACAAGATTAATACGCTTATCGATATTCCCGCCATGTCGCCGCTGGTGCACGTCTCCGGCATGTTTGGCGCAGCGCGTGGCAATACCAGTTGGGTCGCGCCTCTGGCGTGGCATCCGGACAATAAAAACGCGGTCATCATGTGTGATTTGGCGGGAGATATGACCCCACTGCTGGAACTGGATGCCGACCAGATGCGCGAGCGCCTCTATAGCCGTCGCGACTCTCTCGCGCCCGGCGAGTCACCGCTGCCGATTAAGCTGGTTCATATCAACAAATGCCCGATACTGGCCCCGGCCAAAACGCTGCTGCCCGAAAACGCCGAGCGGCTGGACATTGACCGCGCGCGCTGTCTGGAAAATTTGCAAATCCTGCGCCAAAACACGCAGATTCGTGAAAAAGTGGTCGCGCTGTTTGCCGAAGCGGAGCCTTTCGTCGCCTCGCAGAACGTGGATGCGCGCCTGTACGACGGCTTTTTTGGCGATGCGGATCGCGCCACCATGCGCATCATCCAGCAAACCGCGCCGGAAAACCTCGCCGCGCTGGACCTGCGTTTCCAGGACTCGCGTCTTGAAGAACTGCTTTTCCGCTTCCGCGCGCGCAACTATCCGCAAACGTTGACTGACGCAGAGCAGCAGCGCTGGCGGGTGCATCGTCAGGAATCTTTGACTACGGAGCAGGTGCAGGATTACGTATTGCAGCTTGAATCGCTCTATAACCTGCATGAAGAAGACGCCGAAAAAACTGCCTTGCTCAAGGCGCTGTTTGATTACGGCAAGAAACTGGTCGGCTGATAGCGACACGTTATCGCGGCGTATAAAAGCAAAAAGGGACTCGATTGAGTCCCTTTTTGTACCAGATCAGCAGAGAATCTAGTCTACGTCTTCGTTCATCTGCGGCGGAGCCTGACGGAACAGACGCGTGATATACGCCAGATAGGCCAGACCAATCGCGCCCCACACCAGACCCAGCGTCATTGAGCTGGCTTCGAGATTCAGCCACAACGCGCCCACGGTCAACGCACCGATGACCGGCAGGATCAGATAATGAATATGATCACTGACGGTACGGTTGCGTTTCTCGCGGATGTAGAACTGCGAGATAACGGCCAGGTTGACGAAGGTAAAGGCAACCAGCGCACCAAAGTTGATAAGCGCCGTTGCGGTAACCAGATCAAAGCTGATGGCAGACATCGCAACGACACCGACCAGCACTACGTTGAACGCCGGGGTACGCCAGGTGGGATGCACGAAACCGAAGATTTTCTCCGGGAATACGCCATCGCGTCCCATCACGTACAGCAGACGTGAAACGCCCGCATGCGCAGCCATTCCGGATGCCAGAACGGTCACACAGGAGAAGCACAGAATGATGAACTGGAACAGCTTACCGCCCACGAACAGCATGATTTCCGGCTGTGACGCGTCCGGATCGTGGAAGCGCGCGATAGTCGGGAAATACAGTTGCAGGAAGTAGGACACCACAACAAAGATAATGCCGCCAATCAGCGCAGTCAGGAAAATCGCGCGTGGAATGACTTTATCCGCATTCGGCGTCTCTTCCGACAGTGAACTGATGCCGTCGAAGCCCAGGAACGAGAAGCACAATATTGTGGCCCCCGTAATCATCGGCACGGTATGGGCGTTCTCGGACCAGAATGGCTTGGAGCTCACCAGCGTACCCGTGCCTTCACCGTGATAGACACCGTAAATCAGCAGGCCGACGATCAGGGCCATAATGGCAACCTGCACCACGACCACCACGCTGTTCATGTTGGCGACGAGCTTGATGCCGCGCAGGTTGAAGGCGGTCATCAGGCCGACCAGCGCCACCACCCAGATCCACGACGGGAAGCCCGGGAAAATGGCTTCAAGGTAGATTTTGGCCAGCAGGATGTTGATCATCGGCATAAACAGATAATCAAGCAGGGACGACCAACCCACCATAAAGCCGACGTGCGGGCTGATGGCTTTTTGAGCGTAGGTGTAGGCAGAACCCGCAGACGGGAAGCGTTTAACCAGCTTGCCGTAGCTCACGGCAGTAAACAGCACGGCAACCAGCGCGAACAGATAGGCGGTGGCGACATGGCCGTCGGTCAGACCGGTCACGATGCCGAAGGTATCGAAAATGGTCATCGGTTGCAGATAGGCAAGGCCCATCATCACTACCTGAACCAGCGTCAGGGTACGACGAAGTTTGATGCGCGGTGGCGCAGCAGCAATGGTGGCAGAGTGATTATGCGACATGATTCAGGCTCCCCTTACCGGCTACATTCTGATTAAGCAAGCTGGCAGGTGATGACCTTCGCGTAGCGCGACTCGATGATAAAAATGGGGGATTGATCTTCACGTCGTGGATGAGTGACGCAAAGGTGGCCGGGAGTGGCGCACAAGTGAAAGCAACACCGGAAGGGTCCGGTATAGGTGTGAAAAATTGCCCCATCTTACATTTCCTCATAGTGTCGACCGTTATTTATTTGGGGTCGAACACGAAATCTGGTTATCTATCCGGATCTAGGTCCGGCCTCTGTTGAATTAGTGTAAAAAACCATGCAAAAAAATAACCGGCGCGTTTAGGCGTCGGTTATTTTGCATGGGCGCTATTTTGCACCAAGTTGAAGCCATATGACAAGATATAGCGGCATAAACTCGATAATTTATTTCTATCGCTTCGATAGACACTACGCTTAATAAAGAGTCGATGCGCAAGGCCATTATCGTGAAATTATAAACTAAACCTTATAAATCAGGCGTTTCTTAGCATCCAGTCAATTTCGGTTTCGGTTACGCGACGTTCAAACTGCAATAGTTCATCGGATTTACAACTGTGATAAACGCGGCTGAACCGTCGGCCCAGATATTTTTGCAGATCGTTTTGCTGTTCAAATTCATATAACGCATCGCTTTGACGAATCGGTAACGGGATCCCTTCCTGTTCGAGACCATTGCCGGTAACGGGTTCCGGCAGCGGCAAAATATTGTCCAGCCCGTGCAATACGCCCGCCAATACGGCCGCGACGACTAAATAAGGATTGGCATCGGCACCGGCCACGCGGTATTCGACGCGATGATTTTTGGCATCGCTGCACGGCACACGCAGCGCAACCGTCCGGTTGTTGTGACCCCAGGATGCCTGTACCGGCACGTACATGCCCGGCTGGAAGCGGCGATAGGCGTTGATGTTCGGCGCGAGCACCGCCATCGAGGCAGGCATCAGCGCAATCATTCCGGCCAGTGCGCGTTTCATCAGCGCGGAGTCTTCGCCCTGTGCATTGGAAAACAGGTTCTTGCCGTTGTCGTCGAGCATGCTGACGTGAATGTGCATGCCGCTTCCGGCGTATTCATCATACGGTTTCGCCATGAACGTGGCGTCCATGTCGTGATTTTCGGCCACCAGCCGGACCAGGCGTTTTAACGTCAACGCATGGTCGCAGGCGGCAAGAATGTTGTCTGTGTGATGCAGATTGATTTCAAATTGACCGGGCGAAGATTCCGCCACCGCGCCGTCGGCGGGCAGTCCCTGAATGTGGGCCAGTCGGTCAATATCGCTGAGAACGTCAGCAAAATGGTCGAGATTGTCGAGTGAATAGCATTGATTTTGAATATTGCGTTCCTGCGTACCCGGCGTGCAGGGAGGTTGCAATGCGCCATCGGCGTCACGCTGCCTGTCGAGCAGATAAAACTCCAACTCTACCGCTACCACCGGGAATAATCCTCGCTGGCGCAATGTTTGCCAGATGTGATTCAGCACATTGCGGGGTTCAACGTCAAAGGGAGTACCATCTTCGTCAAGCATGGTCAACAGAAGTTGCCCGATATGTTCAGGGTCGGCGGCAGAGGGAGTCAAGGTGCCGGGAACGGGAAGACAGATGCGATCGGGTTCGCCCAACTCCTGACCCAGACCGGCTTCTTCGACGACATTGCCGAGAATATCCATGGCAAACACGGAGGCCGGGAAATAACAGCCTTTTTCGATTTTGCGAAGTGCCGAGAGAGGAATGCGTTTACCGCGGAAACTGCCGTTTAAATCGGTGAGAAGGACATCTACGTGCTGCGTTAAAGGTTGACGCTCCAGGTACTGAGTAACTTCATCCTGGAACGCGCTACTTCGCGTTTCTTCGCCGGGGATGGCGAAGCTGTCAACTTCGAGATCTTGAGTAATCAGGTCGATTGCTTGCATAGGATTTCCGCCGTTTGCGTGTTACTGGCGTCTGTCGCATTACCCTTATGGTAATGCACGCCAAGGTTAATTCGCTCTATTCAATTGCTTAATTCCCGTCATTAAAGGTGCCTGAATGAAAGTAAAAAGAGTGTCTCGCTTCTCTGCCTACCTGTAAAAACACTATAAATATAGACCTTTTATCGTTCATTAAATAGCCCACACTGAAAACCATAGCGTTATCACAAACGCTTTGCAATAGTCACAAACCATTTACATACGTGTTTGAAAAATCACCGACGCCCTGTTAGATTGATAAAATATTGAACACGCGAGGTCACTTTTATTGAACCAACGCGGTGCAATGGGAGGGCTGTGAACATTTTAATCAACTCAAAGAGGCGGTAAAATGGACAATATTTCTTCCACAATCGACACCGCAGATCCCATCGCGGAACCCCTTCACTCACTCTACGTCAGCGACTCGGCCTATCGGCCCATTATCGGCGTGGTGATGTGCGAAAACACAATCGACCAGAATCCGGCGCTGACCGTGCACGAGAAATATCTCGATGCCATTTTCAACGCCAACGGGTTACCAGTCGCCCTGCCCCACGAACTTGCTTCGCGGGAAGGCGCTATCGAAAGCGTGCTGTCGCGCCTTGACGGCATCTTTCTTACCGGCAGTCCGAGCAATATCGAACCGCATCATTATGGCGAAGACGGCATTGAAGAGCTGGCCGATCCCGGTCGCGACAAACTCAGTCTCGCGCTTATCAACGCCACGCTCGAGAAAGGGATCCCCCTGTTTGCTGCCTGCCGCGGAATGCAGGAACTCGTGGTTGCCACCGGCGGCGCGCTTTATCGCAAAGTGCAGGATCAACCGGGTTATATGGATCACCGCGAAGACACGTCGCTGCCGCACGACAATCAATACGATTTGGTGCATCCGGTCGAGATTGCGCCCGGCGGTCTGCTTGCCGAACTGCTGCCCGAATACCGGAATTTTCAGGTCAATTCGCTGCACGGTCAGGGCGCAAAACGTCTGGGGCCGACGCTCACGGTCGAAGCCGTGGCCCCCGATAATCTGGTCGAGGCGGTCAGCGTACGTAATCACCCCTTTGCCCTGGGCGTGCAGTGGCACCCCGAATGGCACAGCCTGACCGATCCGGTTTCCAAACAGCTGTTCGACGCCTTTATCAGCGCCTGTCGAACGCGCCACGAAATTTTCCACGGAGGTGAAAGTTAATGAGCACGGCGGAGTTGGCGCCGGGGCGCAGACTGTCGGCCATTCGCCAGCATCTCGGCATGTCGCAGCGCAAGGCCGCCGAGCTTTCCGGTCTGACTCATAGCGCCATCAGCACTATCGAACCAGGACAAGGTCAGTCCTGCGGTGAGCACCTTGCAGAAACTTTTACGTGTCTATGGCCTGTCGCTTTCCGAATTCTTTACCGAAAAAGAGGCGGAAAGCGAGCCGCGCATCGTGTTCAACGCCGATCATCTGCTGGAAATTGGCAAAAGCGGCGTGTCCATGAAGATGTTAAGCCACGACACGCCGCAAAATTCCACGGTGATGCTGCTGGAAGCCTATCAGCCCGGCAGCCGCATCAGTGAAAAGATGAAGCACCAGTGCAAGGAGGTGGGCACCCTGCTCGAAGGGGAAATCGTGTTAACAATCGATGGCCAGCGCTATCCGCTGCGGGCAGGCCAGAGTTACATCATAAATTCGGCAGTTCCGCACAGCTTCAGCAATCAGTCTACGCGGGTCTGCCGCATCGTCAGCGCACACAGTCCAACCCTTTAATCTCTTCTTTTCGTGTCGACCGATTGACAGGAACGGGGGCCTGAAGAAGGAAGTCATCATGGATGCTCACACGCGAAGCATTTTTGCTGTTGATGGTCTTGCACACGTTGAAAGTTACTATGCCGACACGGCAAATACGGTTGAACCCTGGCCGCAACTCACCGAATCTATCGACTGCGATGTCTGTATCGTCGGCGCGGGATTTACCGGCCTCTCCTCCGCGCTGTTTTTAACCGAAGCGGGCTATGATGTTGTAGTGCTGGAGGCCAACCGCGTGGGTTGGGGTGCCAGCGGCAGAAACGGCGGTCAGGTTGTCAACTCCTACAGCCGAGACATCGATGTCATTGAAGAGCGCTACGGCACACGCACCGCCGACATGCTCGGCAGCATGATGTTCGAAGGCGCCTCTATCATTCGCCAGCGCATCGAACAGTACGCCATAGACTGCGATTATCGTCCCGGCTGCGTTTTTGCCGCACTGAGCCAGCGGCAGCTTGGCAAACTGCGCGAACAGCGATTACTGTGGAACCGTTACGGGCACACCGATTTGCAATTGCTCGACCAGCAGGAGATCCAGCAGGAAATCGCCACACGGCGCTATGTCGGCGGACTGCTTGACCGCAACGGCGGCCACATTCATCCTCTCAATCTTGCCCTTGGCGAAGCCGAAGCCATTCGTCATCACGGCGGCAGAATCTTCGAACACTCGATAGTGACGCAAATCGATCACGGCAATCCTGCCCGCGTGCATACCAGTAAAGGTCAGGTGCGCGCCCGCTACGTGATTCTCGCCGGCAATGCCTATTTAGGCCACAAGCTAATGCCGCGCCTGAGCCGGTTAAGCATGCCCTGCGGATCGCAAATCGTCGCCACCGCACCGCTTGAAGAGCAGGCTGCCCGCGAGCTCATCGCCAACAACTACTGCGTTGAAGACTGCAATTACCTGCTGGATTACTTTCGGCTCACTGCCGATAACCGCCTGCTGTACGGTGGCGGTGTAAACTATGGCGGCAAGAATCCCTTGAGCATCGATGCCGTTATCCTGCCGAAACTCTATCGGACCTTCCCGCAGTTAAAAGGTATCAAGATTGATTACCGCTGGAGTGGCAACTTCCTGCTGACGCTCTCCCGCATGCCGCAGTTCGGCCGTCTGGAGGACAACATCTATTACATGCAGGGTGACAGCGGCCACGGGGTCACGCTCACGCATCTCGGCGGCAAGCTGATTACCGAAATGCTGCGCGGAGACGCCGAGCGGTTCGATGCTTTCGCCAGTCTGCCCCATATGCCGTTCCTCGGCGGCAGAAACTTCCAGGTTCCCTTTACTGCGCTTGGTGCGGCGTACTATTCGCTGCGGGATCGTTTAGGGGTATGACTTTACTGCGTCTGTAATGTTCCCTGTGTTACTCCCGACAGCCTGTGCTCACTGAGGCCTTGAGTGACGTACAGGCTGTCGCAGGAGAAGCTAAAGGGTGAGGCCCTCCCCTCTTATGCATTTTCGTTCCACCTTATAATTTATAAGCGTTTTCCTAAGCTTGCGCCTTGTGATACAAAATTCTGCCTAATTTTTTCAGTCATGATTACGTGGCTGAATTATTCACTTCTTGATGCTTTTTTAAAACCTAAGGGTCCGTCACCGTGAGTTCTCAGCCGCCTCGTTCGCGCCTGGAGATGCGTAATATCTCTATCTCTTTCGGTGGATTTTCTGCGTTGCATCAGGTCGACTTCACCCTCGAGGGCGGAGCCGTACATGCGCTGGTCGGTGCCAACGGAGCCGGTAAATCAACGCTGATGGCGGTGCTGTCGGGCGCGTATGATCACTACAGCGGCCAGATAGCAATCGATGGCAAAACCGCTCCTATCAGCCAGCCGCATCACGCGCGGGAACACGGGATCCATCTTGTGCAGCAGGAAGTCGACGTGGCGCTTATCCCGACGCTGAACGTCGCCGAAAATATCATGCTCGACGCCCTTTCAGAACCCGGACATCTGCTCGACTGGTCGAAGATTTATTCCAGGGCGCAGGCGCTTACCGAGCAGCTGGGGCTTAATATCAATCTGCGGCAGCGCATCGAAAACTGCACCCTCGCCGAAAAACAGCTGATCCTGCTGGCGCGCGCCCTGTCGCACAAATGCCGCTTTCTTATCCTCGATGAACCTACCGCCCCGCTCGACCATGCGGAAAGCGAGCGCCTGTTTGCGCTGGTCCGTCGCCTGCGTGATGAAGGCATGGCTGTAGTGTTTATTTCGCATCGTATTCACGAGTTGCGCGATATCTGCGATCGCATGACCGTGCTGCGCGATGGCCGTCTGGTCAGCGATGACAGCATGCAGGGGCTGACCAGCGAACACATCATCGAAAAGATGATTGGTCATCAGATAAATGATATCTATCCGCCCCGCCGTCCGCCGCACAGCACTGAAACGTTGCTGGAAATTCAGGGACTGCATGACAAGGACAAACTGCGGGACATCAGCCTTCGCCTACATCGCGGCGAGATTTTAGGCATTGCCGGGCTGGCGGGCGCGGGCAAGACGGAGCTTTGCAAGGCGCTGTTCGGCGCGTCGCCCAGTCAGGTTGCGCGGGGTTCGCTGTACGGCAAGCCCTGGAAACCGCGTGAACCGCATCTTTCCGTGGAACAAGGCTTGGCTTTGGTGCCCGAAGAGCGGCGCAAAGAGGGGATTTTCATCGAGGAAGATATCCCGATGAACCTCAGCGTCGCGGCGGACAACAGCTTCTCGACCTTGAGCATCTTTAATCGCCGGGCTTCGCTGAACTGGGCAAGGGAGATCATTGCCCGCCTTGGCATTCGTGCCTCCGGGCCGCTGCAAAAACTGGCGCGCTTGTCCGGCGGCAATCAGCAGAAGGTCGCCATCGGTAAATGGCTGCGCAGCGAAAGTCGGGTACTGATTTTCGATGAACCGACCAAAGGCGTGGATATTCGGGCAAAACAGGACGTTTTCCGGCTGATTGACGGACTGGCGCAGCAGGGAAAAGGCATTATTTACGCCTCGGGCGAGTTTGCCGAACTGGTCGGATTGTGTGACCGCATTTTGGTGCTGTGGGATGGTCGCATTGTCGCCGAGCTTGACGCCGCCGATATCGACGAGCAGACCCTTTTAGATTATTCAACCGGAGGAACCCCCGCGTGAGCAAAGAATTACCCCTGAACGCCCCCAACCCTGGCGTCATCATGTTTTTGAATTTCTCTATAAATGGGGGATGTTGCTCACCGTGGTGGCGCTTATCGCGCTCTTTGGTCTGGCGTCCGACAATTTCCTCGAGATGTCGAACATTATCAACATCATGCGCTCGATTGCCATTGTGACCGTTATCGCCATCGGCGTGTCGCTGTCGCTGTCCGTCGGGGGCTTTGATCTTTCTGTTGGATCCACGGCGTCGCTTGCCAATGCGCTGGTTATTTCGATGTTTGTCTGGCACGGTTTTGGCACGGTCGAGGCAATTGCCATCACGCTGGCGCTTTGCCTGCTGGTCGGCCTGTTCAACGCCTTCCTGATTGTTATCCTGAAAATCCCCGATATGCTGGCGACGCTCGCCAGCCTGTTCGTGATTCAGGGCGCGGCGATGACTTACAGCTACGGCGGCTCCATTACCGAAAACATGCTGTTGCCGAGCGGTGACATGGCCGAAGGCACGGTGCCGCCGGTATTTAGCCTGCTTGGGCAAGTGCCGGTCATCGTGATTGTCATGCTGGTGGTCACCGTCGCGGTGCAGCTGTTTATGTCGCTCACCAAGCACGGTCGCCGAATGTACGCGATTGGCGGCAACCCGCTCGCCGCGCGTCTGGCCGGGATCCGCACGGCGCGTTATCGCGTGATGGCGTATCTGATGTCATCCGTGCTGGCCGGTGCGGGCGGTATCCTGCTCGCCTCGAGGATCGGTTCTTCGCAGGTCAATGCGGGTGGCGGTTACCTGATGGACGCCGTCGCGGCGGCCTATATCGGCTTTTCTCTGGCAGGTTCTGGCAAGCCGAATGCCCTCGGAACGCTGCTGGGCGCGGTGATTCTCGGCGTGCTGCAAAATGGTCTGGTGATGTTGTCGGTGCCGTATTACGCGATGGATATCATCAAGGGATTGGTGTTGGCCATCGCGCTGGCGCTGACCTATATTCAGAAGAGATAGCCAGAAAAGATAGCCAGAAACCACTGTTATCAACAAGTCTGATAAAAAGGCCGTCACCTGCAACAGGGACGGCCTTTTGCCTTATAGCGTAGGCGTATTCACCAGGCCATCGATTAAAATCTGCGGCGTGCCGAGCGAACAGCGCTCGATGCGCCCTTTCACTCCGTACACCTGCGCCAGACTTTCGGCGGTGATCACCTGCTCGGGCCTGCCGTCGGCAATCAGTTTGCCGTCTTTGAGCATCAACACGTTGTCGCCGTGGCGCAGCGCGATATTGATATCGTGTACCACCACGACGGTGATGATATTTCGTTTACGCGTTTCACGACGCACCAGATCCATCACGTGGAACTGATAGTTGAGGTCAAGCGCGCTAAGCGGTTCGTCGAGCAGTAACAGCGAAGGTTGGCGAATCAGTGACTGCGCCAGACCGACCAGCTGTTTCTGCCCGCCTGAAAGTTGATCCAGATAGCTTAGCGCCAAATGCTCAATGCCGAGCAGTTGCAGCAATGACATGACCTGTGCCGTCGTGTGCGCCTGACTCGCCGCCCCGCCCGATGCCCGCTGCGCCACAATAATGGATTCCAGCACGTGCAGATGCACGCCCGCGGGCAGCGACTGCGGCAGATACACCACCTGCTCGGCGCGTTTGGCAAACGGCATGGTCATCAGGTCCAGGCCGTCGAGGATCATCTCCCCTTTTGCCTTGTTCAGCCCTGCCATCGCCCGCAGCAGAGTGGATTTGCCGCTGCCGTTCGGGCCAAGCAGCACGGTGATTTCGCCGCGCGGCAGTTTTGGCACCTGCAAATCGCGAATCACGGCGCGTTTGGGGTAGCCGGCCGTAAAGTTGCGAATCTGCAACCCCTGCCCTGCATTGACTGCGGGTGGCTCTTTCGTGAGGCTCATACGGTCCCCCTGTGGCGTAAAATAATGCTCAGGAAGAATGGCACGCCAACCAGCGAAGTCACGATCCCAACCGGAATGATGACGCCCGGAACCAGGTTTTTCGAGGCCACAGAAGCCAGAGAGAGCACCAGCGCGCCAATCAGGGCGCTGGCAGGCAGATAGAAGCGGTGGTCTTCACCAAACATCATCCGCGCAATATGGGGCGCGACCAGCCCGATAAAACCGATCGGGCCGACAAAGGCGACCGCCAGTGCCGAGAGAATACTGATACGCAGCAGCGTGCCAAGACGTAAACGGCGCACGTCGATGCCAAAACTCACGGCGCGATCTTCGCCGAGGCGCAGTGCCGTCAGTTTCCACGCGCTTTTCATGGATAACGGCAGCAGCAGCACGAAAGCCGTGGCCATCACGCCGAGTTTGGTCCAGTCGGCGCGCGCCAGACTGCCCATCGTCCAGAATACCAGCCCCTGCAACGTGTCTTCGGAGGCGATAAACTGCATCAATGACACCAGCGCGTTAAAGGTAAAGACCAGCGCGATACCAAACAGCACCACACCCGAGCTTGCCACCTGCGTCCAGCGGGTTATGCCGTCGAGCATCAGTGCAGCCAGCAGCGCAAAGATAAAGGCGTTGGCCGAGATAAACCATTGGTCGGGAATGCCGGGAATGCCGATATTCAACACGATGGCCAACGCGGCACCAAACGCGGCGGCAGACGACACGCCGAGCGTAAACGGGCTTGCCAGCGGATTGTTGAGGATGGTCTGCATCTCAGCGCCCGCCAGACCCAGCGACATGCCGACCACCACCGCCATCAGCGCATAGGGCATGCGAATATCCCAGACGATGACGCGCGTACCGGCATCGGCCGCCTGCGCGTGGAACAGCGTTTGCCACAGCGTGTCCAGCGACAGCCCTGCGGGACCCATCACGAAATCGAGGATAAGCGAACCAAAAATGGCGATAACCAGAATCAGCATGATGGACAGGCGGCGACGTAAAATGGACTGATAACGCCCCATTACGCTGCCGTCGATGCCATTTTCAGCAGGCTGACTGGCTGATTGGACAAGGGGATCGGATGAAACACTCATGTTTAGACTTATTTCTCGCTGGCGGCTACCTGACTAAAAACAGCGGCGCAGGTTTTAAAGGGGGATTACAGTAATATAAACGATAACGATTATCAATCCAGTATAAATCTTGTACGCCGCTCTAGGTATCAACAAAGGGTAAACGACTTGCCTCGCACGTAACAAGACATGACCGTTTTGCAAAATACCGATAAAAAAATGGCGGAGTCCGCGACTCCGCCATGAAAAGTGAATACGCCGTTGAAATCAGGCTTCGCTTTCCGGGAATTCCATATCGCGATACTTCACGAACTTGCTTCCCTTGACCAGCTTGTAACCAAACCAGATAGCCAGGAACAGCGGAATGCCGATGTAGGTCGCCGCCACGCCGTACCAGTCAATCTTGTCTGCCAGAAACGCCTGATAGTTCTGACCCAGAGTGATGATCAGACAGAGCACAAAGGCAAAAATCGGCCCCAGCGGGAACAGTTTGGACTTATAAGGCAGGATGGATAAATCTCGTCCCTGCGCCACATAGCCGCGACGGAAACGATAATGGCTGATGGCAATCCCCAACCAGGCGATGAAACCGGTCATGCCCGAGGTATTCAGCAACCACAGATACACCGACTGATTGCCGTACATCGAGCTCAGGAAGCACAGCGCCGCCACAAGTGTCGTGGCATACAGCGCATTGCGCGGCACGCCGCCCTTCGAAAGCCTGGCAAAGAAACGTGGTGCCTTGCCTTCACTCGCCAGGTTGTAGAGCATGCGCGTCGAGGCATACATCCCCGAGTTACCCGCCGACAGCACCGCCGTCAGGATAACCGCATTCATTACCGCCGCCGCAGAAAGCAAACCGGCATTGCGGAAGACCAGCGTAAACGGACTCACGCCGATGTCTTTCACGTCATTGCGCAGCAGGCTGGGATCGGTGTACGGAATGATAAGGCTGATGACCAGAATCGCCAGCACGTAGAACAGCAGAATACGCCAGAACACCTGACGTACCGCGCGCGGAATGTTTTTGCCCGGGTTTTCGGACTCGCCCGCCGCAACGCCGATGAGTTCAGTGCCCTGAAAGGAGAAACCGGCAATCATTGCCACGCCTATCATCGACGCAAATCCGCCTTCGAACGGCGCATCGCCGAGGGTCCAGTTATGCCAGCCCGCGGACTCGCCACCCTTCATGATTCCGAAGATCATCATCACGCCGACGGCGATAAAGACGATAACAGTCAGGACTTTAATCAGGGAGAACCAGTATTCTGCCTCACCAAAGCCGCGCACGGAAATATAGTTGAGCAGGAAGATAATGCCGAGGAACAAGGCGCTCCAGATCCAGCCGGGCGTATCGGGGAACCAGTAGTTCATCACCAGCTGCGAGGCAACCAGTTCGACGGCGATGGTCACCGCCCAGTTATACCAGTAGTTCCAGCCAAGGGCGAAACCAAAGCCTTCTTCGACGTATTTGGCGCCATAGGTCGAGAAGGAACCGGCGACCGGCATAAAAGCGGCCAGCTCGCCAAGGCTTGTCATCAGGAAGTAGACCATCAGGCCGATAAGCGCGTAGGAAAGCAGCGCTCCACCGGGTCCGGCTTGAGAAACGGTCGCGCCGGAAGCCACAAACAGACCGGTTCCGATTGAGCCACCAATGGCAATCATGGTTAAGTGACGGGCCTTCAGCTCTCGACGCAGTGTGGGAGCCACCTGCTGATTTTTTGTGTTTTGTTGAGCCATATTTGCCCTATTTATACTCGTTATGACAATTTTTAGCCGCGGATTGTAGCAAAAACTGCTGGGCTGAGTAGTGCGAACGCGATGACATAAGAAGGGTTCATGATCGGCTGCCAATTATTAGCGTACCCAATATCATTCACGGCATGGCGCGCTGAAAACGGCGTGCCCCGACGCTGTACAGGTCAGGACGGGTAGCCAATGGGGAAAGGACGAAAGGTGACGACCGGCGCGGAGATTACACCAGTTCCTTGCAGTAGGTCAGGAAGCGGGACAACGCGTTGGAAATATGTTTTTGACGATGATGGATAAGATAGAGTTTTCGCACCAGCGGCGGCAGGGGCAGGTTTATTTCCACAAGCGATCCGCTGTCTAGCTGCTCGGCAATGACGCGGCGTGAAAGACAGCTGATACCGATACCATGCCGAGCCGGCATGTTTAATCGCCTCGGAATTGCCTAATTCCATCACCAGATTGAAATCGGGAAGCTGTGACAGCAGGAGGTGATCCAGCACTTCCCGCGTACCGGAACCGCGCTCGCGCAGGATCCAGGGCGCATCGGCCAGCATTTGCAGGCTGAGCGTCTTGCCTGCCAGCGGATTTCCGGGGGCGGCGAACACCACCAGCTCATCGTCGAGCCAGGACTGAGTAATCAGCTCCGGCATACGGCACGGGCCTTCTATCAATCCGAGGTCGACCCGAAAATCGGCGACGGCATTAATCACGTCATCCGTATTCCCGACATTGAGTTCCAGCGGTGTTTGTGGAAAATCGAGGCGATAGCCTGCAATCATTGCGGGCAGCATATAGTTGCCGATAGTGCTGCTGGCACCGATTTTCAGCGATCCGCTGTCGTGGCTGAAGAGCCGTTCTATCTCTCCGGCCTGTTCGAGCAGTGCCAGTGCCTTGGGATACAACAAACGTCCGTGCTCATTGATAACCAAACGCTTACCCACGCGGTCAAACAGTTTTACTCCAAGCTGGCCTTCAATATCCGCCAGAGCGGCGCTGACTGCCGATTGCGATAAAGACAGGACAACAGAGGCCTGAGTGGTCGAGCCACTTTTGAGTACCTCGGAGAAAACTTCAAGCTGACGCAGTGTTATATGCATAGAGTCTCGTTATCGATTACCCGACTCACATACCGTCGAATAGATGATTGATTCAAAGTTGAAAAGTGCCTGGTAAAACCTCTGCACCCCTGGCCGAATCTCGCTCCTCCCACTTAAGAGTATAGCGCTATCCACACCGTCCATGTGCGCGCGGCCCTCTTTCATTCTATACCAGTTTTATAGATTGGTTATAGGATTACAATCAATTTCATTTTTATATGGAAGGAGAATAGTCTGTATTCAGGCAACGTCATGCAGGACTTTATCTATGAGCCACATCATTCCCGAAGAGCATCAATCCCACCGTACAGGCAGTGAAAAACACTCCCCGGTTAAAATGTCCTATCCCTTTGGACGCGTTTTACCAGGTTTAGTTCTGACAACCGTGATTTCGGGGCTGGCTTTGTGGTTAGGCGAACTGCCGCTGTTGAACACGTTTGGATTAAGCGCACTGACGCTGGCGATAGCTTTGGGCATGGTTGTCGCCAATACGTTGTATCCGCTCGTCCGTCCGCATTGCCAGCAAGGCGTGAATGTCGCCAAACAGAAACTGCTTCGCCTCGGCATTATTCTTTATGGTTTCAAACTGACGTTTGCGCAGATTGCCGATGTGGGCGCATCGGGGATGATTATCGACCTGATGACACTCGGTTCCACCTTTCTCCTCGCCTGCTGGTTAGGCCGGAAAGTCTTTGCTCTCGACGAACAGACAACCTTTCTGATTGGCGCAGGCAGCAGCATCTGCGGTGCGGCGGCGATAATGGCTACCGCGCCGGTTATCCGGGCGGAAGGCGAAAAAGTCACCGTTGCCGTCGCGACCGTGGTGATTTTCGGCACTCTGGCTATCTTTCTGTATCCCTGGCTGTGGCAGTTTCTTGTCACCCACCCCGCACTTTCAGTGACCGATGCGCAGTTCGGCCTCTATAGCGGCTCGACCATTCACGAAGTGGCGCAGGTGGTGGCTGCCGGTCATGCCGTAACCCCCGAGGCCGAAAATACGGCGGTAATCGCCAAGATGATCCGCGTAATGATGCTGGCTCCCTTTTTACTGTTGCTGGGCGGGTGGCGCGCCCGCAAGGGAGCCGTGGGTGCGCAGGTAGGCCGTGCTTTCCTCTCGAATATCACCGTGCCCTGGTTTGCTGCAGGATTTATCATTGTCGCGGCGTTTAACAGCCTTGCGCTGCTGCCGGCAAGCTGGGTCGACGTGCTGCTCAGGCTGGACAACATCCTGCTGGCCATGGCGATGGCGGCACTCGGATTAACCACGCATTTCAGTGCATTACGTCAGGCCGGGATCAAACCTTTGCTGATGGCGGGCGTGCTGTTTATCTGGCTCATCGTCGGCGGCGCAGGAATAAACCTGCTGATTTCGTCCCTGGTTTGAAACCGGTCAACGGGACCATTCATAAGACTTTTAACATTTATAGACTGCCCCGCTGCCCGCAAAGCAGTTATGATTCCGGGCAACATGACTGGAATACTTCATAAAAGCCAACAGGGGGTAAAATGAAATTTGTAGGGCCACACGTCAGTGCCGCGGGCGGAGTCGATCAGGCCGTCTTGCGCGCCCATGAGCTTGAAGCCACGGCATTTGCGCTATTTACCAAGAACCAAAGACAGTGGCGCGCGGCTCCCCTGGCAGAGGATGTCATTCAGCGTTTTAAAGCCGCCTGCGAACAGTACGGTTATAGCAGCAACCAGATCCTGCCGCACGACAGCTACCTTATCAATCTGGGGCATCCGGTTGAAGAAGCGCTGGAAAAATCCCGCGAGGCGTTTATCGATGAACTGCAGCGCTGCGAACAGCTGGGGCTTTCCCTGTTGAACTTCCACCCCGGCAGCCATCTGATGCAGGTTGACGAAGACACATGTCTGGCGACGATCGCCGAGTCCATCAACATTGCGCTTGATAAAACCCGTGGCGTGACGGCCGTTATCGAAAACACGGCGGGTCAGGGCAGCAATCTGGGGTTTCGTTTCGAACACCTGGCCGCCATCATTGACGGCGTTGAAGATAAAAGCCGTGTCGGCGTCTGCATTGATACCTGTCACGCCTTTGCCGCAGGCTACGACCTGCGCACGCAAGAGACCTGCGAGCAGACATTCAAACACTTTGCCGAGGTGGTCGGGTTCGAGTATCTGCGCGGCATGCACCTCAACGACGCCAAAAGCGCCTTCAATAGCCGCGTTGACCGCCACCACAGTCTTGGTGAAGGCAATATCGGCAACACAGCCTTCAGCTATATCATGCGCGACCCGCGTTTCGACAACATCCCGATGATTCTCGAAACCGTGAATCCGGATATCTGGAGAGACGAAATCGCCTGGCTCAAGGCTGAGCAGCAAGGCTGCGGTGACGACGCGGCATAATGACCCCGATTGATAATAAAAAAACGCCCGAGATTTTCGGGCGTTTTTAGTGGGTTAAGGCGTTATTAGCTGTTTGCAACCACTTTGGCGGCAATGGCGGCGTCGGAGCGCTTGAGGATGGCGTAAGACACGCCCGCCAGCAAGGTACCGGCAATAATCGCCACCAGGTACAGCAGCACCGGCGTAATCGCACCCGGAATAAGCAGGACGAACAGGCCGCCGTGCGGTGCCATCAGTTTCGCGCCAAATGCCATCGACAGGGCACCGGTTAACGCGCCACCGGCGATACAGCATGGCAGAACGCGCATCGGGTCACGGGCGGCGAAAGGAATCGCACCTTCGGAGATAAAGCACAGGCCCAGAACCAGCGCGGCCTTGCCCCCTTCACGTTCACTCTGTTCAAACTTGTGACGCGCCAGCAGCGTAGCCACACCCATTGCCAGCGGTGGCACCATACCTGCGGCCATAATCGCCGCCATCGGTGCATAGACAGAAGAACTCAACAGGGCGACACCAAAGGCGTAGGCCGCTTTGTTGACCGGACCGCCCATGTCGGTACACATCATCGCACCGACGATAGCACCCAGCAGAATCGCATTGGTCGTCCCCAGAGATTGCAGCCATGACGTCAGACCTGCCATGATTTTCGCAACCGGCGTACCGACGACATAGATCATCACCAATCCGGTAATCAGGCTGGCAACCAGCGGAATGATCAGTATAGGTTTGAGCGCTTCCATACTCTGCGGCAGGCGCAGCTTGTTGCTGATGAATTTCGCGACATAACCTGCGAGGAAACCGGCAATGATACCGCCGATAAAGCCCGCGCCCGTACTTACCGCCAGCATACCGCCAATCAGACCCGGCGTCAGACCCGGACGGTCAGCGATGGAGAAGGCGATAAAGCCGGCCAATACCGGCACCATCAGCGCAAAGGCCGACGCGCCACCAATCTGCATCAGTGCGGCAGCCAGCGTGCCTTTCACCTCAAATGCCTTGATGCCGAAGATAAAGGACAGCGCGATACACAGACCGCCCGCCACCACCATTGGCAGCATGTAGGACACGCCGGTCAACAGGTGACGATAAGGGCCGGTACCCGTTTCCTTCTTCTTGCCCGCGCCTGTCTGCCCCTGTTTTTTAGGTTCGTACAGTTCGGCTTCAACCAGCGCCTTGTCCAGTTCCTGTCGGGTCTTTTTCAAGGCCAGACCGGTAGAAGTACGGTACATCGGCTTACCGGCAAACTTCTCGAGATCCACTTCGATATCGGCGGCGACAATCACCAGATCGGCGGCCGCGACTTCTTCAGGCGTGATGGCATTGCCTGCCCCCACGGATCCGCGTGTCTCGACCTTGACCCACCAGCCGCGTTTTTTGCTTCACTCTCAATGGCTTCAGCCGCCATAAAGGTGTGGGCGACGCCGGTTGGACAGGCGGTAATCGCGACAATGCGTTTCGGACCGGCACTCGCCGGTGCGGAGGTCGCCGCAACAGGCGCGACGGCCGGAGCCTGATAAACGGTGGCTTCGGCTGCGCCGCGCTGGATGAATTCGTCCGGCGCACGTACAGACTCGGCCAGTGAACCCAGGTAGACCTTTTTACCGTTGACCTGCGCATCCGCAGGTACGGCGTCGCCTACGGCCAGAACCAGTTCGGCTTCGGCCGCAGTGGAAACCACCTGATGACCTGCTTTCTGTGCAGCCGCCGCCAGCATATTTTTCGCCAGTTGCGCGCTTGCCTGTCCAATCGATTTATCTACTATCAGCAGCGTTTTCATTCTGTCTCTCCTGCTGTCAATTAAAGGGTTTCAGATCAACACGGGCCATCATCGCCGCCAACTGGGGACGATCGGTGATACCCACATTGCTTTGGCTTACTGCAAGCGCGGCGACGGCGGTAGCCAGACGCAGCGTATGTTCGCTTGATTCTCTCATCAGCAAACCGTAGATCAGGCCGCCGACCATTGAATCACCGGCACCCACGGTGCTGACCACTTCGCAGGCGGGCGGTTTGGCTATCCATGCGCCCGAAGCATTGACCCACAACGCGCCTTCTGCTCCGAGAGAGATAACAACGTGCGCAATACCCTGATCGCGCAGCGCATGAGCGGCTTCGACAACGTCGCTCAAATCATTGAATTTACGACCGGCCCAGATTTCCAGCTCGCGGCGGTTTGGCTTGACCAGCCACGGCGCGGCTTTCAGGCCGGCCACCAGCGCTTCACGGCTGCTGTCGAAGATGATGCACGGACATTGGCTGCGCAGGCGGGTCATCCAGTCGGTAAAAGCTTGCGGGTCGACACCGGCGGGCAGACTGCCGCAAACGGCGACCATATCGAACTGGCCGAGCCAGCTCAGTGAATCGTTGACGAAACGCTCCCAGTCCTGCGGCGTCACTTCAAAGCCGGAGAAGTTGAAATCGCTGACTTCGCCGTCTTTTTCGGTGAGTTTCACATTGATGCGGGTGCGGCCTTCAACCACCTGAAAACGATTGGCAATGCCGAGGCTGCTGAACAGATGCTGGAAGCCGTCCTGATTCTCTTTGCCCAGGAAGCCGCCCACGGTCACGTCGATGCCGAGATCTTTCAGCACTTTGGCAACGTTGATGCCTTTACCTGCCGCGTGCAGACCGGCGGTTTGAACCAGATTGACTTCACCGCGCTCGATTTCGGGGCAAAAGCCCACTAAATCGTAAGCGGGATTCAAGGTAATAGTGGCGACTCGACGGCTCATGCGCCCTCCCCAGACCTTCGGCAATGGCTTCGCCGATGGATTTCAGTGCCAGTTCGGCATCTTCACCGCTCGCGGTAAAGCGCAGGTGGTGACCTTTTTTCACGCCCAGCGCGACGACTTTCATCAGGCTGCGACCGTTGGCAGGCTTACCGCTGCCGTCAAGATTGGTGACCGTGATATCGCTGTTGAATTTCTTGATGCAGTTCACGAGCGCCGTGCCCGGACGCGCATGCAGGCCGTGCTCGTTGCGGATAACGTATTCGGCGCTCAGGACTTCGCTTTGTTCTTCGACTTCGCTGGTCAGCAAGGCCAGCACGCCCACAGCATCGGCATTCAGCAAACGTTCGGCCTTGCCGGCACGCAGCAGATCACCGAGATAGTTGAGGAGATCCAGAGACTTGTCGTCGGCGGCGGCCAGTGTCAGCAGCAGCGCCACTTTTTCGCCTTCATGTTCGAAAGCGGTTTTTGGACGACTTACGGCGGCCGCGCTCGCCAGATTGCCGGAGACGCTGTCACTCAGCCAAATCCCCTGCCCGAGACTCAGCGGTGTACGGCTGATAACTTCGCTCACAAAGGAGGTATCGACCGCGCCAATCTGCTGTAGTCGACCCGCATTCAGCGCTTGCAGGGTAATCAGGTTATCGGCTGCAACATCGACCGAAATAAGCTGGGTATCGAAACGGAATTCGGCGGCGGTTTTTTCGCCCATCAGCAGGCTGCGCAGCTCTTCGGGAGAGTCGGTTTTAGCCAGTTGGTCAGCCACGCTGTCGTCGCTGAGCACGTGGGTCAGCTGACGTAGCAACGCCAGGTGTTCGTCGGATTTAGCCGCAATGCCGATAACGACAAACGCTTTCTGCCCTTCGCCCCATTCGATTCCCTGGGGAAACTGAAATACCTGCACACCGGTATTCAGCACCAGATCCCGGGTATCGGTCGTGCCGTGCGGAATGGCGATGCCGTTACCCAGATAGGTGGACGTTTGCAGCTCGCGGGCCAGCATGCCGTCGACATAGCCTTCACTCACCCGACCGGCTTCGGTCAGGGCGGCGGCAACCTGGCGAATAGCGTCCTGCTTGGTACCGGCCGCTGCGCCCAAATGGATATCTTGCTGTGACAACTGGAACATAATTCTCCTCTCGTGCCGAATTTGAATCGTTTCAGCTTTGGTGAGAAAAAAGGAGCGCCACGGGATTAAATTCAATAATCGAATGACGCTGAAACGTTTCAATGAGTCTCATTCTGCGCCGCTTAATTTGCAAGCATTGCGTGTTTTGGCGTTGCATTTTTATGATGCTACGCACATTTTTCATTTTTAACCTTTAGCCCCATAAAAAGGCTCGGAAAAAAGCTGAAGTATAGCTGACGATTTTTGTCATGGCGGCTGAAGTCGCTGACAGGGATGCTTTACCCATGAACGCGTCGAATGAGCGGCATAACCCTTCATCACACTGGACAGGTTAAGCTGAAGTGAGTTTTTTAAACAGAGAAAGGCAGACTAGGGAGCGGTATCACGCTCGAGTTGCAGGAGATAGGTGAAGGCCTCGTCGCGGTGGGTATGGCACATATCGCGCCGAGCCTGGAGCGCACCACAGACGGCGGGACGAAGCGGTGAGGTAAAAATCTTGCAGCGCATGGACTCGTCGAGTTGCACGCAGCGGGTATTGGCAGGTTTGCCGTTGGGCATGCCGGGGATCGGGCTGGATATTGAAGGCGCGATACAACATGCGCCGCAGTCTGTACGACAGTCCATCGGTAGCTCCCTCCGGGCTGCAGATTGAGTGCAAAAGGGGTCAATGCCCCGTAAGCGGCAGACAATAGCAGTACGGCGAAAATCCCACCAGCAAATTCGCTGCCATCTCGCCAGAGACAGGCTGTCGAGCACTCTTTTTTGCAAGCTACTTGCCTGAAATCCCGCTCGCGAGTAACGTGTCGGCCATTATCCAAAACTTTTTGCAAACAGGTTATGTTATGGCACGTGCTAACGAAATTAAACGCGGCTTCGTTGTGAATTACGACGGTAAATTGCTGCTGGTAAAAGATATCGATGTTCAGAGTCCAAGCGCCCGCGGCGCAAGCACGCTGTACAAGATGCGTTTCTCCGACGTGCGCACCGGCATGAAGGTTGAAGAGCGTTTCAAGGGTGACGACATTCTAGATACCGTCACGCTGACTCGCCGCAAGGTCAACTTCTCCTACATTGACGGCGACGAGTACATCTTTATGGATGACGAAGACTTCACGCCTTATACCTTCAACAAATCCCAGATTGAAGAAGAACTGCTGTTCATTCCTGAAGGCGGTTTGGCGGGCATGCAGGTGCTGACTCTGGACAGCCAGCTGTTGGCGCTGGAAATGCCGCAGACGGTCGAACTCGAAATCGTTGAAACGGCACCGGGCATCAAAGGCGCTTCCGCCAGCGCCCGCAACAAACCGGCCACCCTGAGCACCGGTCTGGTTATTCAGGTGCCGGAATACCTGAGCACCGGCGACAGGATTCAAATCCACATTGCCGAACACCGCTATATGGGTCGTGCCTAAGCTTATCCACGTGACTCCTGCGCCCTAAACCGCGTTTGTGAAGTGGAAGGTAATAATCAGAGAGCGCTGCGGCGCTCTTTTTTCGCCCCGATGAAGCCATTATCCTCTTGAACTTATGATCCGCTTCACAAACCCTGTCAAAATTTGGCCTTACCAATTTTCATTCACCTTCCCTCTCCTTATAGTGAAACCACACCTAAAGCGCGTTTATGTCGCCATTTACGCCCTGACCTTCTATTTTGGCCTGACCAATTTACTCACCAGACTGTGATGGAGTTTCAATGCGCAAAATTTCTACCCACCCGTTACCGCCTGCGGTTCAACTACCTGCCTATGACCGTCAACAGCTAAAGACGCGCATTGTTCACATCGGCTTTGGGGCATTTCACCGTGCGCATCAGGCTTTGATGACCGACCGCGTACTTAACCGGCTTGGGGGAGATTGGGGGATTTGCGAAGTCTCGCTCTTTGGTCGCGATACGCTTGTCAGGGCGCTGCGTGAACAGGATCATCTCTTTTCCGTGCTGGAAAAGGGCGCGCAGGGTCATCAGTCGATTATTGTCGGGGCGGTGCGCGAATCGATGCACGGTAGAATAGAGGGCATTGAAGCTATCGTCGAGAAACTGGCCGAACCACAGGTGGCCATCGTTTCCCTGACCATTACAGAAAAAGGCTATTGCATTGAACCAGTTAGTGGAAAACTGGACATGCGGCATCCAGATATTCAGCGGGATCTGCAAGGCGATGCCCCCCTGCGACCGCACCCGGTCTGCTGGTCGCCGCGCTAAGTCTGCGCCACCAGCGCGGATTGCCCGGATTCAGTGTGCTCTCCTGCGACAATATTCCGGAAAACGGTCACGTCGTGAAAAACGCGATTATCGGGCTGGCCGACGCCAAGGATCCTGCCCTCGCCCGCTGGATAGACCACGCCGTGACCTTCCCGAGTACCATGGTCGACCGCATTGTTCCGGCCTTGACGCCCGAATTCGAAAGCGAGATCCGCGCGTCACTCGGCGGCATTGACGATCCCTGCGGCATTGCGGCCGAGCCTTTCCTGCAATGGGTTATCGAAGACAACTTTGTGGCAGGTCGTCCCGCCTGGGAGCAAGTGGGCGCCCAATTGGTCAATGACGTGCTGCCTTTTGAACAGATGAAGTTGCGCATGCTCAACGGCAGTCACTCGTTTCTGGCCTATCTGGGTTATCTGGCGGGCTATGAATTTATCAATAGCTGCATGGAAGACGAGAATTATCGCCGCGCCGCCTATCAACTGATGCTCGACGAACCAGGCGCCGACCCTGAGCGTGACCGGCATTAACCTTACCCACTATGCCGACAGCCTGATTGACCGTTACCGTAACCCGGCGCTCAAGCATCGGACCTGGCAGATTGCGATGGACGGCACGCAAAAGCTGCCGCAACGCCTGCTGGATTCACTGCGCTGGCATGGGCTTCACGGCGGCGATTATCGCTGGCTTGCGCTCGCCGTGGCCGCATGGATGCGCTACATCGGAGGTGTGGATGACCGCGGTCAACCTATCGAGATAAAGGATCCGATGGCGGAGAAGCTTGGGGAAATCGTTGAAAACACGGCGGACGGCGAAGAGAGAGTGCGGGCATTGCTCGGACTGAAAAGCGTATTTGGCGAGACGTTACCCGCCAATACCGCTGTCGTCGAGGCTATATTGCGCGCCTATCACAGTCTGCAACGCGACGGCGCAAAAGCTACGGTTGCCGGGACATTAACCTCTCGCTAACTCACCTGCCCGCTAGTCGTTGAGGCTGGCGGGCACCGATTCAAACAGAAAGCCGTCAAAGGCGGGATCTTCGGCATCCGAAATCTCAAGCAACTTGCTTTTCACATTTTCGAGATGTTGCCACATCGCCTGTTTTGCCGCTTTCGGCTCCCGACGCATCACTGCGCGCAGGATCTGCTGATGATCGTCTAGCCACAACTCGCTGTAATTCCGTTCACCGACATGCTGATGTAATCCCTGCCACATACGGCTATGTTTGCGCACCTGCCACAACTCATACACGACGTTGGCCAGCACGCTGTTCTGCGAAGCCTGCGCCAGAAGCGTATGAAAGAGTTCATCGGCACTTTCGTCGATAATACCCTGCGCGACAAAGCCTTTCTCAAGCTCGATGGCCTCGCGCATCTTGAGAATGTCCGATTTTGTGGCCTGCATGGCGGCAAAGGCCGCGACCTCGCTTTCAACCAGTTGACGCGCCTGCAACAGCTCGAAAGGCCCGTAACCGCTGTCGGCGCAAGGCTCAGCGGCATCGGTGACGGGTTCAAGTACGTAAACGCCCGAGCCTTTGCGCACTTCGACCACCTTTTCCAGCTCGAGCATAATCAGCGCTTCGCGGACTACGCTGCGGCTGACGGCAAATCGTTCAGCCAGATCGCGTTCAGGAGGAAGGCGATCGCCTGGTTGATGCTGACCCGCAACGATGGCCTGTCGCAGTTGGTTACCAATTTCCTGATACAGCCGCATACGCTGCGTCTCCGCCGAATGGACAAAGAAAAAGTATACCATGCAAGACGTTGGGCGCACCTGGTTCAGCGGTTTTGGCCGGACCAAAAGGTCGGATTTGCGATCCTTCTCGCCGATTTTGGCGATAAAGAGCGATTACTGGAATACGTCACGTATTTCACTAGATTTTCTGGTGGCGTAACGGCATCTTATTAGCGAAAATTTTACTTATCATCAGGATGACATTGCCCGGCGAGGGTCGAATGCCGTTTTAGCGACAGCAAGGAAAAAGCATGACACAAACCAATCTGATCACCGGTTTTCTCGGCAGCGGAAAAACCACCACCATTCGCCATCTGCTGAGTCAGAAACCGGAAAACGAAAAATGGGCGGTGCTGGTGAATGAATTCGGCGAAGTGGGCATCGACGGGGCGCTGCTTGCCGACTCGGGAGCCGTACTAAAGGAGATCCCTGGCGGCTGCATGTGTTGTGTCAACGGGTTGCCGATGCAGGTCGGGTTGAACATGCTGCTGCAACAGGCCAAGCCGGACCGATTGCTGATTGAGCCGACCGGTCTTGGTCATCCTAAACAGATTCTGGCGTTGCTGAACTCGGAAGTGTATCGCTCCTGGCTGACGCTCAATGCCTCGCTCTGCCTGCTGGATGCCCGTCAACTCGCCGATCCGCGCGTTGTGGCCAACGAAAACTTCCGCGACCAGCTTGCCGCCGCAGATATCGTGATCGTCAATAAAATAGATGCCTATAATGAAGACGACAAAAACAGATTGGCGGAATGGCGCGCTGCACAGGATGCCAGTTTACGTATCGAACAGGTTGAACACGGGCAGATTGATTGTGCCCTGCTGAATGAACCGCGCAAGAATCAACGCGAATTGCCGGACGGTAAGCATCATCATGCGCATGGCGCGAAACAGGGTCTGGCGGCGTTGAGTTTGCCGGGGCATCAACGGTGGCGTCGAGCATTGAATGAAGCCGGTGAATATTCCAGTTGCGGCTGGATTTTCGATGCCGATACGCAGTTCGATACCGCCGGTTTTCTCGACTGGGCGCGGCTGGCTCCGGTTGACCGAGTCAAAGCGGTGATACGTATAAAGGAAGGGACACTTCGAGTGAACCGTCAGGGCGACGACTTGCATATCGAAACCCTGCCTTCTGCGCCGGTTGATAGTCGACTCGAGCTAATTTCGCGCAGTAACAGTGACTGGAATGCCCTGCAAGCACAACTGTTGAAGATTCGTTTAACTTAGCGGGCTTACCGTATTCGGCAATTTGACTATCTCCCATTTCTTTATATAGGTTTGAATCTATGCTTCGCCGCAATCTTCCCGCGATACTGCTGCTCAACGTGCTCGGCATTGCGCTGTTTTTATCGTATTTCCTGCCCGCTCACCACGGTTTTTGGGCACCTATCGATGCGTCGGTGTTTTTCTACTTCAATCGTCACCTCGTGACCAATGAAACATTCTTGCACGTGGTCGCGATTACCAACAACCGCGCATTCGACCTGTGCTCGCTGGTGGCGATGGGCCTGCTCTATCTCTCCTATTATCTCAAGAGAGAGAGTCACGGCCGTCGTGAAATGATTATTATCGGCGTGGTGATGCTGCTGAGCGCCGTGGTGCTGAATCAGCTGGGCCACCTGCTGCCGGAATCCCACAAGAGCCCGTCTCTGAGCTTCCCGCATGTCAATCGTGTAAGCGAATTGACCGGTATTCCGACAAAAGACTCCTCGGGTGACAGCTTCCCGGGCGACCACGGTATGATGCTGATGGTGTTTACGGTCTTTATGCTGCGCTACCTAGGCAAACGCGCCTTTGCCATTGCCCTGCTGATTACGGTTATCTTCTCGATGCCGCGTCTGATGATTGGCGCGCACTGGTTTACGGATATTATGGTCGGCTCGCTTTCGGTCGTACTGGTAGGAGCAAGCTGGTTGCTGATGACCCCCGCGAGCGACAAAGTGGTCGGTTGGCTCGACAGAAAACTGCCGAAAATATCGAGTAAGTGAATTTCCTTCAATAAAAAATTCTTTTTGACAATATCGTTTTTAATTATGGCTCGAACAACATTTCCCTGTTTTCGAGCCATTTTATTTTGCTCGATTGTAAATAGGACAAACGGAAAAAATGCTCGCAACCCGCATTCTGCTGCGCTTTTAGGCCAAATAAGCACAAATCTCAATCAACCTTTTTTACATGAGTAGTTACACTGACTTACATCATTATTTCTTATTAAAAAAACGTTAAAACCTCTCGCATTCCCCTAATCATTACGGTAATCTCGACCTCGTTGCACAGAAATGTGGCATTAATGGCTTGATTCCAATAAAAAGTGTGTGGTACTACACAATTTCCTGGCTAAGCCTTTGCTCAAGCTGATTGCGACAGGTAGTCTCGCTTGGTTTCGGCACTCAACCCTGCCCAAAATAGTTAATTTTCAGAGCCCGGCAGCAATGAGTGATTCCCAAAAAACTTTTTTCAGAAGAGTTGTTTTGGATGAACGTACAGCGCAATGCCCCCTGAGGTTTAACTATGCAAGGCAAAACGATTTATATCGTTAAGGACAGCAAGGGAATATAACATCAATGGTCAAGTCTCAACCGTTTCTGAGATATTTATGGCGGGCGATACCCGCGATTGGCGCGGCAATCCTTCTCTCCGCATGTAGTGGTACACATTCTTCGAACACAGAAAGCGCACAAACTGAGATGCATGCAGTTAAGGACAAAAACGGTCTTTTACTTCAAGCCTCTCAGGATGAATTCGAAGCAATGGTTCGCAACGTCGATATTAAATCCAAAATCATGGATCAATATGCAGACTGGAAAGGCGTTCGTTATCGGTTAGGCGGCGACAGCAAGCGTGGTATTGATTGCTCGGCCTTCGTACAGTTAACATTCCGCGAACAATTTGGCCTGAACCTGCCCCGCTCGACCTACGAGCAGGAAGATACAGGCAGAAAGATCCAGCGTAACAAGCTGCGTCCCGGTGATTTAGTGTTGTTCGGTGCAGGCTCGACAGGGCGTCACGTAGGCATCTATCTGGGTAACGATCAGTTCGTCCATGCTTCTACCAGCAATGGCGTGATGATTTCGAACCTGACGGAAAGCTACTGGACCAAACGCTATCGTGAAGGTAGACGCGTACTCTCCGGCTCACATGCCAGCAGCAGTACCGGGAGTCTGGCGACTGCCATGCTGCAATAGCAGCGAAATCGGCGTCACCTCTTGCTGTCCAAGCCAAGCGAATAAAAAAGGACCCTTTATACAGGGTCTTTTTTTATTTCCCGCTATCGCCATCAAATTCTTTCCCTTCTCCCGTCCGCACTTTGAAACTCTCCCTTGACGGTAGTACAACACCTAAAATGGTTATTTAAAGATATTCAATCTATTATTGAGTCATTCAGCATCGGCGGCATGTAGACAGGAGTGGTTTCCAGGATGTTTCTTCGCGTAATGACAGCTCTGTTACTGTCGCTTTCCGGATTCTTCGTCCATGCCGAATCCATTGAAGACGGCTACGCCTTCGCCATTCTTGGTGAACCGAAATATATTTCCAACTTTACCCATTTCGATTATGTGAATCCTGCTGCGCCCAAAGGTGGCAGTATCACGCTTTCGGCCATTGGGACTTTCGACAACTTCAACCGCTACGCCTCGCGCGGCAATGCGGCGATCCGCAGTGATACCCTTTATGACAGCCTGTTTACGCCTTCAAGCGACGAAATCGGTAGTTATTATCCTTTGATTGCCGATTCGGCGCGCTACGACAGCGATTTCAAATGGGTTGAGGTCGAAATAAACCCTCACGCCGTCTTTCAGGATGGCAGCCCGATTACCGCCAACGACGTCGCCTTTACTTTTCAGAAATTCATGACCGAAGGCGTGCCACAGTTTCGCGTGGTCTATAAAGGCGTTGTGGTGAAAGCCATTTCACGGCTGACGGTACGTTTCGAATTCCCGACCCCCAGCAAAGAGCAGATGCTCGGGTTGCTGGGCCTGCCGGTTATTCCGCAAAAGTTCTGGGAAAAGCACAAGTTCAATCAACCGCTTTCAACGCCACCTCTGGGCAGCGGGCCTTATCGCATCAGCGATTACAAGCTGGGCCAATATGTGACCTACTCCCGAATCACCCACTACTGGGCCGCCAATCTGCCGGTAAACCGCGGGCGCTTTAATTTCGACACCATTCGTTATGACTATTATCTGGATGACAATGTCGCACTCGAGGCTTTCAAATCCGGCGCTTTTGACTTTCGCATGGAGCCGTCGCCAAAAAACTGGGCGACGCAGTATCAGGGCAGCAATTTCAGCCGCCACCTGATAGTCAGGCAGGACGACGTGAACAAGGCCGCGCAGGATACGCGCTGGTTGGCATTTAATATTCAACGGCCGATTTTCAAGGATAGACGCGTCAGGGAAGCGCTGACGCTGGCTTTCGATTTCGACTGGATGAACAAGGCGCTGTATTACGGTGCCTACCGCCGCGCAGACAGCTATTTCCAGAATACCGACTATGCGGCCAGCAAATATCCCGATGCCGCCGAACTCGCCTGGCTCGCGCCGTTAAAAGGCAAGGTGCCGGACGAAGTCTTCAGTGAGCTCTACCAGCCGCCGCGCACCAACGGCAGCGGCAACGACCGTGCCAATCTCCTCAAGGCAACCCGCTTACTGAAAGAGGCGGGTTGGACAATCAACAATCAGAAACTCGTCAACCAGCAAACCGGCAAGCCCTTCGCTTTCGAGCTGCTGCTGCCAAGTGGCGGCAACGCGCAGTACGTGCTGCCTTTTCAGCACAACTTGCAGCGGCTCGGCATCGACATGAGTATTCGTCAGGTAGATAACTCACAATTTATCAGCCGCTTACGCAGCCGAGACTACGATATGATCCCGACCGTTTACCGGGCGGTGCCTTACCCCGGCACCGATTTGCAGATTATGTGGAATTCGAAATACCTCAATTCGACCTACAACACGCCGGGCGTCAGCGATCCGGCCATCGATCAGCTCACCAACCAGATCGTGGCGCATCAGGGCCAGCCTGAAGCGCTGCTGTCGCTGGGCCATGCGCTAGACCGCGTGCTCACCTGGCACCGCTACATGATCCCGATGTGGTACTCCAATCGCGACCGCTATGCCTACTGGGATAAATTCTCGATGCCTGCCGTGCGACCGCCCTTCTCGCTCGAACTGGACACCTGGTGGTATGACATGAACAAGGCTGCGCGCCTGCAAGCGGCCAGAAAGTGAGGAGACGACCGTGACTGCCTATCTGTTTCGCCGCCTTCTGCTGGTTATCCCTACGCTTTGGGCAATTATCACCCTCAACTTTTTTATTGTGCAGATTGCCCCCGGCGGGCCTGTCGATCAGGCTATTGCCGCCATCGAGATGGGTCAGAGCAGCGGACTGCCGGGCGGCAATAGCGGCAGCGGGACCGGCCACGCCAGCGCCGGACTGGGTCAGGTTGGAGACAGCCAGTATCGCGGCTCGCGCGGCCTTGACCCCGAGGTAATTGCCGAAATTACCCATCGTTTCGGTTTCGACAAGCCGCTGCACGAGCGCTATTTCACCCTGCTTTGGCAATACGCCCGCTTCGATTTCGGCGATAGCCTGTTTCAGGGCGCATCGGTAATGCAACTGATAAAAGCCAGCCTGCCGGTTTCCGTCAGTCTGGGTTTGTGGAGCACGCTGATTATCTATCTGGTGTCGATACCGCTCGGGATCCGCAAGGCGGTGAAAAACGGCAGCGCTTTCGACACCTGGAGCAGTTCGGTTATCATCATCGGCTATGCCGTGCCGTCGTTTCTGTTCGCCATTCTGCTGATAGTCTTCTTTACCGGCGGCAATTATCTGGACTGGTTCCCCCTGCGTGGGCTGACTTCGGCCAATTTCGACTCTCTGCCGTGGTACGGCAAGATAACGGATTATCTGTGGCATATTACGCTACCCGTTCTGGCGACGGTAATTGGTGGCTTCGCGACGCTGACCATGTTGACCAAAAACTCGTTTCTCGACGAAGTGCAGAAGCAGTATGTGGTAACCGCGCGCGCCAAAGGACTGGACGAGAAAAAATCCTCTATCGGCATGTGTTTCGCAACGCCATGCTGCTGGTCATTGCCGGATTTCCGGCCACCTTTATCAGCATGTTCTTTACTGGTTCACTGTTGATTGAAGTCATGTTTTCCCTGCACGGTCTCGGCCTGCTGGGTTACGACGCCACCCTGCAACGCGACTTTCCGGTGATGTTCGGTACGCTCTACATCTTTACCCTGATTGGTTTGCTGCTTAATATCGTCAGCGACATTACCTATACGCTGGTTGACCCGCGCATTGACTTCGAGGGCCGACACTGATGCCGCTCAATCCCGTCAATCAGGCGCGATGGGCGCGTTTTCGCAGTAATCGTCGCGGTTTCTGGTCGCTGTGGATATTTTTGGTCCTGCTGATTCTGGCGCTGCTTTCCAACGTGCTGGCCAACGAGAAACCGCTGCTGGTGCGTTATCAGGGGCATCTCTATGTGCCGTTCATGACAAACTACAGTGAATCGACGTTTGGCGGCGAATTGCAAACCGCTACCGATTACCAGGACCCTTTTGTGGTCAACCAGCTGGAAACGCATGGCTGGGTGATATGGGCACCGCTTCGGCAGAGTTACAACGCGATCAACTTTTCGACCTCTCGGCCGTTTCCCTCACCGCCTTCACGGCAGAACCTGCTCGGCACCGACAGCAACGGGCACGACGTGCTGGCCGAAATACTCTATGGCCTGCGTATCTCGCTGCTGTTCGGGCTGATGCTGACGTTGATGTCATCTCTCATCGGCATCGTGATAGGTGCGACCCAGGGTTATTACGGCGGCAGGGTCGACCTGTGGGGTCAGCGCTTTATTGAAGTATGGTCCGGCATGCCCACGCTCTTTCTGATCATCATGCTGTCTAGCGTGGTCCAGCCAAATTTCTGGTGGCTGCTGCTGATTACCGTGCTCTCGGGCTGGATGGTGCTGGTCGGCGTGGTCAGGGCCGAATTTCTGCGCACCCGCAATTTTGACTACATTCGCGCGGCGCAGGCGATGGGCGTCGGCGATGGCACCATTATGCTGCGCCACATGTTGCCCAACGCGATGGTAGCGACCCTGACCTATCTGCCGTTTATTCTCTGCGGCTCGATAACCACCCTCGCCTCGCTGGATTTTCTTGGCTTTGGTCTTCCCATCGGATCCCCTTCGCTCGGCTCGCTGCTCCTTGAAGGCAAGAACAATATTCAGGCACCGTGGCTCGGTATCAGCGCATTCGTGGTGCTCGCGATGTTACTGTCACTGCTGATTTTTATCGGCGAAGCGGTGCGCGATGCCTTTGACCCCAGCCAGACACGTTAGGAAGCCATGCCATGACCCCTTCGCCACTGCTCAGTATCGAACATCTGGATATCGCTTTCCGCCAGCAAGGGGCGTTGTCTACCGTTGTGCATGACCTTTCCCTGCAGATTTCACCGGGCGAGACGCTGGCGCTGGTCGGCGAATCCGGTTCGGGCAAGAGCGTCACGGCGCTGTCGGTGCTGCGGCTGCTGCGTTCGCAGTCGGTTGTCTATCCACGCGGCGACATTCTCTTTGAGGGGCAGAGTCTGCTGCACGCCAGCGAGCCTGCGCTGCGTAAAATCCGTGGCGATCGCATTGCGATGATTTTTCAGGAACCCATGGTGTCGCTCAACCCGCTGCATACTCTCGAAAAACAGCTGGCAGAAGTGTTGGCGTTGCATCGGGGCATGCGGCGCGAGGCGGCGCGGGGCGAAATCATCAGTTGTCTCGACCGGGTAGGCATTGCCCAGGCGGCGTCGCGCCTTGGTGATTTCCCGCATCAACTCTCCGGTGGCGAGCGGCAGCGGGTCATGATTGCCATGGCTATTCTGACGCAGCCCAAACTGCTGATTGCCGATGAACCGACAACGGCGCTCGATGTCTCCGTGCAGGCGCAAATACTGGCGCTGTTGCAGGAGCTGAAAGACGAGCTGGGCATGGCGATGCTGTTTATCACCCATAACCTGCGCATCGTACGCGCCATTGCCGATAATGTGGCGGTCATGAAAGCAGGGCGTTGTGTCGAGTTCAATCGGCGGGAAGCGCTGTTCACCGCACCGCAACACGCGTATACCCGCCAGCTGCTGCTGGCCGAACCGCGGGGAAATCCGCGGCCGGTAAAAGCCGACAGCCCCGTCTTGCTGCGCGTTGAAAATCTCGCCGTGGGTTTTCCGGTGCGTCGCGGCCTGCTGCGCCGTACCGTCAGCATTAAACAGGCGCTACAGCCTCTGAGTTTTACCCTGCGGCGTGGCGAAAGTCTCGGGCTGGTGGGCGAATCAGGGTCCGGGAAAAGCACCACGGGGCTTGCACTGCTACGTCTGCTGCGCTCGGAAGGTTCAATCGAATTCGACGGCCAGCCGCTGCACCAATTTTCCCGCCGTGAAATGCTGCCTTTTCGCAGCAGGATTCAGGTGGTGTTTCAGGACCCCTATTCCGCGCTTAATCCACGACTTAACGTGATGCAGATTATTGCCGAAGGTCTCAAGGTGCATAAAAAACTGAACGAAAAGCAGCGCGAAGAACAGGTCATCAAGGCGATGGAGGAAGTGGGGCTGGATCCCCTGACCCGACATCGCTATCCCACCGAGTTTTCGGGCGGTCAGCGCCAACGCATCGCTATCGCCCGCGCCCTTATCCTGCAACCGGAACTGGTTATTCTTGACGAGCCGACGTCTTCTCTCGATAAATCGGTACAGGCGCAGATCCTCGACATTCTGCATCGTTTACAGCAGCGTCACGGCCTGTCCTATCTGTTTATCAGCCATGATTTACAGGTGGTGCGCAGCCTTTGTCATCAGTTGATTGTGTTGCAAGGCGGTAAAGTGGTCGAGCAGGGAGAGTGTGAAACGCTTTTCACGCGGCCTGAACAGGCTTACACGCGAAAATTGCTGGCATTGGCGGAAGGCAACAACGGTTAGCGTGATTAGCCAACCGTCATCAGAAAGGATAGATAGCGGAAACGGAAACCGATTCGGCAATGGCCGTGCCGATATTCTTGAGGCGACACATGGTTGCGCTTTCGTCGTCACGTTTGACGAACCAGGCAAAGCTCGCCGTCACATTCGACGATGCTGCTCTCAACCTGAATTTCCCGCAGCGAAAGATTCAGACTTTGCAGGACCTGCCGCGCGGTATCACCTTCCGGGCTGAGCAGCTTCAGACCAATCAGGTTGCTGTCCTCTTCATCGGCAGGCAGCGGAATGGCTTCCACCTTGATGCCCGCCAGTCCGGAAGACCAGCGATAGCTCAGTGGTAATCGATGTATCACGGAAAAATGATTGCTGTTCACAGTACACCCCAGAAAAATCCAACATAAATTTTACAAATTCGCAACGCATGAACCAAGTTATAACTCAGTTCTGCTCTTTTTGCCTGATAAATAGCTTAAGAACAACTAATATTTTACAAGCCATTAACCATTTAAGTACAGATACGGTGAGTTATGTCGTTTTTTTGACCGCTTAGCCGCAAATTTGGGATCCCGATCTCACTTCGGCTCATTTGTAACCCTTTCAGAGTCATTTCTCAACCAATTTCATGCATAGCCGTTACCTTTTAGATGCCTTAATGCTACAAAAAATAAACAACACGCCTGTGAAAAAAAATTTATATCTCTAATAATCATAACGTTATAACTGAAACATTTGGTTAATATAAAATGAACCATAAGGTTCGTAACATTTTGGACATTTCGCCTTTTATGGACTACCCCGCGTTATAAATTTGTTAACCCAGACCAAAATGAAAACAGAATGTTATTTTTTTAGCACGATTTGTTAGCGCATTTTTACATTTCTGCGATTATCATCCCCACCGTTTTTACTGACTTACCCTATTCATGAAGCAAAGGCTTTCTGTAAGCGCTTCGTTTCTCAGTAACTTCAAAACAATAATAAAAACATATAGCGAGCCACTGGCTTACTCCCCGATCAAAAGAGAGTTGAGATGGACAACAATCGTTCACTTTTTAACGAAAACATCCGTGAAAATGGTACCGGTTTCAGTCGCCGTGACATGCTGAAAGGCGTGGGTTCGGCGATGGTGGCGGCGACCTTGCTCGGATTTCCGTTTTTAACCCAGGCTGAAAAAGATACCGCGACGGGCGACCCCGTGATATTTACCCAGTTTTTTCAGGTTTCCAAGGCTATCACTGAACATCAGGATCTCAGTCCGGGCATGTCTGCGCGCATATTCAATGCCTTTTATCAAGGTAGCCCGCAGTTCCCCGCCCAGGTTTCCAAACTGTTTGCCCTGTTGAAACCCGGCCTGCGAGCGAAAGATTTTCAAAATGCCGCACGTCAGAACGAGCTTGGCGATATCCTGACCGCCATCATTACCGGCTGGTATACAGGTACGGTTAAAAATGGTACCGATACCATTTTGATTGCCTATAAAGATGCGCTGATGTATCGCCCGGTTAGCGATGGGCTGATTGTGCCCACCTATTGCGGCAATGGACCTCTGTGGTTCACCGCCCCTCCTCCGGCTGCCCCGATGCCGGACTCCATGAAAGAAGAGCGCTTGAAAGCGACGCCAGACAGTGTAAAAACGAGCAAAGCCTAATGAAAAAACCCCTTTTTACCGCAGACGGCGACGTCTCGGCCGATGTGATTGTTGTTGGTTCAGGAATTGTTGGCGGCATGATTGCCGATCAAATGGTGAGTCTGGGCCACTCCGTATTGGTACTGGAAGCCGGTTTGCGCATTGAGCGCGCGCAGGCCGTTGAAAACTGGCGTAATATGCCGTTTGCCAATCGTGCCGGTTCAGATTTTCAGGGGCTGTATCCTCAGTCGGAGCTGGCGCCTGCCCCGCTCTACTTCCCGAAAAACAACTACGTGAACCTGACCGGTCCAAGCGCCAGCAGTTTCCAGCAGGGTTATCTGCGTACAGTGGGTGGAACCACCTGGCACTGGGCGGCCTCGTGCTGGCGTCATCTGCCCAACGATTTCAAGATGAAGACGCTCTACGGCGTCGGACGTGACTGGCCAATTTCCTATGAAGAGCTGGAGCCTTACTATTGCCGCGCCGAAGATGAAATTGGTGTGGCCGGTCCCAGTGATCCCGAATTGCAATCGCCTTCCGAGCGCAGCAAGCCCTACCCGATGGAACAGGTGCCCTATGCCTATGGCGATACCCGTTTTGCCGAAGTGGTCAACCCGCATGGCTTCAAGTCGGTGCCGATTCCCCAGGGCCGCAGCACCCGTCCGTGGCAGGGCCGCCCGACCTGCTGTGGCAACAACAACTGTCAGCCAATCTGTCCTATCGGCGCGATGTATAACGGTATTGCCCACGTGGAACGCGCCGAAAACAAAGGTGCCGTGGTGCTTGCCGAGTCTGTGGTTTACAAGATTGATACCGATGAAAACAATCGCGTAACCGCCGTACATTGGCTGGACAACAAAAAGCAGTCGCACAAAGCCACGGGCAAAGTATTTGCGCTGGCCTGTAACGGCATTGAAACCCCCGTCTGCTGCTGATGGCCGCCAATGAAAAAATCCGACCGGCATTGCCAATTCGTCGGATCACGTGGGTCGCAACATGATGGACCACTCGGGTTTCCACTGTACCTTCATTGCTTCGGAACCGCTGTGGATAGGTCGCGGCCCCGCGCAAAGCAGCTGTCTGGTCGGACCGCGAGACGGCGAGTTCCGCAGTCAGTACTCGGCCAACAAGATGATAGTCAACAACATCAGTCAGGTGATCCCCGCCACCAACAAGGCTTTGGAAATGGGGCTGGTCGGAGAAGAACTGGATAACGAGATCCGCCGTCGCTCGATTTATGGCGTGGATCTTTCTATCAGCCTCGAGCCGCTGCCGGATCCGGACAACCGCCTGACGCTCAGTAAAACCCGCAAGGATCCACACGGCCTGCCGTGCCCGGACATTCACTACGACGTGGGAGATTATGTCCGCGAAGGTGCAGTGGCCGCACATAAGCAGCTGGAATATATCGGTAAACTGTTTATGGCCGAAGATTTCAACATCACCACCAATCTGAATGCCAACAACCACATCATGGGGGCACCATCATGGGCAATGATCCTGCCGATTCGGTGGTCAATGGCGACTGTCGTACCCATGACCATGAAAACCTGTGGTTACCGGGCGGCGGGGCAATTCCGTCCTCGAGCGTGGTGAACAGTACCCTCACGATGGCCGCGCTGGCGCTGAAAGCTGCGGATGACATGGCAAAGTCTCTGGCAGGTCAAGCATGAAAAAAATAGTGAGTGTAGCGCTGCTGGGCTTGGTGTTGAGCGGTTTCTCCATGCTGGCCACGGCACAAGAGAGCCAGTTGGACCTCATCGCCAGGGGAAAACTGGTCGCCACGGCGGCCGACTGTCAGGCCTGTCATACCAATCCTGAAGGAGGACGGGCATTTGCCGGTGACTATCCCATCCATTCACCGATGGGCACTATCTATACCACCAACATCACGCCATCGAAGCAGTTTGGTATCGGCAATTATACGTTGCAGCAATTCAGTCGTGCCGTGCGTGAAGGGGTGCGTCCCGACGGCGCGAACCTCTATCCGGCCATGCCGTATACCTCCTACAGCCACATGAGCGATGAAGATGTTCAGGCCATGTATGCTTATTTCCAGCTGGGCGTAAAACCGGTCGAGCAGCCAACCAAGCAGACGGCGCTGCCCTTCCCGTTCAATATGCGCATCGCAATGGCAGGCTGGAACATGATGTATCTCGACAACTCGGCGTTCAAACCGGATCCGACCCGAAGCGACGAATGGAACCGCGGTGCCTATCTGGTTAACGGCGCGGGTCACTGTGATACCTGCCACACGCCGCGAAATCTGATGATGGGGTCGGAAACGAGTAAACCTCTGGCGGGCGGAATGGTAGGACCCTGGTATGCGCCCAATATCAGTTCCGATCCGGTCAGCGGTATTGGTAACTGGTCGCAGGCACAATTGGTCGAATACATGAAAACCGGTCGGACCTCAGGCAAGAATCAGGCGGCCGGTCCGATGGCGGAAGCGGTGCAGAACAGCCTGCAATATCTGCCGGATTCAGATCTTGAAGCTATCGCCTTCTACCTGAAAAACGCCCCTGCGGTGCGTGATCCGGCAGACGTTCAGGCGGCAGACAGCTTTGGATCCAGGCAGGTGAATGTCGAAGAAGGTCTACGTGGTGCGCATCCGTCGAATGCCAATCACACCATTACCGGCGGCGCTGCCCTGTTTAGCGGTTATTGCGCAAGTTGTCATCAGCCAGACGGTGGCGGCAGCAAAAATCAGGCTTATCCATCGCTTTATAACAATACTGCGACCGGCCTGACCAATGCCTCCAATCTGATTTCAACCATGCTTTATGGAGTGGACCGCCAGGTGGGCAACGAGCACGTATTGATGCCGAAGTTTGGTGAAGGCTCCTATGTCGCCCAGCTGACGGATCAACAGATTGCCGACATCTCCAACTATGTGCTGAGCAATTTTGGTAACCCTCAGGTTCAGGTCGCTCCGCTGGATGTTGCAGTATTACGGGCGGGCGGTCCGGTTACCCTGCTGGCCAAACTCCAGCCGTATATGGCACCGGCGATGGTGATCGGCATTGTCGTGGTGCTGGCGCTGATTTTCTGGTTGATAAGAAGGCGTCGTACGCGTCACCGCCAATAACAGCCCCACGTTATCGGCAAAATGCGTGCAATAAAAAAGGAGAATGCGTAAGGCATTCTCCTTTTTACTGTCTGAAGTGCACTGCCTGAACTCGGCGAAGGGTCAGGCTGCCTCGCTTGCCGCAAGCGCTACCCGCGCCCGACCAGAGGCATGGCGGTCGCCATTACCGTCAGCGTGAGGATATTGGTGCCGTCGGGCTGGTTCGCCATAAACGCCACCGCCTCACCCACGTTTTCCACCGGCATCACGGGTTCCTGCGCAATCTCGCCATCGGCCTGCATTCTACCTGCCAGCGCTTTATTGCCCATATCCGTTGCCGCGTTGCCGACATCTATCTGACCACAGGCAATATTGTATTTACGACCATCCAGCGCCGTACTTTTGGTCAGGCCAGTAATGGCGTGCTTGCTGGCCGTATACGGCGCCGAATTGGGACGCGGACTGTGCGCCGAAATCGATCCGTTATTGATGATTCGCCCGCCCATCGGCGTCTGCTGCTTCATCAGTTTTACCGCCGCCTGCGTACACAGATAGGCACCGTTGAGATTGGTATTGATGACGGTCAACCAGTCTTCATAGGCTTGGTCTTCAATCGGTTGGTCTTTTACATTGGTGCCCGCATTGTTGAACAACACATCGAGGCGGCCAAAGGTTTCCTGTACCGTTGAAAAGAGCGCAGACACAGACTGCGGATTGGCAACGTCGACGGTGAAGACATGCGCCTTGCCGGGCGCAAACTGCGCTGCCGCTTTCTCCAGCTTGTCTTTATTACGCCCGGTGAGGATAACCTCGAATCCTGTGGCAACCAGTGCCTTGGCGGCGCTTAATCCAATACCGCTGCCTGCGCCCGTAATCAGGGCAATCTTCCTGTCATTCGTGCTCATAGGGTTTCCAGTATCAAAGGGAAAGAGTGGCCACATGAAAAGATTAGACTGCCGCCATCATCCCGCCATCGACAAACAGTAAGTGACCGTTAACGAAATCCGAGGCACGTGAGGAAAGATACACGGCACCGCCAATCAGCTCTTCGGGATTTCCCCAGCGCGCTGCCGGTGTGCGTTTGCACAACCAGTCGGAAAACTCTTTGTTGTCCACCAGCGCCTGCGTCATATCGGTTTTGAAATAGCCCGGCGCGATGCCGTTGACCTGAATGTTGTAACGCGCCAACTCGACACACATACCGCGCGTCAGCATCTTCACCGCCCCTTTCGAAGCGGCATACGGAGTAATCGTGTCGCGGCCCAGTTCGCTTTGAATGGATCCGATATTGATAATCTTGCCGCGCTCGCGGGTTATCATGTAGCGGGCAACGGCCTGAGAAACCAGAAACACCGATTTCTGATTCACGGCCACAATGTCATCCCAATCCTTTTCCGGAAATTCGGTAAATTTATGACGACGCTGAATCCCGGCATTGTTTACCAGCACGTCGATAGGCCCGATTTCGCGCTCGATTTTATCGACAGCCTCCTGCACCGCCTGACCGCTGGTCACGTCGAAAGCCACCGGATGCGCGATGAATCCCGCTGCACGCAGGCTTTCCGCCGCCTTGCTGGCCGACGCCTGCGTGGTGCTATTGATAATGATTTCGGCGCCGTGCTCGGCCAACCCTTTTGCAAGCAGGAATCCCAACCCGCGCGAAGAGCCCGTTACCAGAATTTTTTTGTTATCCAGCGAGAACAGATTAGTCATAATAATTTTCCTGACGTTACAAATGAAAATGTCCGTGTCATCCACGTGCAAGGCGAATAAAAAGCAGTGGCTTAATAAAAGCGGTTTACGCGGCTTTAAACTGTGATCCGGATCACTTTATTTCGTGTTAGGAAACTCTGTTACCTCAAGCGTGATCGCTGTCATCCGCAGGCTGAACTTAAGTCAAACGGCTTATCCGCCAGCATGAAAGTAATGGCAACAGGATGTGTCATCATCCTGAAAGTAAAAGTTTTTTCTGACTATTCGCTGCATTGTTAAGCGTTGACCAATTTGGTAACATACGGCGTATCATTTCACCCTCCCTTTTGGCACCAGCAGGACCTCCGGATGAGAAACCAACGCGTCACATTACAAGATATCGCGTTACTCGCCGACGTCACAAAAATGACCGTCAGCCGCTTTCTGCGCACGCCCGAAAAGGTCTCTCCTGAAACACGCGAACGTATTACCAAAGTCATGCAGGAAGTCGGTTTTCCGCTGGAAGAGACAGAGAAAAAGAACAAGAGCAAAAAGATTGGCATCCTCGTGCCGTCTTTCAATAATCAGATATTTTCCGACCTGCTGGCCGGTATTGAATCTGTCACTTCCACTCAGGGATATCAGACGCTGGTAGTCAATTATGATTACAGTAAATCACGCGAAGAAGAGCATATTATCAATCTGCTGACTTTCCGACTGGCCGGATTAATCCTTACCGATTCGGTGCACACGCTAAAGGCTGATAAATATCTTAATGCCGCCGATATTCCGGTGGCTCAGGTGATGGATCTCGATGATTCCCATGGGCGTATCGCCGTCGGATTCGATAATTTTCAGGCTGGATTCGATATGGCGTCGGCATTAATTGCCAGTGGCAAGAAGCACGTGGTTTATTTCGGTTCCATGTCAGACCCGCGTGATATGAAACGTTATGAAGGCTATCGCCAGGCGATGGAAAATAACCAGCTTTCGCCGCAGCATATTACGCCAAATAAAGTCTCGTCGGTGTCTATTGGCGCAGGAATGTTGACAATGGCGCGCCAGCTTAATCCCGATGTCGATGCGGTATTATGTACCAATGATGACATTGCCGTCGGCGTGATGCAGGAATGCAGCCGACTCGGCATTCAGGTACCGCAAGACATGGCGATTTCAGGCTTTCACGGGCTGGATATCGGCCTCGCGACCACGCCGCCGCTGGCAAGTGTCATTACGCCACGTTTTGAAATCGGCAAGGTCGCCGCTGAAATCATGCTGAAAAAATCAATAAAATCCCGACAATTGAAAGAGTTGACCTGCATTACCGTATTTCCCTTGGCGGCACCATCTAGTTTTTCTCCTTCAAAATACCTGCCCGGACAGCATGGGCAGGATCACGTTACCAGTAACATCCTTTTTTAACATGGCCTAATGTGACTTACGTCTCATAATATAATGGTAGAAATGCTTTTATTAGGACATCGTCGGATCAGGTTAATAAGAACATTTTCCCCAATGCCTTATTTCATATACCAACCGAATTCGCGTAATAATTCATTCCCTTTTTGATGGAATGCTTCTGTGAATAAACGAGGTGTACCCATGGATAAAACAATACCAAAGGCCCGCTGGTTACGCGTAATTACGCCAATATTGATCGCCTGCATTATTTCCTTCATGGACCGCGTGAATATCAGCTTTGCCATGCCGGGCGGTATGGACAGCGCATTAGGTATTACCTCATCCATGGCCGGTCTGGCCGCGGGTATTTTCTTTATCGGTTATCTGTTTTTACAGGTGCCGGGCGGCAGTATTGCGGTCAACGGCAGTGGCCGTAAATTCATTGCCTGGTCGCTGTTTGCGTGGGCGATTATCTCCGTCCTGACCGGGATGGTGAACAACCATTATCAACTGCTGTTCCTGCGCTTTGCGCTGGGTGTGGCAGAAGGCGGGATGCTGCCGGTGGTACTGACGATGGTCAGCAACTGGTTCCCGGATGCAGAAACGTGGTCGGGCCAATGCCTATGTGTTGATGTTTGCCCCCATCGGCGGAATGATCACCGCGCCCATGTCCGGTTATATTCTTGATGCCCTCGACTGGCGCTGGTTGTTTATCATCGAAGGTCTGCTTTCCGTGGTCGTGATGGTGTTCTGGTGGTTTACCATCAGTGACCGTCCCGAAGAGGCAAAATGGCTGTCGGATCGCGAGCGCGACTATCTGGTTACCGAATTGAAACGCGAACGTGACGCGTTGAAAGAATTGGCTACCGTAGAAGATGCGCCGCTGAAAGAAGTGTTTCGCAACACCTCCATTTTAAAACTGATTGTTATCAACTTCTTCTATCAGACCGGCATTTATGGTTATACCCTGTGGCTGCCGACTATTCTGAAATCGCTGACCGGCGGTGACATGAGCTCGGTCGGCCTGCTGGCCATCATTCCTTACGTGGGCACCATGCTGGGTATTCTGGCGATGTCTGTACTCTCCGACAAGACCGGTAAGCGCCGTATGTTCATCATCCTGCCGCTGGTCGGCTTTGCCGCCAGTCTGGCCCTGTCGGTAGCGTTTAAAGGCAATGTGGTCGGTTCTTACTGCTTCCTGGTCTGTGCCGGCTTCTTCCTGCAGGCCGCGACCAGCGCCTTCTGGACCATTCCGGGCAAGGTTACCACGCCGGAAGCCGCGGGCCGCGCTCGTGGCGTCATCAACGGGTTGGGTAATCTCGGCGGTTTCTGCGGTCCCTATCTGGTGGGTGTGCTGGTCAGCCTGTACGGTCAGAACACGGCCATCTATGCGCTGTCCGGTTCGCTGCTGATTGCCGCCCTGGTCACGGCTCTGCTGCCAAAAGAGTGTGATATTGCACTGGTGCCGGGTGCCAAGGCTATCGCACTTGCCGACCATTACGCCAGGACGCGGGCGAAATACAAAAGCACAGGGGTAGTGGCCTAATCTTTCACACTTGCCTCACAAGATGATACCCACAAAAAAGCCGCTGAATGATTCAGCGGCTTTTTGCATTACGCGGGTGCCTACTCTGCGGAAACGGTGCTGGCTTCGGCAGACGTCGCTTTCTTCCCTTCGCGGCTTGCGTATAAATACAGCAGCACGGAGGCGATGATACAAAACGCCATGGATCCGACCATCGGCCAGGCGCTTCGCGCCGTAAACAACGAAAGCAGTGAGCCTATCAACGCGCCCGTGCCAAAACGCAGCGTACCGGCCAGCGATGCAGCAGTACCGGCCATATGCGGAAAGTCATCCATAATCACCGCCATCGCGTTGGAGGTGACCATTGCGATACAGCCCACGTACCCCGCCACGCCCAGCACCAGTGCCCAGAATCCCAAACCGAAAGCCGTCACGGCGACGAGCCACAGGCCCATCGCCAGCTGAATCATCAGACCCAGACGGAACATCTTGATGGCTCCGCGACGGCGAACATTGTGGCTGTTGATAAAGGTCAGCACCACCAGAACCACGACGTTCAACGCAAAATAGAAGCCGAAATTCTGCGGCGAAACACCGTTAAGCTGGATATAAACGAACGGGCCCGCGCTCAGGAATGAGAACATGCCTGCAAACGAGAAGCCGCTCGCCAGCATATAACTCAACACGCGCTTGTGGCGAAACAGCGAGGCAAAATTGCCTAGCGTCGTGCGCATATGAAAGCGCTGCCGCCGCTCCTTTGGCAGCGTTTCCTTGATAAAGACCCCGACCAGAACAGCCGCAATCAATGCCGCGATCGCCATCGCCCAGAAGATGGCATGCCAGCTGAACCACAGCATCAGCGCACCGCCGAGCATCGGGGCCAGCAGCGGCGCGACCGTCATGACCAGCACGACAAAGGACATCATGCGGGAGAATTCGTCTTTGGTGAACATGTCGCGCATCAGGGCGTTTATCACCACACTTGCCGCCGCCGCCGACAGGCCGTGCAGAAAGCGCATGTTAACCAGTTGCTCAACGGAGTTGGAAAGCGCACAGGCCGCCGCTGCGAGCGCAAACACCAGCGCGCCCCAGAAAATCACTGGCTTGCGCCCAAGACTGTCGGCCATTGGCCCATAGAACAACTGGCCGATGGCGAAACCCAGCACATACGCACTCAGCGTCATTTGCACCCTGCCCGCCGGCACGCCAAACTCGTCGGCAATCATCGGCATACTTGGCAGATACATGTCGATAGCCAGCGGCATCAACATCGACAACAAGCCCAAAATCAGGATTAAACCCAAGTGGGATGTCCGGGTCTCTTGCACTTTTATATGTTCCTCAAAATAGTCATTCTGGACAGGTCAGTCGGGTGAGCGCGCGCCGCTAACGCCGCTACAGTGTCAAGGACGCTGCGGCTGTGCCCAAGTCATTGGCGCTGTAGCAAGGCAGCAAGCAAGCGAATCCCGATGAGCTTACACAGGTCAGTGATTCGGGTGAGCGTGCGCCGCTAACGCCGCTACAGTGTCAAGGACGCTGCGGCACAGTGACCGAGGCGATTTCCGATTCGGTAAGCTCGCGATACTGGCCCGGTTCGAGATCTTCATCCATTACGATTTCACCTATGCGTTCGCGATGCAGCGCGACGACGCGGTTGCCTACTGCGGCAAACATGCGTTTGACCTGATGATAGCGGCCTTCGCTGATTGTCAGGCGCACCACGCAGTCTTCCAGTTGCTCGAGCTGCGCGGGTTTGGTCAGCGAGTCTTCATTGTGCAGCTGAACGCCGGCGGTAAACTGCGCGGCGGTGTCTTCGGCCAGCGGATGTTCCAGCGTCACCAGATAGGTTTTCTCGCAATGGTGTTTCGGCGAGGTGATGCGGTGCGACCATTGGCCGTCGTCGGTCATCAGCACCAGACCGGTGGTATCGATGTCCAGACGCCCTGCGGCATGCAGCTTGTAGGCGACCGGTTCTTCGAGGAAGTACAGAACGGTTGGATGATCGGGGTCATCCGTCGAGCAAACGTAGCCCTGCGGTTTGTTCAACATGAAATAACGGAAACCGGTGATCTGCTCCAGCACGTTGCCATCGAATTCGACGCTCATTTCGGGCGTCAATTTCATCGCGCCGGTTTTAACGATTTCGCCATCGACGGTAACGCGCTTTGCACGCAGCTCACGTGCGACCAACGCACGGCTTACGCCTAACTGCTGAGATAAAAACTTGTCCAATCGCATTGAATCTACTTAGCCTGTCCGGGCGAGCAAAGGCTGCTCGCGCTTTGATAAAACACAACACCCCGCTGCCGCAAGAGTCTGCAACCGCAGGGTGATGAAGGAAATTTTCATTGAAGATGCAGGGCATGCCTGCCTATGAGAGCGGCCATTATAGCGGTCCTTACCCTGCGTTGTCGCGTCAATCTGCCAAACTTTGCAGACTAATTTTCACGGACGTGCGTTAGCCTCCGGCTCGGATTTTTGGCATAATAGCCGCCTGTTTCGACTGCGAGTCCCTCATGCGAGCTCTCCCCTTTACACTTCGCCCCTATCAGCAGGAAGCCGTTGACGCCACGTTGCAGCATTTTCGCAAACATGACGACCCGGCGGTGATTGTGCTGCCGACCGGCGCGGGAAAAAGTCTGGTCATTGCCGAATTGGCAAGGGTGGCGCGTGGCCGCGTGTTAGTGCTTGCTCACGTCAAGGAACTGGTGGCGCAGAACCACAGCAAATATCTCTCCTACGGACTCCAGGCAGATATTTTTGCCGCCGGGCTGAATATCAAGCAAAGTCAGGGCAAAGTGGTGTTTGGCAGCGTCCAGTCGGTCGCGCCGAACCTCGACAAGTTCGACAGCGCCTTTTCGCTGCTGATTATCGACGAATGCCATCGCATCAGCGATGACGACAAGAGCCAGTATCAGCAGATTATTGCGCATCTGCGCACCCAGAATCCGCGTCTGCGGCTGCTCGGACTGACCGCCACGCCTTATCGTCTGGGTAAGGGCTGGATTTACCAGTATCACTATCAGGGCATCGTGCGCGGCGACGAAAAGAGCCTGTTCCGCGACTGCATCTACGAGCTGCCGCTGCGCTACATGATAAAGCATCAGTTTCTGGTGCCGCCGGAACGGCTGGATATGCCGGTGGTGCAATACGATTTCAGCCGTTTGCAGCCCAACAGCAGCGGACTCTTTGCCGAAGCCGACCTCAATGACGAACTGCGCCGCCAGGCACGCATCACGCCCCATATCGTCAACCAAATCATTGACTTCGCCAAGGATCGCAAAGGGGTCATGATCTTCTGCTCGACGGTAGAGCACGCGGGCGAAGTCTTCAAACTGCTGCCCGCAGGAGAAGCGGCGCTGGTCAGCGCCAAAACATCGGCTGTAGATCGCGATGCCCTAATCAACGCGTTTAAACGCCAGGAGCTGCGTTATCTGGTTAACGTTTCGGTGTTAACAACGGGCTTTGATGCGCCGCACGTCGATCTGATTGCCATCTTGCGTCCCACAGAATCGGTCAGTCTGTATCAGCAGATTGTGGGCCGTGGACTGCGTCTCGCGCCAGACAAAACGGACTGTTTAATCCTTGATTACGCAGGCAATCCGCACGATTTATTTACGCCGGAAGTGGGCAGTCCAAAAGGTGCCAGCGACAATAAGCCGGTGCAGGTGTTTTGTCCTGCCTGCGGGTTTGCCAACATCTTCTGGGGCAAAACCACCGCCGACGGCACGGTCATCGAGCATTTTGGCCGCCGCTGTCAGGGCGTGCTGGAAGACGAAGAAGACAACCGCGAGCAGTGCGACTTCCGCTTTCGCTTCAAGAGCTGTCCGCACTGCGGTGCAGAGAACGACATCGCCGCCCGCCGCTGTCATCAGTGTCAGGAAGTGCTGGTCGATCCCGACGACATGCTCAAAGCCGCGCAGAAACTCAAGGATGCGCTGGTGCTGCGCTGCGGCGGCATGAATCTGGAAACGGGAAGAGACGATAAAGGGGAATGGCTAAAAATCACTTATTACGATGAAGACGGCGCGAGCGCGAGCGAACGTTATCGACTGCAAACGCCCGCACAGCGCACCGCGTTTGTGCACAACTTTATGCGCCCGCATCAGCGCGCGCCGGGTATTGAACTGGTGTGGAACACGGCGGCGGATATCATTGCGCAGCAGGCGCTGTTGCGGCATCCGGATTTTGTCGTCGCGCGCATGAAAGGCAGATTCTGGCAGATTCGCGAAAAAATCTTCGATTATCAGGGACGCTTCCGCCGTGCCTACGAGCTGCGCGGCTAGCGATTAAGCAAATATCAGGGATTAATCATTTGCCGTCAGGGCGATACTTCGGTAACATACCGCCCGCTTTCGCCATGTGCGAAGCGAAGATCTATCACCTGTTGCTGGGTCGCCTGTAACAGTAATTTTCTTTTAAGAGAAAAATCATGACTACTATTAATGCACAAGTACGTACTGCGCAGGGTAAGGGTGCGAGCCGCCGCCTGCGCGCAGCAAACAAATTCCCAGCTATCGTTTACGGTGGCTCTGCTGAACCTATCTCTATCGAGTTGGACCATGACTCTGTAAAGAACCAGGAACTGAAAGCGGAATTTTACAGCGAAGCCATCACTCTGGTTATCGACGGTAAAGAAACCAAAGTTAAAGTTCAAGCTGTACAGCGTCACCCGTTCAAGCCAAAACTGGCTCACATCGACTTCGTTCGCGTTTAATCGCCAAAGAAGCTGATGCGCATAGGGACGCCTACGCGAGAACAATAAAAAACGCCGCTTAATGCGGCGTTTTTTATTGGCTGACGAAAAGGTTTATTTACTGCCACTGCCCGAGCGGCGCTGAAGTTGATCGCGCAGATTGGGCGGCGTACCTTTAATGGTCAGTGTATCGGTGGCCGGATCCCAGAAAATGCGCTCGCCCATAAGCAGCGCGTCGAAATTGATGCTAAGCCCGCCGCCACTGCCGGCAAACTTGGTCAGCTGACGCAGTGTGCTGCGGTCGGCCGGGAAACTCTCTTCCAGCTCATATCCCTGATCGTTTGAAAACTGCTTGAAGTCTTTGTCACCGAGCGGCGGTAATTCCTGCGCCAGTTCGTCCAATGCAATCTCTTCGCCCGCCTGAAGCTGGTCGTTGCAGTAGGTGTACACCTGCTGACGGTAGTTTTGACGCTCGTTTTTATCCAGCTGCGCTTCGGCACAGTAGTCATCCACCGCCTGCAACAGCCCACGATTCTGCGCCTTGGCATCCAGACCTTCGGCAGCGCCCAGGAAATCCATAAAGAAATCTGCAACCTTGCGCCCGACGCGACCTTTCAAAAAGGTGAGATAACGCGTTGATTCCGGGTTGGTTTCCCATTCGGTGAGATCAATACGCGCCACGATATCGGCGTGATTGATGTCCAGATAATGGATGCTGCTGACGTCGAGCTGCTCGTTTACCCGCATGCTGCTGCGGCTGGTCAATACTGCCACCAGCAAATATTCGACCGCCAGGAAACGATAATGACAGAACAGCACCACGCCGCCTTCGGCAAACGGATATTTTGCCAGTTCATCACGCAGTCGGCCCGTCGCCGCACGGCTAAAGCCCAGAAAATCTTCATCACCCTTTCGGCAATGACGCAGCGCGTCGGCCAGTTCACTCTGTTCGGAAAACAGACCGTAAGCCTTGCTCTTCGCGCTGTAAACCCGATGCAACTCGGCCATCATCTCTTCAACCGCCGCATTCGGGGTTAAAAGGGTATCGCGCAGCACAACATCCAGCGTCTGCTCGTCACGTTTGTTCAACTGGTGCAGAGCAATCTGCTCGATATCCAGACTCATGGTATTTCTCCTGTTCGTTTAGGGGTTTCCCCTGCGCCGCGTATTCAAACACCGAAGGCCGCCTGCTGCAAGCGCATAACCTTACGCCATGAAATCTCTTCTAACATGCCCAAACAATAAACCCACGTGATTAGAATTATAAAAATGCGGAAACTCGTGCCGTGATAAGTTAAGATATTGGACTTTGTAAAGCTTTGAGCCCAATTATCTATGCCACAATCATCCCGTTACAGTGACGAACAAGTTGAGCAACTCCTGTCAGAGTTGGCCACCGTTCTGGAAAAACACCGCGCCCCAACCGATCTTTCCCTGATGGTTCTGGGCAACATGGTGACCAATCTTATCAATACCAGCGTCGCACCTGCTCAGCGTAAGGTTCTGGGTCGTTCGTTCGCCGACGCCCTTCAGGCGTCCATAAGAGAAGATAAAGCCCATTAATTCAACATTCAGCCAAACCTTGTTATGGTGACAAATAGTCCGCGCTATCGCGAAAAAGTATCCCAGATGGTTAGCTGGGGACACTGGTTCGCCTTCTTCAATATTCTGCTTAGTCTCGGACTCGGTAGCCGATACCTGTTTGTTTCTGACTGGCCCTCCTCGCTTGAAGGCAGGATCTACGCGCTGGTCAGTTGGCTTGGTCATTTCAGCTTTGTCGGATTCGCGGTCTATCTGCTGATTATCTTCCCGCTCACCTTTGTGGTGATGTCTCAGCGATTGCTGCGCTTTCTGTCAGCCATTCTCGCCACAACCGGCCTGACGCTGCTGCTGGTGGATACCGAGGTGTTTACCCGCTTCCATCTGCATATCAATCCCGTGGTCTGGGAACTGGTGGTCAACCCCGGTCAGGCCGATTTAGCGCGCGACTGGCAGCTGATGTTTATCTGCGTACCGGTTATTTTTCTGGTCGAGATGCTGGTCGGCACCTGGGCATGGCAGAAACTGCGCAGCCTGAATCGACGCAGTTTCGCCAAACCGCTGGTCGTGCTGTTTATCTGCTGCTTCTTTGCCTCGCATTTGATGTACATCTGGGCCGATGCCAATTTCTATCGCCCGATTACCATGCAGCGTTCGAATTTACCCCTCTCCTACCCGATGACGGCGCGTAAATTCCTCGAGAAACACGGCCTGCTTGATGCGCAGGTTTACCAGCAACGTCTGGTTGAACAAGGGGATCCCGAAGCGATTTCGGTCGAATACCCGCTCAATACCATTAATTTCCGCGATAAAGGCAGTAATTATAATCTGCTGATGATCGTGGTTAACGGCCTGAACGCCTCGACCACCGGCAAAAACATGCCCGAGTTGAGCCGTTTTGCCAGCAGCAACGTGAATTTCACGCACCATTACAGCTCCGGCAGTGATGACGATACCGGCTTATTCGGCCTGTTCTACGGGATTTCGCCGACCTATTTGCAGGGGATCATTACCTCCCGCAAACCGTCTGCGCTGATGAACGCGCTCGCCCAGCAGAACTACGAGTTCGGCCTGTTTGCCTCCGACGGCTTTACCAGCCCGCTGTATCGTCAGGCGCTGTTGTCAGACTTCTCCCTGCCCCCGGCGGTACGGCAGAACGATCAGCAGACGACGCAGCAATGGCAGCAGTGGCTCAATACGCGCGGTACGCGCCCGTGGTTCTCCTATCTGAGCTTTAACGGCACCGATGATGCCACGCAAAAGAGCAAGGAAGGCCGCCAACCTTCCGTTGCAACGATTACCCGTCGTTATCAGCAAGGTGCCGGGGAAGTGGATGCACAGATAGCCCAGGTATTGAAAAGCCTCGAGGCAAAAGGCGTGCTCAATAATACCGTGGTGGTGATAACCGGCTCGAAAGGCGTGGATCTCAATGCCTCGCAAAATCCGATGGATTCGCAGCAAATCGAGGTTCCGCTCGTGGTGCATTGGCCGGGTACGCCTGCGCAGACGGTCAATAAAATCACGGCCCATGAAGACGTAATGACTACGCTGATGCAACGTTTGCTGCATGTCACTACCTCGTCATCCGACTATTCGCAGGGCGAAGACCTGTTTGCCGCGCGTCGCAGCAACAACTGGGTGTCGAGCAGCAACGATGGCGCATTGATTATCACCACGCCGTCGCAGACCATCAGGCTTGATAACAACGGCAATTACCGTGCCTATGACAGCCATGGCAAAGAATTGAGCGATCAAAAACCGGAATTGGGCCTGCTCTTGCAGGTGTTGACCAACCAGAAACGCTTCGTCGCCAACTAACTGCTTAAAAATAAAGCATTCGTTTGCATGACATCTTGCTTTCGAAGCGCGGATGAGTAGACTGAATGTTCAGCGTCGGCATGTAGCGCAGCTTGGTAGCGCACCGTCATGGGGTGTCGGGGGTCGGAGGTTCAAATCCTCTCATGCCGACCAAACATTCCCTTAAAAACCAACCTCTTGGGGTTGGTTTTTTTATGTCTAAAATCTGACGGGTGTAAAACTGGTGTAAAACACTGCATAATTATTTAATACTCTTCGAGATAAACGGACTAGCAGGAGAAGGGTTTTAAATCTTTGTATTTATAGCAAAAAAACCTTATACACATATGGCTTTGCACACATAAATGTACAAACACAAAAAGTCACTTTTACCCATAATCCATTTTGGCGCATCTCCTTTCCTGATTAAAGGCATTTGAGTGTAGCTTCCTCCATCCACTACTCTCATAATCAATGATTGGCCGCTTAGTGCCAGGAACGGACATAGAAAACACGATGTAATAAGATTAGGTGCATTTATACGATCGTATCCTTTGGACGTAATGATCGTACTAAGCCGATCTTAAAAGAAAGCATTAATCAGGTAATTAAGCTATTAGGATAAAAAAGAAAGGCTGACGGGGCATGGTTTTCGTCACACAATGAGTACCTTTCTGCATGAAGAAGGATTCAACTCCGCATGGATCGAAACACAGCTTGCACATGTGGGTAAGAACGCTATTCACGGGGCTTACAATCATGCACAGTATTTGGAGGGGAGACAACAGATGATGCAGTGGTATAGTGATTACATAGATAGCTTGTCTAGAAATAAACTTCCGCAATTTTTTCTTCAAAAAGGCAGTATGAACAATAAATCTAGTTGATGCATACAAAGGTTTATTCTCGATAGCAAGAGGAGCGTCACAATCATGAATGTACAGGAAACCAAATTTTCATCTAAAGAATTTCTAAGGCGCCGTCGCCCTGAAAAATTTTCTGATTCAACAATCAGAGAGACTGGTACTTTAGATAGAGTTGTACTGGAACACTTCCTTTCTACGCTAAATACAAGAAATCAAGAATTACAATTCGAAGATTTTGCAAAAAAAATATGTGAAAAAATAATTTGCCCTAATCTCCTTGAACAAACTGGTCCTGTAGCAGGGGGGATGGTAAAACTGACACACAAACATTCCCTGTTTCGGAACAGAATAAGCTTCTTTGGTTCGAAGGTGTTAATGAAGCATCAAATAAAGAACGTTGGGCCTTTGCGGTAAGTACACGTAAAGACTGGAAGAAAAAATGCCATGAAGATGTACTTAAGATAAAAGAAACAGATCGCGGGTATACTAAAGTATTTTGCGTAACGAATCAATCTGCAAAGTCCAATATTCGTTCAGAGGTTGAGGATACACTAAAAACAAAAACTGGAATGGATGTTCGTATATTAGATATTAATTGGCTATTAGATCAAATTTACAAAAATAATTTTGAGCAATTGGCTATTGATTCACTGTCAGTTCCGACACAATATAAAAGAGAAGTTATTTTTGGAGAAAATGATTATAAAAAGCATAAGAAATATGAAGAACTAACCGAGTATATTAGAGAGAAAATAAATCCCGCTGAAATTTCATATGAACATGTGGATATATTTTTAGAAATTGCAGAGTTAAGCGCTGAACTTGAGAAACCACTAATTGAAACACAAGGTCTATTTGAAAGAGCTATAAAAATCTCAAAAAAATTCGGGACTAATCAACAATTGCTAGATGCATATTATCAATACGCCTGGAAATCTCATTTTTGGATGGAAGATTTTAATCTCTTCGAAGAAAATCTTCAATTTGCATATGAAAGTATTACATCATCAACTAATTCCTCAAAATGGGAGAAAATTTTAAATTTAGTAACCGTTCATAAAAGTTATATTAGACTTAACAACGCAACATCTACAATCGACATTGAGAATATTGAACGTAATATGCTCGCTAAACTAGATGAGATAGGTGACGATGAATCACGTCCCAGTAATGCACTCACAGCGAGAACTCACAAAGCTATTTATAAACTGACAACGTTTTCAGATTTAGAAGATGCTTCGGTTGTATTTGAAGAGTTACATGAAATTTTTAAAAATAGTGGGAATTTAATAGGCTATCCCTTTGAGAAACACTTCCAACTTTTGAACCAACTAGATGACATTTTTTTCGAGGTAGATGCATATGAAAATTTATTAGACTATATGACTGAGCAATCTGCTGTTAGAGGTGGTGAAGTTAAAGGGGCATTATTAAATCTACGAAGAGGAATAAAAAGGATTCAAAATGGTCACCCTTATCAGGCAATCAAGTATTTAGGAAAATGTTTTATTCCACTCTATAAAGAGGAATCACGAGATAAATTTATATTAACATTAAAAGCTATTGCTTATGCTTACGAATCCATTGGGTTGCTATGGAGTTCACGTTCATGCTTGCTTCTATCCGCTTCTTTGATTACAGATAACTACTGGAAGTATGATGAGATATCATTAAAGCAGGCTGAGATTTATTATAGTTTATGCCTAACAGAAATAAAATTAGGGAAATTAGCACATGCCCTTTTATGGTATGAACTGTTTTTAATAATTAACCAGAATATCAGTGATAGCTCGTTCGGCGATAAAGAAAATCAGCAAGTTGATTTTTACATAAGTCAACTCATTTTTAACACTGACCTAAAGGGAATAAATCGACAGAGTAATATTCCTGATGAACTCGATAGATTAGGTCTTTTTGTATCATCGGGATGTCTTAAATATGCTTTAGGTTATATTGAAGATTTTGAACGTGAGTACGAAGTTACTGCCGATAAAGATCATAATGACTTCTTGCAAAAAATACGTGACTTTGATGCTGGATTCAATAGTAAAGGCATAAAAGATAACTATGATAAACGAGGAATATACACATCTTTTATTTTTGGATGCACCATAGAAATTAACTTTCCGAATCGGTCACCATTTATAGAGTTTTCAACTAGTATCTTAGCACTTTTAGAGAGTGCTTTTGCAACTTGTACGACTGATAACATCCATTTGAAAGAAGCATTTTTAATAATTGAAGTAATAGCAGATGATGAAGATGACTTATCCTTATCACATGAAGTAAATAGCAATAGTGGAAAACTAAACCTTACTATAAATTGCAATGGTTTTGAAACAAGTGCTTTTAGAATCGATGCTCAACAAAAAATCACCAATGAATTCAAAAAAATAGTATTTGGTCTGCTCCCTGAGTTATTTTTTATAAAAAATACAGAATACATTGAAAAAATGATATTCGAAGATGCTGCATTTGACAGAGCAATTAGTTTCGGAGCCTGTATCAAAGCTATTGAAAATGTTCTTGGAAATGATATTGATCAGCAAATTAAGAAAATTTACTCCACCAGTGCTGAAAAGAAAACTTACCATCTTTTAAGAGATAAATCCTGGGATAGTGAATTTCCGAAAGTGTTGGAGAACCAACGATATAAATACTCCAACACCTGGTAAAGGAAGAATGCCTGAAGAGGAACTTAATTCCGAAAATATAACACATAAAGATTATTCAATACAAAGTCTAATCAAACCTCGTCTATGGGATAGAACACGATGGCAAGGAGTAGGCTTCGCTCAATTAAAATCGAGTTATCCAGGGTTATATCTATTATTCAAACACCCCGATATAGGTGAGGATATTTTTAAAGATCTTATATCATCAGTAGGCTTGGTAGATAGTAAAGCCAGATTACGGGTTTGTATTGTCAAGGGTATTTCAGTTAAAAGCCCAACTCATTATAGAGTACTGATATCTGAAAATATGATGACAACTCCATTAACTAAAAGAATGACGATGATCAGTAGAATTAATACAATGACTCCTGATAGCAATGTCAACTTAGAAATATTTCTTGCTGCGTATCAGGCCTGTGGAAAATTCTATCTTGGATGTGATGCGATGTTAAAAAATATTGTTCCTGAGCATCCACAAAGAGGTAGTTTAGGGATAGAAATGAGTACGTTAGATGTTAGGTGGGCTTGGGAAATTGGATTAAATGATGTTGATTGTATTGGGGTTAATTTAAAAGAAGATGACCCCTATATTCCTAGTTATGTAGCTGAGATCCCATTATTGCAATTGATAAACAGTAAATAAAAAGTTTGCCAAGAATACCGCCTCTTAAGGGGCGGGTTTTAAACAAATCTTTAGCCTCTTCACTAATGCTATTAGTGTTATCGCTTTCACAATAAATTTCTAACCTGCTCCCCGTTGATTAACACACCGCGATGTTAGTCATGTCTTCATAAGCCACATGAGGACATCCCCATGAAGAAGCGTTTTTCCGACGAACAGATCATCAGTATTCTCCGCGAGGCCGAAGCCGGGGTTTCTGCCCGTGAGCTCTGCCGTAAGCACGCCATTTCCGACGCCACCTTTTACACCTGGCGTAAAAAGTATGGCGGTATGGAGGTGCCTGAGGTTAAGCGCCTGAAGCCGCTTGAAGAGGAGAACGCCCGCCTTAAGAAGCTGCTCGCCGAGGCCATGCTGGATAAGAAGGCGCTTCAGGTGGCTCTGGGGCGAAAGTACTGATGACAGACCAGAAGCGCGAAGCCGTGGTGTTGATATGTGATGCGACCGGTCTGTCGCAACGACGTGCCTGCAGACTTACAGGTTTGTCCCTGTCGACCTGCCGCTATGAAGCGCAGCGTCCGGCGTCGGATGCGCATTTATCAGGTTGCATCACTGAACTGGCGCTTGAACGCAGGCGTTTTGGTTACCGGCGCACTGCGTCGGGAGGGCGTTCACGTCAATCACAAGCGGGTATACCGAATTTACCACCTTAACGGCCTGAGCGTTAAACGCAGACGACGTCGTAAAGGGCTGGCGACCGAGCGGTTTCCCCTTCTGCGCCCAGATGCACCGAACCTGACTTGGTCGATGGATTTCGTCATGGACGCACTGGCCACTGGTCGCAGGATCAAGTGTCTGACCTGCGTGGATGATTTTACAAAAGAGTGCCTGACGATTACCGCCGCTTTCGGGATTTCAGGCGTGCAGGTCACGCGTATTCTGGACAGCATTGCGCTGTTTCGCGGCTATCCGGCTACGATAAGAACCGATCAGGGCCCGGAGTTTACCTGCCGCGCGCTCGATCAGTGGGCCTTTGAGCATCGAGTGGAGCTGCGACTTATCCAGCCCGGCAAGCCGACACAGAACGGATTTATTGAAAGTTTTAACGGACGCTTTCGCGATGAATGCCTGAATGAACACTGGTTCAGCGACGTCGGTCATGCCAGGGAAACCATCAGCGAATGGCGTCAGGATTATAACGAATGTCGCCCGCACTCCACGCTGAATTATCAGACGCCGTCTGAATTTGCAGCGAGCTGGAGAAAGGGTAATTCTGAGAGTGAAGGTTCCGACATTACTAACTGACGGTTGTATCTAACCCCGGGGGCAGGTCAACTCCATAATGGATAATCTCAATGAAAAATGGAAATTTGAATAATGAAGTCAGCCATAATGGCTTTAATTGTTGCTCCTTTGGTTTGCTGAGTAATAAGCATTCTTTTGTATCTAATCAACAGACCCCGTTATTACAGAGTGATTTACGACTTCCAACAAAAGCATACCCTGCCCATACTTGTTGCACTGCAATATCGGGTACTTAGGTTCACCAATAATGACCTATTTTTTCATGCGGTTAAAACAAAAATAAAATCTTCTTTTTAGACAGGAACGACCATGCTTACCCCTTTACAAAGGAAGGATAAAATTTCAAAACAATAAATATTCTCAAACCACTCTACTGAAATAATAAAAAGGGACAACTCATGAATATGATCATCATGAACATTACTCCAGACAAAAGAGGTTTTTCCAGGTTAAAAGAAGAGAGTATGTCTAACGGATTTAATATGCTACGCAGACTGGAAGACAATTGGCTGAACGGGCAGAATCGCTTTGATAAGCCGGGTGAAAACCTGCTCGGTTTTTATGCTGACGGATTGCTCATTGGCGTATGTGGTCTGAACCAAGATCCCTACATGGCTTCCGGTTCGGGCAGGACGGCTACGTCATCTTTATGTAGGCGTTAAGTGGAGAAGAAGGCAGGTTGGCAAAATTCTGCTCAGGGAAATACTTGAGGGTTCTGGACGCTGGTTTGATTTTATCAACACCAACGCACCTCCATCAGCATTCGCATTCTATGAACGTGCTGGCTTTATTACACTCGCAGATAACAGCACCGTAACCCATCGGCTGTATATTAAAGACACATAACGTTACCCTTGCCACCTACTCTCAAATGAAAAATAATCTGTTGCTGATCGATAGCATCTCCCGGTATAACTTTCTTAAACTCTTGAAAGACAACCATATAAGAACAGGAGAAGGGAAGTGATTTCAAAGGACAATGCAGAGCATTATGTTTGGGGCGACGATTGCGACGGTTGGTATTTGGTAAACCGTCAGGACATGCTAGTAATTCATGAAAAAATGCCTCCAGGCACTTCTGAAAAGCGGCATTTTCACTCCGTTTCCAGACAGTTTTTCTTTGTTCTTGAGGGTGTTCTTTCTATGGAATTAGAAGGTAAAACACACCACATCAAGGCTCTGCAAGGGCTGGAAATTCCTCCTGGGTCAAAGCATCAAGCCAGAAACGACACCGAGTCTTTTGTAGAATTTGTTGTAATTTCACATCCAACAACACGAGGGGATCGCTCTGATCTGCCTTCATCATGCTAAAAAATCACGAATTAAGGCGATGACCTGTCTTAGCACCGCCAGCGCACTCACTGCCAACGTCATTGAGTATTTGCCCTGTCCGTGCCTGCAACTAGATAACTTTATCCAAATAACGAGTGGGTATAAGCGAAATGCGAACTGTTCAGTCATGACGACTGAAGGCGTGCGTTCAACGCACTCATTGATTAAGTAATAGTCACTTCTACGCAGGCATTGAGTTCTTTACAGTGAGTCAAGATTTTGCTGTCAAGGACATCTATGCAACTCAGGCTCTACTCATCTGCAATTCTGCGGCAAGCGTTCTTCTCGAATCGCAGTCTGACCACTCCTCGCGCGACTTACGCATTGGCTCCTCGCTGACTGGCAATTTGGCGTGGGTCGTATTGAGTGGACGATAAATCACTCAGGGCGCGAATAATTTGTCGTCTTGTCGTCGCTGGCGAGTCCTCTGCGCACAGTCTACTGACCGCTTCACTGGCCAACTGGCTCTCATCGTTATCTGGAGGTTTTATGTCATTAAATTCCAATGATTTTACTGTTTTTGATATTAAAGAATTCCCGCTGGTCTGTTTTAACCAGTGTGCGGTGAAGCAGGGTTATGCTGGTCAGTGGGAGGTGGAAATGCAGCAACTCATCGAGAATGGGGCGCCGTTTGTGATGGTTTATGATCATATGCGTGCGGAAGAAACCCCAGCCGACTGGCGGCAACGTGGGGACTGGCTGATTCACCACCGCCAGCGAGTCAGCAAATGGTGTAAAGGAATGGTGAGTATTGAAACCGAGGCGTCGCGCTGTGAAGAATTAAGTAAAATCCGCAAAATGTTTGGCGTACCGCATCAGGTTGTCGGTTCGCGGACTCATGCGCTGGAGAAAATGCAACAATGGCTGGCAGTGGCGAAGAATTAATGGCAATACATTCTTCATGAGGGGCTTTTTAAATAAGCGCGGGGCGAGATTTCATCCGACCGCGCTTTTAGACGCCCTCCTCATTACCGGAGCGCGTCAGGCCCACGAGCGAGCGGCGCGTGAGCATATCCGGGGCAAGATAGCGCTCAAAATACGATGGGAACGCGTCGCCCAAACTGCTTACCTTTAAAATCTCATTGCGTTGTGCTGTTATGGGATTACTGGTCGCAGTCTTTATTGGTCATCGTGTGGTGTTGCAATATTTTTCGAAAATACTCCCCAACCTTGAGCGTATCTCAGGTGTCATTCTGATTGGGCTGGCAATGAGTGTTATCGCGGCGAATATCCTTAGACTGACCTGAACATCAGCGCGGCACCCTGCGATATAGCCATTTGAATAACTATTTGAATAAAAAATAGAATTAGCGACTTCGGCGCTTGGCATAATATTGTCTGCACCTTGTACTCACCTGCCATCAAGCCCAGGGTTCAATCTGAATTTTAGGCCGCCTTTGGCACAAGGCGGCCCTGATTTAGAGATCTCTCTCGTAGTCTATAGCGTCTCTAATGATAATCAGTGCCTCACCAAGCTTGTCTATTTTGACTGAACCAAGTGCAACGCGAATAGCATGGGGAACATGCTGTGAAGTGCAGAAAGGTTCTGCTGTTGAAACGGAAATACATTGCTGCATTAACCGATGAACAAGTCGGTCAGCCCGCACTTCCTGAGGCAGCAGTATCCAGATGAAATATGAGTTTGAATGACTCACCCACTCGCAGTTCGTCAATATTCTACGGGCCAGCGCCTGACGTTGGCGAGCATCTCGTCTTTTCAACGACTCAAATCGTTTTATAGTGCCATCTTTGATCCAGCCGCAGACAATCGAAACCATGAGTGAAGGCGTATTCCAGGTCGTAGCCCTGATGGCCCGCTCCAGCGCATGACGCATGTCAGGCGGGCAAACCAGTGCACCGACACGCAAGCCCGCAGCAATACTTTTGGCGAAACCGGTCACATAGACCGTTCTTTCGGGCGCGTAGGTTGCAAGTGGCGGGGGTGGGCGGCGTACCAGAAAAGCATAGGCCGCATCTTCAATGATAAGCAGATCAAATAATCTGGCAATAACGGCGAGTTCCCTGCGCTGGGCATCATTCAGAACCCAGCCCAAAGGATTATGTAGCGTAGGCATGGTGTAAATCGCGCGGATGCGTCTGCGTTCACATAACTGCCTGAGTGCATTCAGGTCCGGGCCATTCGCTCCAACAGGTATCGGCAGTAGTTCAAGGTGATACAGGCTGGCCAGGGCTTTAAACCCGGGATATATCAGCGCGTCTACCGCCACCACATCGCCGGGTTTGAGTAATCCCATAACTGTAACGGCAAGGCCATGCTGTGCGCCATTCACGATAAGCACATCATCGGCAGAGGTTTTGAGACTGGCAGCATTCAGCCATGACGAGATTGTTTCCCTGTCGTTTAGCCTTCCGGCATGAGGCTGATAATGCAGCAGAGAAATCAGATCACCCGATGTGGTCAGTTGTCGTATTGCCTCTCGTAGCCAGTCGGTCTGCTGCGGCAGCGAGGGGTAGTTGAAATTCAGGTCCAGGACATCTGACGCAACAACGTGCTGATCTAGCCCCAGCCCTGCCGGCAAAGAGATTTCCCTGACGAATGTCCCTCTTCCGGTTTCTCCGCTCACAAGTCCCATTGCCTCAAGCTCCGCGTAAACGCGGGTAGCAGTGGCAAGAGACACTTTTTCTCGACTGACAGCGCTCTGTGCGTGGGCAGTCTGGTGCCTGGCAGGAGAATACCCTTTCGGATTGCAGAGGCTAATTCGTCTACGATGGCTTTGTAACGTGCTTTCATCCATTGTATCCATGACAATTATTTGATTGTCATGGATGATGCGACTTAGCATGAGGCAAGTCAATTTCAGGACGCGTAGTCCAAACTTCAGGGGTCTGCCGTGGTAACACATCAAATAGGTAAAACGCATTCCGGCGTTGGTTCAGGCTGGTTGAACGGGTTGATAGGAGTGGTCATTTTCAGTGGTTCTCTGCCAGCGACCCGTATAGCCGTGCAGGAAATGAATCCCTTTTTTCTGACTTTCATACGCGCTTCCCTTGCTGGATTGTTGGCAATTGGGCTGATTTTCTTTTTCAGGCAGAAACGTCCGCAGCGTAATCAGCTCTTTTCTCTGATTATCGTAGCCTTGGGCGTCGTGGTGGGTTTCCCTCTTCTTACAGCAATGGCGCTAAGGCATGTTACTTCGGCACATTCCATTGTATTTCTTGGCCTTCTGCCTATGGTAACCGCCGTTTTTGGCGTCATCAGGGGAGGTGAAAGACCACGACTGGCTTTCTGGATATTTTCTGTAATCGGCAGCCTGCTCGTCATGACATTCGCTTTATTTCAGGATGCGTCTCTATCTACAACCGGCGACCTGTTAATGCTGGCCTCCATTATTGTGTGCGGTTTGGGTTATGCCGAAGGCGCAAAGCTCTCGCGAGAACTGGGAGGATGGCAGGTTATCTGCTGGGCGCTCATCATTTCACTTCCACTGATGCTGATCGCCACCTTCGAGACAATGCCAGACAGCATGGATGTAATAAGTCTGAAGGGATGGATAGCGCTGGGCTATGTATCTCTGTTCAGCATGCTGATTGGCTTTATTTTCTGGTATAGAGGGCTGGCGGCTGGCGGCATAGCCGCTGTAGGGCAGCTACAATTATTGCAGCCATTTTTCGGCCTTGGACTTTCGGCAACATTGCTTTCTGAAACGGTCAGCCCATCAATGATTGGGGTTACACTCGGCGTCATAGCCTGCGTAATCGGCTCGCGCAGATTTGCCCGGTAGACGCTGACAATTTTTAAAATCCAACAGGAAATACTTATGTTTACAGGTCTCAGCGCGTTTCCGCTTACCCCGTTTTCGGCCGGATCCCCTGATGAGAAAGGGTTTCTGAAAATATTAAGAAGGTTGACCGAGGCGAAGGTCGATTCCCTCGGCGTGCTCGGATCGACAGGCAGCTATGCTTATATGACCCGTGAACAACGCGGGCGGATTGCCAGAGTGGCCGTGGAAAATGCCGCCAACATTCCGGTCATGGTCTGCGTAGGTGCCGTCAGCACGGATGAGGTGTTGCGACTGGCCGATGATGCCCAGCAGGCAGGTGCCAGCGCCCTGCTGCTCCCGCCGGTTTCCTATCAGGCTCTGAATGATGACGAAGTCTACGGGCTGTTTGAAACAGTTGCCCGTCGCGCCTCTGTGCCGCTTTGCGTCTATGACAATCCGGGCACCACCCATTTTACCTTCTCAGATGCGCTGCACGGAAAAATTGCCTCTCTGCCCGGCGTACATTCCATCAAGATCCCAGGAGTTTCTGCCGATGCCGAGGCCGCAGCGGTCAGAGTTCGTAACCTGCGCGACAGACTGCCTGCACACGTCACCCTCGGCATCAGCGGTGACAGCTCGGCCGCCTCGGGTCTGATTGCAGGCTGTGAGGTCTGGTATTCTGTCTGTGGCGGCTTATTTCCCGCTGTAGCCAAAAAGATGACAGAAGCGGCTGCGGCTGGCGACCATGCAGCGGTTCGGCAACAAAGCGAACGTCTTATGCCGCTCTGGGCGCTTTTTGGTCAGCACGGTGGCAGCTTCAGAGTCATTTCAGCCGCTGCCGGTCTTCTTGGCCTTACAGATTACGACTGTCTGCCTCGCCCGTTATTACCGCTGCGTGCAGACCAACTCGCAGATGTGAAGCGCGTGATATCCTCCCTTGAGCTGGCATAAGCCCCGGTAATGCTCTCTGCCGGCAACGTCCGCTTGGGATGTTGCCGCTTTAAGGAAATATATTGCCTCCTAAAATCGACAGGCGAACGTCTAAAAAATGGTAGCGTGCCGAGGTAAATCGCCGCTAAAAAATGCCCCGTTCCCAGCACAAGACTGCCCGCAGCAAAGATGTCGGACAGTTTTGTGCCATACCTGACGTTATGACAAAGCCGATTTATTTATCTTTTGGCACCTGGCTAAATATATTGCGTCACTGTGCTGCCACTTTCCGTGAACTGTACGGTGGCGCGTGCTCCGTTTATCAAGGATAGCTGCGGCGGCACATGACCAATATCCACATCATAAAGTACCGGAACATTAATATCGGAAAGGGAAGCTATAAGGGCATCGAGATAGTTATGCTGAGTCGGATCACTGGTATCCACGACCGCACTTCTTCCAATGAGAATACCTCTCACGTTATTGAACCACCCCTGAAGCCGTAAACTTAATAATGCACGCGTCAATTCGCAGGGATACATTTCAACATTTTCGAAATAAAGAATAACGCCGTCTTCACTAGACTTTGCCTTGAACGATGAGACGTTGCCATACGGCGTTCCTGCCAGCCTCGCTATTATTTCAAGGCAACCCCCTATCAGACGTCCACTAAAAGTGATTGATGATAAGGCGCCATCCAGCCGCTTCCACTGTGTTCTTTGCGTCAGGTTAAAACCTTCGTGAGACGTTATGCCATTCACATCTTCATGATGAAATGCCACTGACGAATGCTGTTGATTAATGCTTCCTCGTTCAGACTCCAGTATTTGCCAGAGCGCCTGGGTATTGGGGTCCAACGCTTGGGTACTCAGTTGCATCAGGTTAGGGCCATGCAGGGTTGCCCAGCCTGAAATCGTAGTAAGAGGAAACTGAATCGTACTCAAGTCTGAAAAGCCCACAAACCACTTTGGTGGTATACGAGCCAAATAATCAAAATCGATTAACTCGAGCAGTTCCATGGCAAGGTCCCCGCCCCAGGGCGGCATAACAGCTTTTATCTCGGGGTCAGTAAGGAAAGACATTAATTCATCCGCTCGAGACGTTTTATCTGCGCTCTTATTTTTGAACTGGGCACGCAGACATGTGCCTTCAATAACCCGAAAGCCCCTCTTTTTAACATTATCGATGGCGCGGTCAAGTTGAGGGTGTAGATGCGGGGAGACGCCCGAAGACGGAGCCATTACGGCAATTACATCTCCCGGATTCAATTTTGGGGGAAACCTGACGCTCATGTTAAAAATCCTTATAGAACAGAGGTGACAGGCAATAATCCACAAATTATCTCTGGATGTAAAATAGTTTGGAAGGCACCTATTGGATTGCAAAAGATGAGGTCGACGCGGCATAAGGTGCGTACATGCGAGACGCTACCGGGGCGTCATCAAAAGCGTGCCTGTTGGTGCATTCCCTCTTTGTGAAACAATTTAAACAGCCACTTAGGCCGCAATTTTCGCAATATGAAGTACGCTTAATAGACCTCAGGTGTATGACATTTGAGTGAAATAGAAAAATGCTGACGCTTTTTAACGGTTACATGCTGCATGCGGGCGTGCTTTTTGGTATAAGCATTAAAGCAAGTAGACGAATCAATAGATGGTGATATGAATAGAAATAATGATGAAAAAATGAGTGATGTGGTGATGGGTGAGGCCATTCTCGCACTGTTGGATGACAACGAGACAATATCTCTATACAACCTGGTCGTGAAGCTTCGGACGATGGTTGACAGTGAAGAAGAAAAAGACAGAAAGCAGGCCTGTGAAAACGCGATTTCCGTAATAATGGAAAGTCTGGCCGAGACGCAGCGTTCTTCAAGTGCCGAAAAAGGCTCCCAGATGCAGGGCTGGATCCCTTATGGTAATGAAACGCCTCGAGGCGACTCTAACCTCCACTGATATTTCCATTTATATCAACGATTTATTTTGTGATATGTCTTTCGATAATCCTGATGACGCGCAGTCATAGGATCTAGGCTTCGTCCTGAATGCAGACATGTTCCGCAATGGTCGTTACCGTAAAGGCTCATTTCATTTTTGAAGCAATAAGTTCCAGTGCTTCGACATATTCATCCTTTGACGAGCCATAGGCCTGTTCGGCATTTTGCTCAAGAAGAAGGGTGATATCGCTAATGCTTAGAGCCTTTCTGTCCATAATCAGCGACGATGCCGCAGAACCAATTGTTGCCAGAATGTCGTTGTAATTGCTCGCATTTTTAATGTTCATAATGCACCTCCCTATGATTGAAACGGGTGTGAATCTCTAAAATTTACGGGATTGCGTTGATAAGTTTTTCCCGCAGTTCTTTCACACGAATGGTGAGATCGGTCAATTCGTCGCACGGTGTACCCATAACCGAGACCATGTCGCCCGGCACGCCAGCAGCGCGAACTTTAAGCGCATGACCCTCTTGCGTTAATGAAATCAGTACCCGCCTTTCATCTCTTCCGACATCTCGGTTTCTGCTAATAATTCCGGCCTGCTCCAGCCTTTTCAACAGTTGGCTGAGTGTGCCCGAGTCAAGCTGCACACGCTCCCCAACTTCTGAAACAGTGACATTATCTTTTTCCCACAGCGCCAGGAGCACCAGATACTGCGGATACGTCAGCCCAAGCGGCTTTAATCGCGACTGGTAAAGCTTGGTCATGGCAAGTGACGCAGAATACAGCGCGAAGCAGAGAAACTGCTCGATGATAACGGGCGCTTCATTGACGGGTGTGGCATCAGGCACATTTTCATTTTCTTTTTTCATATTGTCACTTCATCCTGGCTCACATCACGCCCCCTTGCAGGCATAACAATATTGCCCTTAATTAGATTGATGTCAATGTAATTTGGCGACAACGCCGCCCAAGAGACGCCTCTTCCGCCGATTGAGGGTTTATTGACCAAAAAACAACGCATTAACGATTAAAAAAGCGCCAGCAATGCTGCGTGGGCACTGCTTTTCGCCTCCTCAAGTGGCGGATAAACAGGCAATCTTTAGCGAGATAATTTGAGGTTGCCACAGGTTATAAAACACCGCCGAAGTCGATGAACGGTCGCCACGTCTGGTTTTTGCATCCGAAAGACATTCCTGACTGGCGATAACCCTCGCGCAACATCAGACAACGGCAAAATAAGAAAAGAAAATGCCCCGATAACGGGGCATTTTTGCATGAAAGGATAAAGATTGCAGACTAGAAGCGGTAGTTCGCCGAAATCGACAGATTACGCGGCTCGCCGTAGACCAGGTTTCTACCCACGTCGATATTGTAGGATTTATCGAACAGGTTATTCACGTTCGCCTGAATAGAAAGCTGTTTGGTCACGTGATAGCGCGCAAACAGGTCAACCAGCGCATAGCTACCTTGTTCTGCATAAAGTGTGCCTGCCCCATCCGGACCGGCCACGTTATCCCAGGTATGGGTCTGCCAGTTCACGCCGCCGCCCACGGTCAGGTCCTGAAGCATCGGCAGGCGATAGCTGCCGAACATTTTCAGGGAAGTGCGCGGCTGAGTAGGATTCAGCGTGGCACCCGTGCCGTCGGTGGCCACATAGCGGGTCGCGCCGAAGGTCATTTGCAGGTTGTCCGTCACGGCACCGTTAACCTCGAACTCGATACCCTTGCTGACCGTGCCATTCTGTTCATAGTAGGCATAGTCATTGCTGCCGCTAACCAGTGCATAATCGGTTGCACCCAGATGATCCTGTTCAATGCGGAACACGGCCAATGACGCGGTGAAGCGACTGTTCATCCAGTCGCCCTTGATCCCGGTTTCATAGCTTTTACCGGTTACAGGCGTCAGGTAGGCACCGTTGATATCACGATAGGTCTGCGGTTTGAAGATGGACGTATAGCTGGCATACGCCGAATAAGTATCGTTGATGTCATACACCAGACCCGCATACGGCGTGATGTTGTTCTTTTCCATCGTCTGCGTCAGGGTGTCGGCATTATATTTGGTATAGCGCGCGCCAAGGATCAGGTGCAAAGGATCGGCAAGCGTGAGTCGCGTGGCGATATATGCCGATTTCTGATGAATGGTGTTGTCCTGCGACAGGTCCTGATCGTCCCAGTCGGGTTCAGGGTAGTTACCCCAGTTATTGAAATCTCCCACGTCTGCGGACGTGAAGTTGGTGGACGCGCTGTAGTAGCGGTCGTTCTGACGAATGTAGGTGACGCCCGCCATCAACTCATGCTGCTTGCCGAACAACTCGTAAGGGCCGCTGACATAGGCATCAACCGCGTTTTCCTTGCGCTTGGCCGTGTTGTAACCGCTGCCGCCCAGCAGATCGTAACCCGCGTAAGGGCCAATACCGATACCGGTGGTCTTGTCGAAGTAACCGTCGATGTACAGCATCTTGCTGTCCATTTTGGCTTCCGTGTGCGTGCCGCTTAGGTTGAATTCCAAACCGTTGTCGAAATTATGCTTCAGGCTGGCAAAGACTTTTTTCGAATCGCTGTCGTTATATGACCAGTCTGGTTCCAAATTGGTGCTGCGATCGTAATGGGTTTTGCTGCCATCGCGATAGAAGGTTGGCAGGCCGCCCCACGTCGCACCGGAAATATGCGTTTCTTCATAGTCGTAGCCGACCGACAGGGTCGTCGAGTCGGTCAGGTCGGCATCCACGACGCCATAGAGGAATTTTTTCTGCGTATGATAGTGATCCAGCCAGCTGTCGCCGTCCTGATAACCGGCGACAACGCGGCCCCGCACGTTGCCGGATTCGGTAAGCGGCGCAGACAAATCGGCCACATAGCGTTGAGTGTCCCAACTGCCGTAACTGGCGGAGAGATTACCCACGAATTCTTTACTGTCGGCGTGTTTGCGCAGCATATTGATTGACGCCGCCGGGCTGCCCGCGCCGGTCATCAGGCCGGTTGCTCCGCGTACCACTTCTACGCGATCGTAGATGGCAGTATCTGACAGGGTATCGCCGATGTTCCACTGTGAATCGATAAGCGTTGGAACGCCATCAATCTGATAGTTGTCAATCATAAAACCGCGTGAATAGAAGTTGCTGCGGTTTGCCCCTGAATTGAACTCGGAAATCCCTGTCGTATTGACCAGCACATCGTTCAACGTTTCGAGCTTTTGATCCTGCATGCGCTGCTTGGTAATCACACTGACCGACTGCGGCGTATCACGCGCGGTCAGCGCCATTTTGGTCGCGGCGCGAGTCACGGGCACATTGTAATCGGTATCTTGTGTGCTGTCGGCACTGTCGGGGGACGCGGTAACCACCAGCGTGTCGTCTTTTTTGGCGGTGTCGGCAGCGGAAGAATAAGGAACATGAAGTGCAGTGGCGACAACCACCGCCAATAATGAAAGCGCCGGAATACGCGCGTTGGCACTGGCGAGACGATTGATCCGGTGTTGGCTAGTAGCGGAAAACATTATTACCCTCAAAATATTATTGTTTTGATGTTTCTCTGCCGGCTCCAGCGTTTTATTTGATTGGAAACACTTTCTGGCAGCGCATAGACAGACTTTCTCGGCACCTATATAGCTGTTTTCACTACTCTATATCAGGTATTCCCCGCTGGATTGGCAAATAAAGATCAATGAGGCGCAGGCCCTGAAAGTCTTTCGGCTCAATAAAGCGAATGAGAAGTATAATCATTTTGATTGCCAAAGCAAAAGAATGTTGGGAACTTTTGAAGGTTTTTTATGTCACTTGCTAACCCATTAAATAGTGGAGATTTATAGGGGTAGGAGTCGATGAATATTTAACTTAAGACGGGTGAAATCGCTGGCGTTAGTCATTAGGCTGCTCGCCATTAACGAGGGAATGTCATAAATAAGTGAGTCGAGCACGATGCGTGAAAACGGCATTCATTAGTCTACTGAAAACGTAAGCGCCAAATTACCCGCCTGCATCCAGGCATCGCGTTCATATTCAACAAGGGTGCCAAGAGTAATACAGGCAATGTGAGCTCTATCATCAAGGTCTTCACTCAAGAATTTCAACTGATCGTCTTTGATTAACAGCGTGGCCTTTCTGCGAGATAAATAAGCCAGGGCAGCAGAATGATCATTTGAAGAAGCATCAGGCAGACTGAAATATTCTGCCACGCCCCACCGGATCATATTTAGCGTAAACGGCATTAACGAGATCAGTTCCTCGTTAATTTTCTCGTCATTAATTTTGACCTGTATCGTGGCTGCGCCCTGATTTAATGTAATGAGTTGCATGATGTAATCCTTTAGCCATGAGATACAGTGAGGGTTGCGCTTGCGAAAAGTGATTCTTGTGTCTTGCGGTTTAACGAGTTACCCCTATCGATAATCAGCTCGACATGAATAATAACAATCCGTGATAGTGTTGATTAGTCGGTGAAGTGAGAACAAGCTTATGAATGCAGTTCATTAATAGAAACCGTATTATCCCCCCTTATATTTACCTTGCTTGACCTTGCAACCCTAACAAATAGGTTATGCTGGCTTTATTCATGAAACTCGTACAAAGACTTGAGCCACGCGTAACAAGCCGCGTCATTCTCTGGAGAAGAGCAACGTGTTAAAGGAAAATCTTAATGACTTGATGTCATTTTTAATGGTGGCGCGCGAGCGCAGTTTTACCCGGGCCGCGGGCAAACTCGGCGTTTCACAGTCAGCCCTTAGCCACGCCATGATTGCACTCGAACATCGACTTAATCTGCGTCTATTGACTCGAACCACCCGAAGCGTCGCGCCTACCGAGGCCGGTGAGAAATTAATTGCCAGTCTTGAGCCGCGTTTTGCCGACCTTGAGCACGAACTCGAAATCATTACGCGTCTTAACGGCATTGCGGCAGGCAATATTCGCCTTTCTTCCGGAGAACATGCCGCAAAAACGCTGTTATGGCCGAAGCTCAAGACATTCCTGCGCGAATACCCGGAAATCAACGTGGATTTAAAGGTAGATAATGCGCTGACCGATATTGTCGGCGACCGCTTTGATGCCGGTGTGCGGCTCGGCGAAAGATTGCAGCAAGATATGATAGCCGTGCGGATCGGCCCTGATTTTCGCATGATTGTCGTAGGCTCACCCGATTACTTTAAAGATAATCCGTTCCCTCTTCGCCCTCAGGATTTACAGCAGCATCGATGCATTAATTTAAGCTTGCCGACGCTCGGCAGCGTTTATAACTGGGAGTTTGAAAAAGACGGTGTCGAACTCAAGGTTAAAGTCATGGGGCAACTGACGTTTAATCATCTCGAGGAGCGAATCGATGCTGCGGTATGTGGATTTGGCCTGACCTGCGTCCCGGAAGATATTGTGCAGCCGCAATTGAAATCCGGGGCATTGATTCAGGTGCTGGATGACTGGTGCTCCCCTTTTACCGGCTACCATCTTTATTATCCAAGCCGTAAACAGCATACCCGCGCCTTCTCGTTATTGATTGAAGCCCTGCGCCACGGCTAGATAAACAATTATTGAGTAAAAAATTAATGAGACGAGACAAATTCCGAAGCGGCATGCGCGGGCGGCACGGCAAAATTATCACGCATACGCCTTGTCTCTTCGGCAGGCGGCAAACCGAAAAGGCGCTTAAATTCCCGATTAAACTGTGAAGGACTTTCATAACCTACGGACTGACTGGCGACAGCGGCCGTCATCCCCTGCCTTACCATTAATAGCCTCGCCTGATGCAAACGTGTCGATTTCACATATTGCATCGGCGAAGTACGGGTTATTGCCTTGAAATGACTGTGAAAAGTCGGCACGCTCATTCCCGCTTTTCCGGCGAGTTCAGTTAAATCCAGCGGTGAAGCATAGGCCGCGTGAATATGCCGAAGCGCCTTTCCAATTTTGCCAAATTGCCCGTGCATCGCCAGCGCAGCACGCATGGCATGCCCCTGCGCACCCGTCAAAATGCGAAAATACAGTTCACGCAGCAATGTAGGACCCAGTATCGCCGCCTCGAGCGGTTGGCTCATCACCTCGAGAAAATGCAGCACGGTAGCTTTAAGCGCATCGTCAAGCGGGCTGGACATCATGCTTTCGGGCGCGACCGGCGGCTGGACGGGCGCGTCCTGCAATGCCTGAAATTTTTCAATCTGAATCAGCAGTTCAGCGGCCATCGGAAAATCGAGATGCAGATAAATGGCCAGCAAGGGACATTCGGGCGAGGCCTCGGTTTCCATGACAAAAGGCACCGGCACTGACACCGCGAGATAGTGCTGTCGATCGTAAACATAGGTTTTATCGCCAAAATAACCGCGCTTGGAACCCTGACAGACGATAACCATCCCCGGATCGTAAAGCACAGGTGTGCGCGCCAACGGCCGATTGGATCGCAGAAAACGCACGCTCGCAAGCGAAGTCAGGTTGTAGCCTTCCTGCGGTGCCAGTTTCATAAGCAGGTCAACCATCTTCCGGCTTTCTACATCTTGCGGCGGCAGGAGGGTCATTTCAGTAGGCATGATTTCCACTCATAGAATTAGGCAACAATCAGAGAATAACAGGCCTAAAAAGGGATGACTAAAGACACTAATATGCCTACTCACATTATGCAATGGAGTTCTTATGTCAGCGAGCAAACTTATCTTTATTACCGGCGTCAGCAGCGGTTTTGGGCGAGCATTGGCTCGAGAAGCGCTGGAGAGCGGTCATCGCGTGGTCGGCACGGTTCGCAATGCACAGGCAAAAGCAGACTTCGAAGCGCTGGACCCCACGCGAGCCTTCGCCCGGCAACTCGATGTGACGGATTTTGCCGCCATTGACCCTGCCGTGGCCGAAATCGAAACGCGGGTCGGTCCAATCGATGTCTTGGTCAATAATGCAGGATACGGCCATGAAGGGGTCATGGAAGAGTCGTCGATTGACGAGATGAAACGCCAGTTTGACGTCAATGTCTTTGGCGCCGTGGCCATGACTAAAGCCGTGCTGCCTTATATGCGCAAGCGCCGCCGTGGACACATCATCAATATCACCTCAATGGGCGGATTTATTACCATGCCTGGCATCGCCTATTATTGCGGCAGTAAATTTGCCCTCGAAGGGATCTCCGAAGTATTAAGCAAAGAGCTTAAACCTTTTGATATTGCGGTAACGGCGGTAGCCCCCGGTTCATTTCGCACGGATTGGGCAGGACGTTCGATGGTGAGAACGCCGCGAACGATTGCGGATTACGACACCTTGTTTAATCCTATCCGTGAGGCGCGCGAGGAGAAAAATGGCAAACAGCTTGGCGATCCTGTCAAAGCGGCACGCGCCATGCTGGCGATTATGGACAGCAAGTCACCGCCGACCCATTTATTATTGGGAAGCGATGCGCTGGGACTGGTTCGGGATAAATTAACGGCTTATGCAGCCGAAATAACGGCATGGGAAGATCTGACACGTTCGACGGATGGTTGAGTTATCCTGCTTGCTATAAAGTGGCGAGCGATCGCCGCTTATTATGATGAGAGGCTAAACGCCAGCCCCAACATCCTATACAGCCTTGGGAATATTAATAGCCTACACCTCGTACGCCGCCTGCAACACGCAGCGACTCGCCGGTGACCCAATGCGAGTCGTCAGAAGCCAGGAATACCACTACCGGCGCAATATCTTCGGGTTCGCCAAAACGGCCAAGCGGTGTGCCTGCGAGGATTTTCTCACCCAGTTCGCCCACGAAATTGCCGTCGGTGGCCGGAGTATTAGTATGACCCGGAAGAATCGAATTGACCCTGATTCCACGCGGGCCGAGTTCTCTTGCCAACGCAAAGGTAAGCGTATCGACAGCGCCTTTGGTCGCAGCATAAATGCTGGAAGCCAAATAGGGGTCGGTGCTGAGAATAGAGCTGACATTAATGACGCTGGCAGAGGGGCCAAAGAGTGATAATGCCTCGCGCGTGGCCAGCAGATAACCCAGTACATTAATGTTGAATTGCGTATGGAACGCCTCTTCGGTGAGGTCTTCAAGCATCTGGAATACCGCCACGCCCGCATTATTGACCAGAATGTCCAATGTACCGTAATCGCGCTTTATCGTAGTAAAGAGGCGAATTACGTCCCCTTCCCGACTCATATCGGCCTGAATGGCCGTCGCTTTACCGCCCTCGGCCGTTATTTGCGCCACGACTTTTTCCGCATCTTCATGGCTTGCGGCATAATTGACTATCACCGTTGCGCCTGCCGCGCCGAACGCTTTTGCAATACCCGCGCCGATACCTTTTGAAGCGCCGGTGACCAGCGCAATCTTGCCTGATAATTTCATAACACCCTCTTTCGTCTTTAAATAGTGAGTAAAAGAAGCGATGTCATAGCGAATAATCGCTGACCCTCACTTTCTTGCTGTCTCAAGTATCCGTATTACGACGAAGGCGCGCGTGCCCTATTCTCTTTGATTATTGCCTAATCTTGTCAATCGACATATTCTGCTTTGGGCTTAACTGCATGAATGTCTGCGCTTTCCGGAATGAAGCGCGATAACGCCTCACTGATAACTCAATAATTCACGCTGTACCTGCGAAGGTTTGGAATATTGCCTTGAACATTATCGAAATCATTATGACCTCCGGCCGGTCCGCCGTTGATATTGCGCTGTACACGTTGATTCCCGTCATGGTTGTAATGATGGTTATCATGAAATATCTGGAATCCGTGGGTATTCTGGCAAAAATAATCAATATTACCGCCCCGCTGCTCAAACCTTTCGGATTAACCGGCTTAAGTCTATTTGCCTTAATCCAGCTTAACTTCGTCAGTTTTGCCGCGCCGGTTGCCACATTGGCAATGATGGAAAAGAAAGGGGTTTCTGACCGTCATCTGGCGGCAACGCTCGCCATGCTGTTTGCGATGGGACAGGCAAACGTGCTTTATCCCCTTGCGCCGCTGGGCCTGCACTGGCTGGGCACTGTCTTGATTTCGATTGCGGGCGGCTTAATCGCAGGCGCAGCAACCTGGTATGTTTTTGGCCGCAAACTGCCTACCAAGGAAGTCATTTCAGAAGAAGATGCCGAAGTGCATTCGCCGCAAAACAACGGCATTTTATATATCATCAACTCCGCGGGCGCGGAATCCATTCGTCTTGCGCTGGGCGCGGTGCCCATGTTGATTCTGTCTTTGACCGTCGTCGGCATATTGAAATCACTGGGGGCTATTACCTTGCTCGAGCAGGGATTATCACCGCTGATGCACGTGCTCAATATTCCTACCGTGCTGATTATGCCCGCGCTGGTCAAATGTCTGGCGGGCGGCACCGCCTACCTCGGCGTAGCAACGGAATTACTCAAAAATGGCGCGCTGAATGTGCACACGTTAAATGCCTCGGCCGGTTGGCTGATTCAGACCTTTGACTTGCCGGGCCTCGGAATTATGTTAGGTGCAGGGTTTAGAGTGGCCAGAGTGGCGCGCTTTGCCATGTTAGGCGCTTTGGTCGGCATTATTGCGCGGGGCATTGTACAGGCCGTTATCTTTGCCGGAACATGAAAAGGACGTCGAGAAAAGATGGCGTTAAAGAATTGTTGAGTTATTGAAAACTTGTGTTACATATTTTTCAGATAATAAACCACTGACGTGTTGTCACAAGCACTCCTTCTCCTGCCATATGGGAGAAGGGATTTCTTCTTATTTAAACAAATAAAAACATACCCTTAACAAAACCCCTTTCCAAGGGTAAACGGTTACACTCAACCTCTGATCATTTTCTCGCCCATTTTCCGCACTTTTTGTGAAATTGCCTACGTATCGCCCGACATCGCGATGCGCGTATACTTCCTTTCGTTCCCACAAGCATTGTGCGGGATAATCTTACAAACATAACTTTAAAGATGATTATTTTGCTCTGTGCCAAATTTTAAGCACAAGGCGACTAGGAAACAATAATGAGCGATATATACAAAGGTGTATCCCGCCGACGCGTATTGCAGGGCATGGGGTTACTCGCTGCCTCTTCGATTTTTCCGTTAACGTTTACACCCGCCTTTGCAGAGGCAGAGGCACCCCCCAACAGTGACTTCAACGATGTTTCCAAATTGCTAACAGATCGTGAAAACCTGCCCGCAGAGTTTAGTGCAGCGCTGGTTCGCAGCCTTCTCGAAAATCGATCCGGACTTTAGCGCCAAACTGGCGCGTCTGCGCGCCTACATTGACAGCAATGCTATCAACGCGGGCGATCTCAATGCCCGACTCGCAGCCGATCATGGCGTTGCCGATCTGGTCGCCTTGCCCGGCCTGATACTGACCGGCTGGTATCTGGGCGTGGCAGGCAGTGGCGACAAGGCAGTCTGTGTTGCCTACGTCGATGCCTTGGCTTATCAGGATGTCGCCGACGTACTGCGACCGCCGAGCTATGCCTATGGCGCCTACGGCAGCTGGGCGGAAAAACCCGTCTGATTCCGCCGACTTTCCCCGTGTAATCCGTTTCTTCTTTCGAGAAAAGTGACTCATCATGTCTGATTCTATTTCTACCGATATCGTCGTTATTGGTTCCGGCGTTGTTGGCGCATTAACGGCGCGCAAGCTGGCATTGGCCGGGCGTCAGGTGCTGATGCTTGAGGCTGGCCCGCGCATAAAACGTGACGACATTGTCACCAATTTTCGTCATTCCGCACGTAAAGACGACTTTATTGCGCCTTATCCCAACTCGGATATCGCGCCATTTCCAGACTACAAACCTCAGGATAACGGCTATCTGGATCAAACCGGCCCCCACGATTACAAGCCGGAATATATTCGGGTGGTCGGTGGAACAAGCTGGCACTGGGCGGCGCAGGCGTGGCGTCTGGTTCCGAATGATTTCCGTTTAAAATCGCAATATGGCGTGGGTCGCGACTGGCCACTTAGCTATGCCGATCTTGAACCCTACTATTATGAAGCCGAACTATTGTGGGGCGTATCCGGCCCGGCAGAAATGGCAAAATATTCGCCGCGCCAGCAGCCTTTCCCGATGCCTGGCGTGCAGAAATCCTATCTCGAACAGCGTATTACCGAACGGCTTGCGCCAAAATACGAGGTGCTGACCAATACCACAGGCCGTAACTCCGTGCCTTACGATGGCCGTCCTCAATGCTGCGGCAACAATAACTGCATGCCTATCTGCCCCATCGATGCCCAGTATCATGGCGGGATTGCAGCAGACGCCGCTGAAAAGGCGGGCGTAAAACTTGTCTCGCAGGCGGTGGTTTACAAGCTCGAACACGACAGCAAAGGCAAGATTACTGCCCTGCACTATTACGACTGGGATAAAGTCTCGCATCGGGTTGAAGCACAGGTCTTTGTGATGGCGGCCAATGCCATCGAAACGCCGAAGATTCTGTTTATGTCCGCCGATGACAAAAACCCCCACGGATTGTGCAATAACTACGACCAACTGGGCCGCAACCTGATGGACCACCCTTCCAACTCGGCCACTTTCTATGTGGATGAACCGCTCTGGCCGGGACGCGGCCCGATGAGTCCGTCCTCCATTCAGCAACTTCGCGACGGCGCGTTCCGTGCGGAATCCGCCGCTTTCCGCGTCGATTTTTCTAATTCTTCACAGGTTGCCGGTGTGACCGCTGCCGCAATTAAAGAAGGCCTGACCGGTACGGCGCTGGATGACGCCATTCGTTTTCGCGCCGCGCGCCAGTTGAGCGTCAAGAACGTGATGGAACAACTGCCGGACAGAAACAACCGCACTTTGCTCAGTACGCGTAAAAAGGATGCGCTCGGCCTTCCGGTTCCGGCGTTTTCCTACTCCTATGACGACTATGTCGAAAAAGGCATGCAACACTCTTTGGCGGTCTATGCCGACATCGCGGCGATGATGGGCGCGAAACAGGTGCGCTACTCCACGCCGGGCGTTTACAGCAACAATCAGCATATTACCGGCACGTTGGCGATGGGATTTGACGAGAAGACTTCAGTGACCGACCACGTCGGCAAAGCCTGGGATTTCGACAATCTATATATGGTCTCGACCGGTGTCATGCCGACGGTAGCGACCGCCAACTCCACCCTGACTGCCTGTGCGCTGGGCTTGCGCACGGCCGATGCCATTCTCGGCAAACTTTAAGGAGAGTAACGATGAAGAAATTGCTTTCTTTAAGTCTTGTCAGCGCCTTTGCCGGACTGATGTTCAGCCAGACCGCAATGGCACAGAATAATGGCGGGCAGGACCTTGTCGCCCGAGGAGAGTATCTGGCTGTGGCGGGCGATTGCGGAGCCTGTCATACCGCGCCCGGCGGCAAGGCTTTTGCGGGCGGATTGCCACTGGCGACGCCACTCGGGAAAATCTATTCGACCAATATTACGCCGTCGAAAGTCGCGGGTATTGGCGATTATACCCTCGACGATTTCGAACACGCGGTGCGAAAAGGCGTGCGCAAAGACGGCGCCCATCTTTATCCGGCCATGCCTTATACGGCCTATTCGTCGATTACCGATGAAGATATGCAGGCGCTTTATGCCTACTTTATGCAAGGCGTGAAGCCCGTGGATGACAAGGCGGCCGAAACGGCCCTGCCTTTCCCCTTCAACATTCGCCTGTCGATGGCCGGTTGGAACCTGCTGTTTGCCCACGGCAAGCCCTATGTGGCAGACAGCGGTAAATCGGCCGAATGGAATCGCGGTGCGTATCTGGTTCAGGGCCTGACACACTGCTCGACCTGTCACACGCCGCGTAATGCGCTGATGGCAGAACAGGCAGATAACGCGTTGGGCGGGGCATCCCTTGGCACCTGGTTTGCACCGAACATTACCCCGGATCCTCATGCGGGCATCGGCAGCTGGTCGCAACAGGATCTCGAACAGTATCTGGCAACCGGGCGTTCAGCCAATGGCTCGCAGGCAGGCGGCCCGATGCTCGAAGCCATCGACAAGAGCTTCAGTAAACTGTCTCCGGCGGATATTCAGGCCATCGCCACCTATCTTCGCGCCCTGCCGGCGCAGAGTATCAATGCCGCGCCGGGCAAACTGCCAACCTCTACGCCAAGGTTGTCGGATGTCGCCATCATGACCGGTTCCGCACCTGAAGGCGCGAAGTTATACGAAGCGCACTGTTCGACCTGCCACCAGCTATCAGGGCAAGGCGGCAACGGCATTCCGGCGCTGTTTGGCAATGCTGCGCTTAAACGCCCGGTCGCCGATAATGCCGTCATGGCCGTCCTTGAGGGAGTCACGCCGGACAAGGGACAGGCAATGCCCGCGTTCAGCGATAAACTCGACGATAGGCAAATGGCGACGCTGGTTAATTATCTATTCAAGACCTACGGCGATGCAGGGGTACAAACCACACCGGAACGGGTTAAGGCATTACGTGAAGGCGGCGAAGCTTCTCCTCTTATTGCCCTGGCCAAAGAGGGAATGCTGGCGGGGATTATTATCCTTGTGCTGCTGGTAATCGGCGGAGGCGTAATTATTCAGCGTAAAAAATCGCGTAAATAAGGTTTCACCTTCCACTTAAAGGCTGCCTGCGGGCAGCTTTTTTATTTTTTACCGGATAATGATTTTTAGGCATTCTGCTTAAAACATAAAATGACGCCTTTATTACTGCGGCAAGGAATAACCCTATTTATAAGGGTCTTCTAATCATCAAGTTGAGTAAAAATATTGGCCCTGACAATATAAACAAACTCGACAGGCGATAACGCCTGACCCGTTGCGGGAAAATTTTGCGCGGCGGGGTTTGGACCTATTGGGGAAAATATTGCGAAGTCAGCCTTCTGTCTCTCTTTTACAGCGTTGTGAGGTCATAACCTTCTCTGGCGTTATTACCCTTTTCATTGCCTGAAAAATCAACAGCTCCCAACAAGTGGCTAATTAAAACGCACCTGCCTACTATTTAACCTGCTCGCTAAGCGCTCCTAAAATATTGCCCCATTCTTTAAGCAACCGATTAATGAGCGACCTAAGTAAAATTTGCCCGCTTCCTGTTCTCCTCGAAAAATGGGTTGAAAAAACTTTATTTTTTGGTCACAAGGCTAAACTTTTGCCTTATTACCAAAGCAACTTATAATAATTTTGTAAACAGATGATTTATTGAGAATATGCATTCTCAAGCAATGATTGCGGAGTTATTTTAGACAAGGGAAGTATATGATTAAATTAAGAAAAAAACGCGTCAAACCGATGCACATCAATGATATTACTATCATTGATGATACCAAGCTCAAAAAGGCGATCACCGCCGCTGCGCTCGGTAATGCGATGGAATGGTTTGACTTCGGTGTGTACGGGTTTGTGGCATTTGCGCTGGGGCAAGTGTTCTTCCCGGGCGCAGATCCGGGTATTCAGATGATTGCCGCACTGGCAACCTTCTCTGTTCCTTTCCTTGTACGACCACTGGGTGGGTTGTTCTTCGGCGCACTGGGCGATAAATTCGGTCGCCAGAAAGTGCTTTCCATCACCATTATCATCATGTCGGTCAGTACATTCTGTATCGGCCTTATTCCGTCGTATGCCTCCATTGGTATCTGGGCACCTATTCTGCTGCTGCTCGCCAAACTGGCGCAAGGCTTCTCGGTCGGCGGCGAATATACGGGTGCGGCTATCTTTGTGGCGGAATACTCGCCGGACAGAAAACGCGGCTTCCTCGGCAGCTGGCTGGACTTCGGCTCCATCGCCGGTTTCATTCTCGGTGCGGGCGTGGTTATCCTTATCTCCAGCATCATTGGTGAAACCAATTTCCTCGAGTGGGGCTGGCGTATTCCGTTCTTTATTGCCGCACCGCTGGGCCTGATCGGGATTTACCTGCGTCATGCCCTGGAAGAGACGCCAACCTTCCAGCAGCACGTCGACAAAATCGACAGCGATTCGCGTAAGGACATTGCCGAGCCACCGAAAGTCTCGTTCCGCGAGATCCTGACCAAACAATGGAAAGCGCTGATTATCTCTGTCGGTATGGTTATCGCCACCAACGTGACCTACTACATGTTGCTGACCTACATGCCAAGCTACCTGTCGCACAGCCTGCACTACTCGGAAGACCACGGTCTGCTGATTATCATCGCCATCATGGTCGGTATGCTGTTTGTTCAGCCGGTGATGGGGATGCTGAGTGACCGCTTCGGCCGCAAGCCATTTGTACTTGTCGGCAGCGTGGGCCTGTTTATTCTGGCGATCCCTTGCTTCATCCTGATTCAAAGTAACGTTATCGGGCTGATTTTCCTGGGCTTGCTGATTCTTGCCGTGCTGCTTAACTGCTTTATCGGTGTGATGGCGTCAACCTTGCCCGCGATGTTCCCGACCAACATCCGCTACAGCGCGCTGGCGATTGCCTTCAACGTGTCGGTGCTGATTGCGGGTCTGACTCCAACCATCGCCGCCTGGCTGGTGGAATCCACCAATAACCTCTTTATGCCGGCCTATTATCTGATGGTTGTCGCCATTATTGGTTTCGTCACGGCTATCTTCATGAAAGAGACGGCCAACAAACCGTTGAAAGGCGCGACCCCTGCGGCTTCCGACCGTGCCGAAGCGAAAGAGATCCTGCAGGAGCATTACGATAGCGTCGAACAGAAAATCGAAGATATCGATCTGCAAATTGCCGAACTTCAGAAAAAGCGCAGTAACCTGATTGACCAGCATCCAGAAATCAATGGTTAATGCCTGAGTTAACAAGGTAAGGCATCCACAGGCCGGTCACTGATTGACCGGCCTTTTTTATGTCTGTACAGCATGATTGAGGCAAAAAAAACGCCCGATGCGTGGCATCAGGCGTTTGATTTTGCTGTTGGCTAACCGTGACAGGGTAAGCCTATCTTACAGCGCCATGTCGTGTGCAGGCGAAGCGGCAGCTTTCGCAGGGGCTGGCGTGGTTTCCGCCGTGGCTGCGGTGGTCTGCGGCATGTTGATGACCGGTGGTTTGGTCAGCTGCAACGTGGCTGCGGTGTCATCCCAAACGCGCTGCGTCAGTGCGGCATCGTCGTTCAGCTTCTGCCCGAAGCTTGGGACTATCTGGCGGATTTTGCTCTGCCATTCCGGCGACTTGAACTCGGTCGGGAACAGTTTTTCAATCACGCTGATGGCAATCGGCGCGGCAGTAGAAGCACCCGGCGAGGCACCCAACAGCGCGGCAACGGTTTTCTGCTGGTCAGTGATGATTTCAGTACCCAGCTTCAGCACGCCGCCCTTGTCTTCATCTTTCTTGATAATCTGTACGCGTTGACCGGCCTGAATCAGCTTCCAGTCTTCTTTCTTCGCATCAGGGTAGTATTCCTTCAGCGCGGCGAAACGATCGTCATCACTCAACATTACCTGACCAATCAGATATTTAACCAGGTCGAAGTTGTCCAGACCTACGTGGGTCATCGGCATGAAGTTGTGGGTCGTCGTCGTGCCCAGCAGGTCAAACAGCGAACCGTTTTTCAGGAACTTGGTAGAGAAAGTCGCGAATGGCCCGAACAGCACCACACGTTTGCCGTCGAGATAACGCGCATCGAGGTGCGGAACAGACATCGGTGGCGCACCTACGGAAGCCTGACCATAGACTTTTTCCTGATGACGCGCGGCGATGGCCGGGTTTTCGGTCACGAGGAACGAGCCGCCTACCGGGAAGCCAGCGTAATTGTCGCCTTCAGGAATTCCGGTTTTTTGCAGCAGTTTCAATGCGCCGCCGCCAGCACCGATGAAGACGTATTTCGCATCCACAGTACGCTCGTCACCGCTTTTGACATCTTTGATAGTCACATGCCATGAGTTGTCGCCATTGCGTTTGAAATCGGTGACTTCAGACGAGGTTTCCAGCTTGAAGTTGTCATTTTTCTTCAGGCTGCCGATCAACTGACGGGTAATTTCGCCATAGTTGACGTCGGTGCCGACCGGCGTCCAGGTGGCAGCCACTTTCTGCTGCGGATCACGCCCTTCCATAATGAGCGGTGCCCATTGCTGAATTTGCTGGTGATCGGTCGAGAACTTCATGCCCTGGAACAGCACGGTTTTCTGCAACGCTTCGTAGCGCTTGTTCAGGTACTCGACATTTTTGTCGCCCCAGACAAAGCTCATGTGCGGTGTAGAGTTGATGAAGGAATGCGGATCGTGCAGCACACCGCTCTTGACGTTCGAGGTCCAGAACTGGCGGGAGATCATAAAGGCTTCGTTGATTTCCAGCGCCTTGCTGACATCGATGGAGCCGTCTTTACGCTCAGGCGTATAGTTCAACTCCATATTGGCCGAGTGACCGGTACCGGCGTTGTTCCAGCCGTTGGAGGACTCGAGCGCAACGCCATCGAGTTTCTCGACCATGATCTGTTTCCAGTCAGGTTGCAGCATTTCAAGCCAGGTTCCGAGGGAGGCACTCATGATGCCGCCGCCAATCAGCAGGACGTCGGTTTTCTCTGGTGAAGTTTCAGCGTGGACCGCTGATGAAACGAGCAACGCTGCGAGGGAGAGCGAAGAAAGTAGTTTTGTGGATTTGTTCATTCCAGGTCTACACTTTGTTATTGTGGGTCGGAAAAAAGTGCGGGGAATTTAAAATATTGTTACAGCCAAGTTAATGTGTTTTTAGTTATTTAATTAATAATCGCGATTTTCTGTTTATTTAGTTACAAAAGGGGCAGTGAAAAATACAAGTCCCTATCTACGGCGGTACTCTATGCCATCCTTCTTTTATGCCATGTTGCATTTCTTCGCATTGAATACGCTATGACACAGGTTCGGCCGCAAAATCAGTTACGTAAACGCCCTCTAAAACTCGGTACGCTGGTGAGCCTGATGTTCGCTACCGTGATTGCCACCGTGCTGCTGAGTGTGCATTTTCTCTATTATCTGCAAATTGATAACTTTATTAACGCGCATCTCAAAGACAAGGCGCTGGCCGTGGCACGAACGCTTGCCGACTCGCCCGATATCCAGCGTGGCCTGATGCTCTCCCCCACTGACAACATTATTCAACCCATTGCCAATACGGTGGTGAAACGCAACGATTTGCTGTTTGTCGTTATCATCAACATGCAGGGAATACGCTACTCTCATCCCAATCCACAGCTTATCAATCACCATTTCATTGGCGATGACTTTCTGCCCGCGCTGCGCGGCCTGGAAAACATTGCCGTGAGTCATGGCGCGCTCGACGAAGCGCTGCGGGTATTTACGCCCGTCTATAACGCGCAGCATCGGCAGGTGGGCGTCGTCGCGATAGGGATTTCACTAAGTGAAGTCAATGCGCAAATCACCCGCAACCGCTGGAACATCTTCTGGACGGTGCTGGTTGGCGCGCTTATCGGCTCAATCGGTATTCTGATTCTGGTGACACGCCTGAAACGCATTCTCTTCGGGCTGGAACCCCATGAGATCTCGACCCTGTTTGAACAGCGGCAGGCAATTCTCGAGTCTATCAAGGAAGGGGTCATCGCCGTCGACGCACATGCGCGCGTTACCCTCATCAATCAGGCGGCCAGAAAGTTATTGCATGAAACGGCGGCAGAAACACCGATTACCGGCGACGGGATCCCCGAAAACTCGATAATCCTCAGTCATCTGCGCGAAGCACTGCATAACGGCACCGCCTGGCAGGATGAAAAAGTCATGGCGCAGGGGCGCACCTTAATCAGCAATACGGTGCCGGTGCGCAGCGGCGACCGCATCATCGGCGCGGTCTGTACCTTCCGTGACAAGACCGAAATCGGTCAGCTGATGCAGCGTCTGGACGGTATGGTAAACTACGTCGATACCCTGAGTGAGCGCTCGCACGAGTTCATGAACAAGCTGCACGTCATTCTTGGCCTGTTGCACCTGAAAAATTATGCGCAGGCAGAAACCTTTATTCTGCACACGGCCAACAGTTACCAGACGGAAATTGGCGCGCTGCAACAGAAGATTGCTGCGCCGATGATTGCCGGTTTCCTGTTAAGCAAAATCAATCGTGCGGCGAATAGCGGCCACCAGCTCACGCTGAGCGAAGCCAGTTCGCTGCCCGATATCGGCAGCGAAGAACAGGTCGCCGTGCTGATTACCGTGCTTGGCAACCTCGTCGAAAATGCGCTCGAAGCATTGGCAAATCAGCCGCATGGCGAAATTCATCTGATGCTGCATTATCAGAATGGCTGGCTGACCTGCGAGGTCAGTGACGATGGGCCGGGCATATCGGCAAGCACCCTGCCTCACATCTTCGAAAAAGGCCACTCGTCCAAGGGCGATGAACGCGGGGTGGGGCTTTTCCTGGTTCAGCAGCAGATCCGCAGTCTGGGCGGCGAAATCAACGTTGAATCCGAACCGGGCGTCTATACCCAATTTTTGGTCCAGCTTCCGTGGGGAAAAGGAAATAAAACCGTATGATCAATGTATTAGTAGTTGATGACGATGCGATGGTCGCGAAGCTAAACCGTTGCTACGTTGAGCAGATTGAGGGTTTCCACTGTTGCGGTGTTGCCTCGACGTTGCAGGAAGCCAAAGATCGGGTGTCGCACAGTTATCCGACAGTAGACCTGATTTTGCTGGATATTTATATGCGGCATGAAAACGGGTTGCAACTGTTGCCCGAATTGCGCAGCGCCCAGCGCCCCGTGGATGTCATTATCATCTCCTCGGCGGCCGACGCGGCGACCATTAAAACCTCGATGCACTACGGCGTGGTCGATTATCTTATCAAACCTTTCCAGTTTCCGCGTTTCGAAGAGGCGTTGATCAACTGGCGGCAGAAAAAGCAGTTGATGGATAACCATCCGTTTTATCAGCAGGCGGATGTCGACCGCCTCATTCACGGCAGTTCAACGGCCGATAACGAACAGAAGCGCCTGCCGAAAGGATTGACGCAGCAGACATTGCGGACACTGTGCCAGTGGATAGATGCACATCCCGACAGCGAATTCTCCACCGACGAACTGGCCGGTGAAGTCAACATCTCCCGTGTCTCGTGCCGCAAGTATCTGATTTGGCTGGCACAGATGAACATTCTGTTTACCAGCATCCATTATGGCGTGACCGGCAGGCCCGTCTATCGCTATCGCCTTCAGCCCGAACAGGTCGGCGTGCTCAGACATTACTGCGAATAGCGCTAGATCATATAGCCGCCACTGACTTCGATGGACTGCGCATTCACCCAGCGATTCCCTTGCGAAAGCAGGCTGGCAATCGCGTGGCCGACATCGTCAGCGGTAGCAATGCGTTCCAGCGCCGTTTGCGACGCCAGCAAGGCTTCGAAATCCGGGTTTTGATCCAGCGCTTCGCGTGTCATGTCGGTACGCACCGCGCCCGGTGAGATGGCATTGGCCCGTATGCCGCGCGAGCCGAACTCTTTCGCCATATAGCGGGTAAGCACTTCCATGCTGCCCTTGAAAGCCGCATAAGGCGCGGCGCCGGGCGTGGCAACGCGCGTGGTGGCGCTGGTCATGTTGACTATCTGACCGCCGTCTTCGATGACGGGCAGCAAAGCCTGTGTCAGGAAAAGCGGCCCCTTGAGGTGCACATTCAGCAGCTCATCGAATTCCGATTCTTTCAGCGCTTCGATAGCCACGAAATTGCCGAAACCGGCATTGTTGACCAGGCCGTGAAGCTGCGTGCTTCCCCACGTGGTTTCCAGCGTTTCAATCAGCTTTTGTTTGAATGCGCCAAATGAGGCGAGGTTCGCCACGTCCAGTTGCAGCGCAGCGGCCTTACCGCCCGAGGCCTGAAGACGAGCGACCAGCGCCTCGGCTTCTTCGGCGTGACTGCGGTAGGTTATGACAACGCCCATGCCGCGTGTTGAACATTCGATTGCCGTGCTGGCGCCAATACCGCGATTGCCGCCGGTTATCAGGATTACAGTCATGTCTTGCTCCAGTTTTGTGGGTGTAAGACAGCTTAACTTCTCCTGTTTTCGACAACCTGCCCCATTCTGGCTAAAAACTGCCTAATCCTGCTTCAATTAAAGCGCGTCGGCGGTCACTATTTCCTCGCGCAGTCGACTCACATCCTTTAGAGGCGGAAGTCCGAAGAAACGGGCATATTCCCGATTAAACTGGGTGACACTCTGATAACCCACTTCCAGCGCGACAGAGGTGACGTTGAGCTGACGGCGAACCAGCAAGGTTCGGGCATGCAGCAACCGCACACGTTTCTGATACTGCAACGGACTCAGTGCGGTGACCGCCTTGAAGTGGCGATGAAACGCCGACACGCTCATCGCATGGCGCTCGGCCAGCGAATCGATACTGAATTCCTGCATATAGTGCTGTTTTATCCAGCTTATGGCGCAGGCGATGCGCCCGAGCATGGTGTCGGGCGAGGCAATATCGCGCAGCATCCAGCCATGCGGGCCTTTCAAAACGTGATAAAGAATCTCTCTTTCGAAAACCGGTGCCAGCACGGGAATATCTTCAGGCTGATTCATCAGCCGAAGCATGCGCACCCAGGCATCCAGCAATTCAGGCGTGACGGAGGCAACGGAAAAAGCGCCCTGCGAAACGTCGTTGCCGTTTCTCGGCGGCGCATCGGCCAGTAATTCGGCTATCCGTTCAGGCTGCAAAGTCAGGCTGACCGCCAGATAAGGTTCCTGGGCGGCAGAAGGATACACCGCGCCGACGGCAGGCAGATCGACCGACATGACGAAATAGGAGGCGGGATCGTAATTGAACACCCTGTCGCCAACGCTTATGGTTTTACTACCGCGCAGGATCAGGTTGATCATCGGTTCATACACCGCAGAGAGGGCGTGAGTTGGAATACATCCCTGCACCATCGCTACACGCGGGATGCCGGTTTCTGTCCGCCAGTTATGGGCTTTCGCCGCCAACAGGCATAATTCATCCAGCAAAACTTGCTGTCTCATCGTCTTTCTCCTCGCCAATGCGGTTACGCGAGCATAGAGCAGAAACAGGCAAGAATCGAGCAGGAACGCCAAAGCCATGCTCCATGGCCTGCTTTACTCTTTTCGCATCGCAACTAACGAGTAAAGAACATGCAGACAATAATGATTTACGGCGCAACCGGTTATACCGGCAAAATGGTGGCCCTTCAGGCGAAGAAAGTGGGTCTGGAGGTCGTGATAGCAGGCAGGAACCGGCAGAAACTGGCTGAACTCGCCGAAACGCTAGGCGTGCGTGCCGAGGTTTTCGACCTGAATGATCCCGCCACAATCCCTGCGCATCTCGACAATATCGCCTTAGTCCTAAATTGCGCCGGACCCTTTGCCCAGACCGCCGCAGCCTTGATGAAAGCCTGTATCGAACGGGGTATTCATTATCTGGATATCACGGCCGAGATTAACGTCTACCGTCTGGCGGAATCGCTGCACGATGCCGCGGCCAAGACCGGCACGATGCTGATGCCCGGCGTGGGGTGGGACGTGGTGCCGACCGACAGCCTTGCCGTGACGTTATCCAGACTGATTAAAGACCCGATTCATATGCGTATCGCGTTGCAGGTGGCAGGCTCCATGTCGCGTGGGTCGGCCATCAGCGCCGGAGAAATCATCAGCGCCGGAATACTGGCCCGCGTCGAGGGCCACCTCGTTGTGAAACAGAATGCCGATACGGGCTGGTTTGATTTTGGCGCAGGGGCCGTCGAATGCGCGCCGCTGTCCTTTGGCGATTTGGTCACCGCCTGGCACTCTACCGGCATTGCGAATATTGAAATGTTCGTGCATGTGCCGGACGCCGCCCTTGCGCAAGGTGACCCTGCACTTTTACCCGACGGCCCCTCGGCCGACGAATTGGCCTCGACGCCAGCGCGCGCGGTAGTGGAAATTACCGCAGCCGACGGGATGGTGCATCGCGCCATCATCGACACGGTAAACGGCTATGCCTATACGCCGCTGGCGGCTATCGAAGCCGCCAGACGGGTTATCGACGGAACACGCCAGCCCGGCTTTCAAACGCCTGCCAGCGTCTTTGGCGATGACTTTGCATTAAGCATTCCGGGCACGCGCATAACGATATTGAACGGGCAGAGTAATCACTAACAGGCAGGCTATCACCAGCGTAATGCCAAGCCAGCCCAACGGCGGTAATCGTTCGCCGACAATGATAACCGCCAGTATGGCCGCGACCACCGGTTCAATCAGCGTAATCGTGGTCGCCATGCTGGCGGATACCCGCGCAAGGCCATAGCCGTAACAGAGATAGCCGATAAACATCGGCACCAACGCCATATAGGCCCCGACGGCCGCATTGTTCCAGGAGGCCAGCAATGGACCGCCGGTGAGCGCCAGCACCGGCATCAGCAGAAGTCCGCCGAGGCCAAAGGTCGCGCCCATCGCCGTGCGGGAGGGGATCTGCCGCTGCATCAAACGCCGCGCGGCCCAGGAGTAAAGCGCATAGGTCAGTCCGGCGAGCAGCCCGAGTAACACGCCCCACATCACCTGCTTCGAGTCGCCGGTGGCGCCATGTTCTCCGCTTTGCGCCACACTTAGCAGCAGCATGCCGATAACGCCGATCGTTGCGCCAGACATCCAGCGCCGCGTCAAACGCTGCCCCTCGAGACGGTATTCGATAAGTGCCGATAGCAGAGGCGCAGAGCCAATGGAAATAACAGTGCCGACGGTCACTCCGGCCAGATGCATCGAAGCATAGAACGCCAGCGGATACACGGCGACCGCCAAGGCTCCGGTCAGTAACAACCGCCCTTGTGCCGCGAGTTGTGCAGAAAACTCAAGGATACTTTTCGCGGCGATCGCGGCCTGCAACAAGCCGCCAATCCCCATCGCGACAGCGCCGATGGCGACAGCGCTCACGTCGGGCGCAAACGTGGCGGCCGTGCCGGTCGAGCCCCAAAGCAGTGCCGCAATCAGCACGCCAAAAATACCTGTCATTCGCTCCCGGGCGGGCAGACTCATAGCGCCTCCATCATTTCATCGGCCATGGTCATGGCCTGACGGACACAATCACCGTTCCCTTCCAGTCCGGCACGCGACATGCTGCCCTCGAGCAAAAAGGCGAAATGACGGGCGAGCCATGCAGCGCGCGTTTCATCACCCGCAAGAAGCTCGCAAAGCGGGGTTACCAACAGAGCCTCAACCTGCTCCTTGTGGCCGCGCACAGCGGTGCGACCCGGCGCACCGGCGGGTAATTCGGCGGCGGCATTCAGCAATCCACAACCGCGAAAGCCGCGTTCGTAGGCAAATTCGGCATGATCTTCATAGGCAAGAAATACCGCCCTTACCTTCTCCTGCGGGCTTGATGCCTGCTGAACACGATGCGCGTAAAAGGCCAGCCACTCTTCATGACGGATTTCCAGATAGGTGGCGACCAGTTCGGCTTTGGATTCAAAATTGTTGTAGAGGCTTTTTTTGGCGACACCGGCTTTTTTAACCAGTGAGTCAATGCCGGTCGCGGCGATCCCTTCGTTGTAAAAGAGGATGCGGGCGGCATCGAGCAGGCGGCTTCGTGCGCTGCTGGAAGAGGTATTGGCGGGCATGACAGGCTTCTCGTTATATCGAAGTAGGTAGACCAGTCTACCTACTGTCGAGTTAGAGTCAAGCCACGAGAAGAATGAGTGTAATAAACTCTTAATTATCAACGTGCTTTCGATCGATAATTGCCTTCAATCGATGACAGTTAAAGACTTAATCGAGATTTTGCGACGATACCAGTCGAATGAGAGAGGATGGCGAATTTGCCAGCGTGTGAGTCCCGTCGAGCCAACCTGCACGTTCAGGTTTGCGGCAGCTGAGGCTAATATAGCCCTGCAACCAGCGGCACGTCTCATGCATTAACAACAGCCTGTCTTCGTCCGCTTCGATTTCAGCCATGATTTTAAGCTGTTTTATCAAATTCGCGGTCGTTATGGGTTCCCTGTTGAAGATAAGGTTCGTGGCTGCTTCGCCGATTATTTTATTACCTTTTGCTTCATCAGAAATAAACAATTTCTACCTCCTAAAACGTCAATTTTAATTAAGGCAACTCTTGTCTAACGCTTCTAATTATAGTCTATATACCCCGTTTATGAGCCGCGGTATGTCTCTGTTGCAGGCATTTGAAAAATAGGCATGGACTATTGAACTTTTTACGTCCCTCACCTTGTTGATAATGCTGGACATTATTGCGATAAAAATTAACCGGCTGTTTTTAGTGAGGTATTTTTGAACAAACAAATTTTTGGGACTTGACGAAAATAAGGGAATTATCAGAATAACCCCATCTTGAAAGCCACTTTTTAAATTAATTTTTCCATATGAACGGCTTTGTCTGAAAATATGACCGCCGCCAGGGTTTCATTAACCCACAAAGGCTGCGGCGGCCCATGTTCCAATTCTATCTCATCGATAACCGGCTTAAATCTGCGCCATGCCGCCGTCTACAAACAGTTCAATGCCATTTACGAAGCTTGAACTGTCGGACGCCAGGAAAGCCACCACATTGGCGATTTCGGCAGGGTCGCCGAGACGGCCGAGAGGCACCTGCGAAGCCAGATAATCGTAAAGTCCCTGACGTTCGCCCTCTTCGACCAGTCCACCCAGCCCCGGCGTTTTGACCGGACCCGGACTGACCACGTTGACGCGAATCTTTCTGTCTTTCAGATCAAGCGCCCATGAGCGGGCAAAGTTGCGTACGGCGGCCTTGCTGGCGCTGTAAACGCTGAAGTTCGCGGTACCCATTACCGACACCGTCGATGAGGTCAGGATGACCGATGCGCCGTCAACCAGCAGCGGCAGGGCTTTTTGCACCGTAAACAGCACGCCGCGCACGTTGGTGCCAAAGATGCGGTCGAAATGCTCCTCGGTAATCGCGCCCAGTGGCAACATATCGCCGCCGCCTGCATTGGCGAAGAGAATGTCAAGATGGCCTGCGCTGCGGGCGATTTCGGCATAGACATTATCCAGATCCGTCAATACCGAGGCATCGGCGCGAATGCCGGTGGCGGCTTGACCTATCGACTCTACCGCAGCGTCCAGCTCTGCCTGACGACGTCCGGTGATAAAGACGCGTGCGCCCTGTGCCGCCAGTTGCTGAGCCGCTGCCAGACCAATACCTGTGCTGCCGCCTGTAACCAATGCGATTTTACCTGCCAGTTGTGTATTCATGATGTGCTCCAGATGATGTTTATGAGTGGTTAATCTTGCCTTTCCGAGCTCCGGCTTTTAAAGCAGCGCGGGTTGTCTCGGGCTTGAATCCACAATAGGCCGATAAACACTTTGGATAAATCGTGTAAAATGAAAATGATTATTCACACAGGTAGATAATAGTCATCCTATTGGACGAGGTGAGATAAATCGATGAACCAGTTACAGGCAATAAAAGCCTTTGCCAGAGTGGTCGAGATGGAAAGTTTTACCCGCGCCGCAGACTCGCTGGATATTCCGAATGCGACATTGAGTAAAATGGTCAAAGAGCTGGAAAGTCATCTGGGCACAAGATTATTGCAGCGTACCACTCGACGTGTGACGGTCACGCCCGAAGGACAGGATTATTATGACCAGACCTTGCGGGTCATTACCGACCTCGAAGATATTGATGCCTCATTAAATGCAGCACGCAGCAAGCCGCGTGGAACGCTGCGTATCAATATTGGTTCGTCTACGGCGACCGATATTCTTATTCCGGCGCTGCCGGATTTTATCGCCCGTTATCCCGATATTATTGTCGACCTTGGCGTGTCAGATAATCATGTCGACCTGATCGGTAATCATGTGGACTGCGTGATTCGAGGCGGCAAGCTGGATAACTCGTCTCTGGTCGCTCGCTCGATTGGCAATGCGGAAATGATAACCTGCGCTTCACCCGCCTATCTAAAAAACTACGGCGTACCGGCGTATCCCGAAGAGCTTAACAACGGGCATCGGCTGGTGAGTTACGTGACCCATCACAACAGCCGCGCGGTGCCTTTCAAATTCATGAAAAACAACACGTTAAGCGAGATGAAATCGGAGCATCGATTGGGCGTCAATGAAAGCAATGCGCATCTGGCCGCCGGGTTGGCGGGCATCGGCATTATTCAGACCTTCAGTTATTGCGCCGCGCCGGGGCTGCAATCTGGCAGGCTGGTGGAGATTTTGCGGGACTGGCGACCGCCGGTTTACCCCTTTCACGTGGTGTATCCGCAAAACCGCCACCTCACCCACCGACTGAGGGTATTTATCGATTGGCTGGTGGCAAGTTTTCCTGTGCAGCTAAACCGCGTTCAGTCACTGAAATAGCGAGAAGGATTCGGCTTCCCTGCCGAATCGATTATCAGGTTCTGACCCGCAATCTTGCCTCGAGAATGTCGGCGATTTTGGTCACCACGTAGGCAATCACCATGTAGAACAACGCAGCAATAATAAACGCTTCGAGATAGTAGAAATTCAGCGCGGCAGTCAACTGCGCCTGCGCAAAGATATCCACCACTTCGATGGCGAAGGCCAGCGACAGCGCTTTCATGATAACCATGAATGCGTTGGCGAGATCGGGTATGGCCGACACGATAATTTGCGGAAAGAGAACTCGACGAAATAACTGGCCCTGAGTATAACCCAGCGAATGGGCGGCATCGGATTGCCCGCTGTCGAACGAGTTCAGCGCCCCTTTCACCACTTCGGCCTGAAACGCCGCGACACAGGCGCTAAGAGCAACAATAATGATCACCCAGTTCGGCAATGAATGCCCGTTCACCTCAATGCCAAACAGCGAGGCGACGAAATGCAGCGCAGGCGGCAATCCGTAATAGGCGAGAAAAATAGCCACCACCATCGGCACGCCCTTGAACACCACCTTATAGCCGATGACAAACTGGCGCAGCACCGGGAAACGGCGATGCTCGATAAACGCAAACAGGCCGCCGACCAGAGTCGAGAAGATAAAAATGGTCAACGCCATCGCAAGCGTAACGGGCACGGCGTCCAGGATGCTCCAGAAATCCGGCAGCAACACATCCAAATCAAACATAGTCAATCACTCTCTCTGTCAGACGCTCGGCGTGAGCTTTATCTTGGTTTGCGCCGTTTTCGACGTGTACTTTGCACTGCGGCGCTCGAAGACGCGCACAATCAGCCAGGCAATCAGACACAGCAGGGAGTACAGCACCGCCAGCACCAGATAAGTGCCGAACTGATACTGGTTGTAATCGCGTTCCATAATCAGGTGCGCCGTCGCCATGACGTCGGCCGCGCCGATATACATCACCAGCGCCACATTGTGAATCAGGTAGATAATCGAATTGCCGTAACCCGGCAAGCCGATGTGCAGCGCCTGCGGTACGACAATTCGCGTCAGCTTCTGGCGAAAACTGTAGCCCATGCTGTCGGCGGCATCGTGCTGTCCGCGCTCCACCGCCAGATAGGCCGGTCGCATGACTTCGGAAAGATAGCCGCCGTGATACAGGCTCAGCCCGACCATCGAGGCGATAGTCGCCGTAAAGACGTCTTCCACATGCAGCACATCCGCCAGCATCGGCAATCCGTAAAACGCCACAAACAGCTGGAGCACGACAGGAACACTTCGGGCATAAGACACGTAAAGGTCGGCGATTTGGCTAATCACCGGCACTCTGCGCACCCGGAAAGTGGTCGCCACAAGAGCCAGGCAGAAACCGGCAATGAGAGCCACAAACATAATCGCGAGCGTCAGCGGTAACGCCGACAGCAGCTCGGGAATCATTGTAGTGAGATCCACGTTGAAACACTCCTAAATGCAATTTCAGCCTCGGCTCCGGTTCCCCGATACCTCGCGGCAATCGGGGAAAGTCCATGACCTTATTTTTACTTCATGTAACGAACGACGTCTTCGCCGAACCATTTCTGCGCGATTTTATCCAGCGTGCCATCATCTTTAAGCTCTTTCAGCGCCTTGTTGATGTCATCGTTCAACGCCTTGTTTTCATCCGAACGATGGATAAGCACGTAAGTGTTGTTGATGGAAACCGGCTCACTCGCCTTGATGTCGAGTTTCTGATTATCGATAACGGTCTGCTCGCCGAGGTTGGAAGGCAGAATCAGCGCATCGTATTTGCCGCTCTGCACTTCTTTCAGACGATCCGGATAAGGAATACCGGCGCTTGATGCCTTGATGGTGACTTTGTCGCCCGGGTTGTCCTGCTGCCACTGGGTAACGAACTTGTACACGCCGCCGCCTGCGGTCACGGGCACGATGTTTTTGCCCACCAGATCCTTCATGCCGTTGATATTGCTATCCTTGCGGCTGTAGATTTTCATCAGGCTTGCGCCCATCGGGCTGTCCGGGATAAGAAACTGTTTGCTGCGGGCTGGCGCTTTGTAGAAACCGCCGGTCGCCATGTCATATTTGCCGGTGACCAGACCCGTTTCCTGCGCGATATCCGCCGCGCCCACCATCTGGAATTTGTACTGCGGCAGCTTGGCATTGATGGCTTTCAGCACATCGGGTTCATAACCCTGCGGCTCGACGCCGATAGCGCCCCATGACAAGGGTTTCGACTCGGCCGCCGTCGCGATTTTAATGGTACGCACCGCCGTGTCGGCGAAGCTGGTGCCTGCCGTCATGACTAAAGCCGCGCCGCCCAACAGCGCCAGACCAAAACCACGGCGCAGAGAAGATTTGATTGAATGCATGTCCTGATATCCTTTTAGTGTTAAACGGCGTGTTCAGAATTAAGAAATTGAGCGAGTCGTGGATTCGCAGGCGTGTCGAACATCTCTGTCGGCGTCCCCTGTGCGGCTACCACGCCCTGATCCATAAAGACAATCCGGTTGGAAACGCTTTTCGCAAACTGCATTTCGTGGGTGACCAGCAGGGACGTAATGCCCGATGAGGTCACATCTTTTATAACTTTCAATACTTCCCCCACCAGCTCGGGGTCGAGCGACGAGGTCGGTTCGTCAAACAGGATAACGTCGGGGCGCACCGCCAGGGCACGTGCGATACCGGTACGCTGCAACTGGCCACCGGAAAGCTGCGACGGATAGTTGTCGCTTTTTGCAGAAAGCCCCACGCGCTCCAGTTCTTCGTGCGCAATTTTCCGCGCTTCGTCACGCGATTTCCCCTGCACGACCATCAGCGGGTCCATCACATTTTGCAGTACGGTCATGTTTTTAAACACGTTGAACTGCTGGAATACCATCGCCGTGCGCAGGCGAATCGCCTGAATGGCGCGCTTGTCCGCAGACCGATAATCCATGTTTATCTGGTCAAACGTGATGCTGCCGGATTCCGGTCTGGCCAGATAGTTGATGCAACGCAGCAGCGTCGTCTTGCCGGTGCCGCTTGGCCCGATAATCGATACCACATCGCCGCGCTTCACTGACAGATTGACGCCTTTCAAAATCGGCGTGCTGCCGTACGACAGCTTGATGTTATTGAGTTCCAGCATGTTCGTGGGTGTCCTATGATTTTTCGCTGTCGGCATGGCCGAGTACGTGCATCAGGCGATTGGCCCAGCCAAAAATAGAAATGGCGTGAATAAGGTCGATAATTTCAACGTCGTTCATGCCGACGTCGCGCAGTGCGGCGATGTCTTCTTTCGTGGCCACGGAAGGCGTAACCGAAAGCCGACGGGCAAAGCGGTAAATGGCGGCATCGCGCGGAGCGAGTGTTTCTGCCTTGTCGAAATACAGCGCCGACACCACTTTTTCACTCTTGGTCAGCTGCGCGTGGCGACGGGCGTGTACTACTGCACAATATTTACAGCCGTTGATAATCGAGGCACCCAGCGCACCCAACTCGCGATCGGCACGGTTCAGGCCGCCTTCGACATACATGATGGCGTTGAACAGCACGGTGCGCGCCACATAGCTTTGCGGATCATGAGCCAGCGTGCGCACATAGTCCGACACCTTTTTATTGGATGGCGTCACCTTCATCGCCTCGAGCTGATCCGCGCGAGCGGTATCAAGACTGACGGGCGCGATGTGCGGATGCCAGTTCAGCGGCTTTAATGTCACTAAAGGAATCATGCCAACCCCAACAGGCGCAGGCCGGTGGCTACGCGCGTTTCAAAATTGACGTAGGCAATCAGCTCGGAAAGCGCCACTATCTGCCCGTTGTTGAAGCCTGCCTGCTCGAGCCGCGTGATGTCGGCGGCTTCGGCCTGACTTGGCGTCAAGGTGACAAAATCCACATGACGCGCCAGCGTCGCCAAAGGTTGCGGCAGACTCTCACTTCCCTTCGCGAGTTCGCGCAGCGATGAAGAAGGATTGAGCGAGGCGAGCTGCGCCTCATAGGTTTGCATCAGATTTTCATCGGCGTTCAACGTGGCCATACGCAGCGCCAGCGCGGTGCGCAGGTCGGGGGCTAGTCCCTGATCGTCTTTGGGCGACAGCACCGATAGACGGCACAGTTCGGCTCCTTCGACGAATTCCGGGCGAAAACGTCGTGCTTTATAAATGGCATCATCCGGCGAAAGACCGGCAGCCTTGTCAATGGCGTCAATCACAACGCGCGCTCCTGTTTCAGCAAAGGGGTGGAATCCGTCCATTCGTCGCCCTGAAGTTCAGGGTTGTCGTAGGCAACCAGATTGGCAAAATGCGTGTCGACATCGTCGGCAAACAGCGACGCGGCAATACCGCGCACCAGTCTTTCGGCACCGGCGCTTACGGCCGGAATATCACCGGAAACCTTGCCGTGGCTCAGCATCGCGGCGTCATTGAAGCAGTGAATATGGGCCAGCATCGGGCACTCTCCCGCCACGCGCTCCTGAAACTCGAAGGACGGGCCAAGATCCGGCGCTTCCAGCATATTGGTGCGAGGTGTGCCCATATCGGGGGTATAGCGATTATCGGCCCAGCTGCGAATGTGCGCCGCCAGCGCGGCAAATTCCGGACGCCCCGTAAAATCATTTGAAAAGCCGGTGGCGGCAATCAGAAAATCGTAGCGCAGCGGACCTTGCGTTGTATCGATAAGCAACTCGCCCGCCTCTTCCCTGACGTCGAGAATGCCGCAGTCGAGCAGGAAACGGGCATTGTCGTGGCGTGACACGCGCAGTGTCGACGCGCGCGGCGGCGGCGTTTGGGTCGAGGCGGTGTAGTCGACAAACTTCCATTTCCACGCATCGGGAAGATGCTGCATGCCGAGCACCACGCCCTGACTGCCGATACCGGTCATCTTGTTGATGCGCGGCATTTCCTTGCGGCGGATCAGCAGATCGACAGACCCTGCGCCCGTTTCCAGCGCCGTCGCGGCGTTATCCATCGAAGACGCGCCAGCGCCAATGACGGCGACACGTTTGCCTTTCAGCAGGGAAAAATCGATATCATCGGCGGAGTGCGCCCAGAATTTCGGGTCGACGCCCTGCAGGAAATCCGGCACGGCAAAGCCGCCCAATCCGGAACGTCCGGTTGCCAGCACCAGACGACGGGTGAGCACGCGGCCTGTTTCCGCGCCATCGAGTTCCAGCGCAATCAGGTCGCCGACGGCGGAAATTCCGGTCATCCGTATCTGGTTGTGTACAGGTAGGTCAAGCACCTTGCGGTACCAGACCAGATACGCCATCCATAAGTCCTTGGGAATTTTGTCCAGCGCTTCCCAGGCAGCCGTGCCCTGCTGCGCGGTAAACCACGCCCGGAAAGTCAACGGCGGCAGACCCAGCGCCGGGCCGTGCAGGGATTTCGGTGAACGCAGAGTTTCCATGCGGGCGAACGTGACCCAGGGTCCCTCAAGACCGGCAGGTGCGGCGTCATAGGCGACGACATTGGTTATGCCCGTCAGAATCAGCTTCGCCGTGGCCGCCAGTCCGCACATCCCGGCACCGATGACCACCACATCGCGCACCGCTTCGCCATGATGCGTGCGTGCGGGAACCCACGGCTTGGCCGGAAGTTCCAGCAGAGCCAGATCTTCTTGCAGGCGCATTTCCAGCGCGGCCAATCCGACTGCGTTTTTGCCCTGTGAAGGTGTAGTATCCGGTGCAGACACGTGATGTGCAGACACTTGCTGTTCAGACATGAGAACCCCTGGTGGTCGGCATAACAAACAATGAAATCGTCTAATCTATTATATGAAAAACGCATTATGATTGATGTTGTATGCGTATTCTTAATACTAATTAATAATTAGCTTATACAAAAATTGCAATTGGTTTTTTTTAAACAGACATCTTTCTGTCATAAATAAGGAATTTCGATGCCGAAAATGACCTCCCTCAGCGATCTGGATCTGCGCCAGCTCGAGGCGTTCTCCGCGGTTATCTCTTCAGGCAGCGTCACGGCGGCGGCAAAAGTGTTGCAGCGTTCGCAACCTGCTGTCTCGCGGCTGATTCAGGATCTTGAAAACGCCATCGGTTATCCGCTTTTCGTGCGCAACGGGCCACGTATTCATCCGACAGAAACAGGCGCTGCGGCTCCACGAATACGTTGAAACGGCACTGATTTCATTGCAGCAAATTCGGCGGCGAGCCAACGAAATCTGGAAAGAGGAAAAAAGCCCGTTGATGATTGCCGCAACGCCGTCGATGTCTTCGGGGTTGCTGCCGGCGGCGCTGGCGGCTATTCAGTTGAATGACTCGGTGCAGATCCTTTCCGATTCGGCGGAGCAGACGGCGCACGCGATTATCACGGGTCAGGCGGAAATCGGCATCAGCAGTCTGCCGCTCGAACATCAGGGCGTGCAGGTGCACTGGATTGGTCAGTCGCGTTGCGTGCTGGCGCTGCGTGAGGACGATCCTCTGGCGCAGCAGCCACAGGTGAAGTTAACGGACTTGAGCGCGCGCAAACTGATCACCCCTTACAATCCTTACCGTCTGCGCAGGCGTTATGAGCAGGTGTTGCGCAAGGCAGACGTCCAGCCCGCCGATGTCATTGAAACCAACTCGTCAGTCAATATTCTGGCCTGTATTCGTGCAGGATTGGGGGTGGCGATTCTGGAACCCGTTACGGCCTATGGTCTACCGGTAGCGGGTGTGGTACTTCGCGAGCTGGATGTTGAAATTCCTTACTATTTTGGGGTTATCACGCCGCAGTCAAAACCGCCGCGGCCCAGCATTTATACCTTGATTGAAAGCTTGAAACAGGCGGCGAATGACATGCTGCCGAGTTTTGTCTGTCTCGGCCCCGAAGAACATGCCCGCGTCATGCAGTCTCTGCATCAGGAGTCCTGAAATCACTGTCTAACGCGCGCCTCGCCCTGTCGTTCCCGGGCGGCGAGACACGGCGGGTCGAGGTAAAAGTCTACACAGTGCTCCCGCCCCCTTTAAAGATGCCGGGCGGAGCGTTCAAGGGTTTCCGGCTCGCCAACGTCCACGGCAGGGGTGTCGAAAATGCTGCGGCACACGTTGCTGTTGCCCCAGCACTGCTCGTAGGAATACCCCACCAGCTCTTCAATAACTGCGCGCACTTCGGGTTTTATCATCATGAGATGGCCGCCCGCCTTGATTCTGGCGACTTCTCCGAGCACGACGAGATGTGCCTTGCGATTCAGTTTCATTTGATAACTGAACACCATGCCCATCAATGCCAGACCCATCACGCCCACGCTGAACACCACGGCAATCGCCGTGACCGCGCTTTCAGGCTGCGAAAGGGATTTCGATTGAAAGCCATAGAGACTCAATATCGCGCCCATGCTGAAAACAATGACCGACCGCATCAGCTTACCCGAGAAGGTCATGGCACCCGCATAAATCCCTTCACGGCGGCGGCCCGTAAACACTTCATCGATATCGGCCAGAAAAGTGTAAACCGTCCACGGAATGTAATAGACGCCGCCCGTTCCTATACCAAAAACCACGGTAATCGCCAGCATGGCCGCCGTCGCGTATTGTTGCGGCAGATGCAGAAAGTAAAGCAGGCTGTAGCAGGTTACCGAAAACACCACAATTGCGAGTGCGAGAATATAGGGTTTGCTAAAGCCTCTCTTCACACAGAGTCCGATAAAGATGGCGGTAGAAAACAGTTGCAGGAGCGAGTTCAGGCTGTTTAATCCTGCGACCATACCGGGATCGTATTGCAGAACGAAAATGATGAAGTAGGTAAAGAGTGAGGCAAATAGCCATTCCGCACCGAAACCGCAGAGATACATGCCCAGATGTTTGCGAAATACGCGTAAATGGAAAATCGATTTCATGTCTTTCACCAGTGTGGTCAACGTCTTCGTCAGCGTCATTTTCCTTTCATCGACCGGTGTCGTCTCTTCTACCGGCCGCTCCCAGGATGACAGGTAAAGCACGGCAATCGCGATACACAAAATGACCCCATAGGTCACTGCGGTATAGAAAAACGGCGCGGGCGAGGATTTTCCGTAGAGCAAAATAAATTGGCCGGGAATGAGCGCCGCCAGAAAATTGGCTATCTTGCCGAAAATCGCCTTGTACCCGGTGAGTCTTGAGCGTGCAGAGAAATCGGTGGTCATTTCGGTGGCCAGCGTTTCGTAAGGCACCATGACAGAGGTATAGATCAATTCGAAAATCACATAGGTGGTGAGGTAATACCAGAAACCAAAACCGTCGATCCACAGTAAGGGATAAAACAGCATTAACGGAATGCCCAGCAAAATGAAGAAGCGACGGCGGCCAAATCGTTTACCGAGCCGGGTTTTACCAAAATTATCAGAAAGATAACCCATCAGAGGATTACTGAGGGCATCAATAATGCTGGCTATCGAGAAGATTGCCGACGCTTCCAGCAAAGTCAGCCCGCAGAAGGTGGTGTAAAAATACAACAACCATATCCCCGCGATAGCCAGCGCTCCGCTGCCCAGTAAATTTCCACCGCCATACGCCAGTTGATGCCTGAATAGAATCGGTTTTTCTGCGATCATTATGTGTCCGCCCAATGAGAACAAATAAAAATGAACCATCGTTTCATTTTTTGAGTGTTCGTTTTATATATTCAGGCGGGCAGAAAAAATGTGAGTTGGCTCATGATAAAGCGCGCCGCGGCGGTTTTATTGCCCATATTTGAGACACACGTAGCATTCTTATAATTAATGAGGTCAGCTTTTAGATATTTGCCTATAGCCAAGGCGCGGTGAAGCACGTGCTTTTCACATATTCATCTGATTTAAAGTCATTATTTTTTCTTCACACTCCCTAAATCTTCTGCATTGGGCTTGTGGTCAAACATAAAACTCAACTGAAAACTTAAGCTTTGCTTATTGGAAATCTCGTTAGTGGCTCGCACAAGGCGCATTTTTTGTGACCGGGATTACATTTCGCTCAAAAATCCCCCTTCTTGAACCTGCAAGATGCAATAAGTGGTTTTTAAATAATTGAAATGATGTTTCAATTATTTCATCTCCGTCAGCAGTGATTTATTGTTCATCATGAGGTGAGTCATGGCCAAAGGCACACAGATTCAATTCAACTTTAAAACGGTGCAGGATGCGCAGACCGGTGCCCATGTCACGCGGTTAACGCCTCCCGATGTAGTGTGTCATCGTAACTATTTCTATCAGAAATGCTTTACCCGCGATGGCAATCGACTGCTTTTTGCGGGCGAGTTCGACGGTCACCGAAACTACTACCTCCTCGATATAGGCGCTCAAAAAGCGGTGCAACTTACGGAGGGCGCGGGTGACAATACCTTTGGCGGGTTCCTGTCGCCCGACGATCGTTATCTTTATTACGTTAAACACGAGCGCAGTCTGTGCCGGGTTTCACTGGCGGATTTCAGCGAAGAAACCATTTATCAGGTGCCGCACGACTGGGTAGGTTATGGAACCTGGGTGGCGAACAGTGAATGCACACGTCTGGTCGGCATTGAAATTCTTGCCAAAGACTGGGTTGCGCTTTCCGACTGGAAGATATTTCAGGACTTTTATCACAGCAATCCGCACTGTCGGCTGACGTGCGTAGACTTGCTTAATGGGAAATCTCGGGTTATTCATCAGGAAAATCAGTGGATCGGGCATCCCATCTATCGTCCTTTCGACGATAAGACGGTGGCGTTTTGTCATGAAGGCCCGCATGACCTCGTCGATGCGCGCATGTGGCTGGTGAATGAAGACGGAAGCCGGGTTCGCAAAGTGAAGGAACATGCGGCGGGCGAAAGTTGCACCCATGAATTTTGGGTGCCCGATGGCTCTGCCCTCCTCTATGTCTCTTATCTGAAAGGCCATCATGCGCGGTATATTCGCCGCTATGACCCCGAAACAGGCGAAGACAGCAGCCTGATGACCATGCCGGCCTGTTCGCATCTAATGAGTAACGAAAATGGCACGCTTTTGGTCGGAGACGGTTCCGGCACGCCGATGGATGTCAAAGACACCGCCAGCCATCGCATTGAAAATGATCCGTGGTTATACATTTTTGATACGAAAACGCGCCGCTTTGCGCCGCTGGCAGCCCATAACAGTTCCTGGCAGGTGCTTGATGGCGATCGTCAGGTCACTCATCCACACCCTTCTTTCTCGCCTGACGATCGCCACGTCTTGTTTACCAGCGATTATGAAGGGCTAACGGCGCTCTATCTTGCTGAAATACCGCAGTCTTTATTAACGTCATTAGGTGAGGAATAAACCGTGTTCATTTACAAGAAAGAGTGCCCCTTACAAGATTTGGGTGACGGCGTAAGTCGTCGTGGTTCTGGCGCACAAGGGATCCCTGATGGCGGTCGAAGTGTCTTTTGAGCAAGGCGCGGTCGGGCCGATGCACAATCATGTGCACGAGCAGCTGACTTATGTGCTGAGTGGCCGATTTACATTCACGATTGGTGATGAAACCCGCGAAGTGCAGGCAGGAGATACGCTTTATAAAGCCCCAAATGTGATGCATGGGTGTCTCTGTCTGGAGAAAGGCGTATTGCTGGATACTTTTACGCCGCAGCGGCAGGATTTTCTTTAATCACACTCTTTGCGGGCAGGTGTTTGCGCGCAGAAATTACAGGGTTAACTGTCCGTAGAGGGTAAAGCATGCATCCTCTACGGATTCAAAACTAAATTACATCGTTTTTCGATAACCGCCTTTAATCGACATTAACCCGCATCACCAGATACGGTGGCTTACGCAGATCCTTGCCGCCGTTCATATCCGCCAGACGGTTCCACTGACCCAGCGTGACGTACAGATAATGATTTTTATACGCCAGACCGTCTGGCCAGCCGAAATTCTTTTCATCATGGGCAATAAGCGTGTAATTCCCCTGCTTGTCGCGTTTTACCAATGATTCCTGTTCAAAGGCACCAAAATAGATATTGCCATTTTCGTCTTCGGCCAAACCATCATTGGCGGGATGCTGGCCTTCGAATTTAACGTTTTTTTCCAGGCTGGTTTCGGACTGAGAAAAGTCGCTTAATATCGCAGTGGGAATGCTGTACAAATTACGGCCGCTGAGTGCCGTCCAGTAAAGCGTCTTATTATCGGGGCTGATTGAAATACCGTCTGCGCCCCCAGTGGGAAGGTCTGGTTATTGAAATCATATTTGTGCGGTTTGCCTTCAAGAAAAGCCACAAAGCCTGGTTCTGGCGAAGTGGAATAATGGTTCACCAGCACTTCTTTCTGGTTCCCTGTCGCAATATCCATGACCACCAGCGAAAAATGCTCTTTGAAGCCGGAGTTGGCGATATAGATTGTGCCCTCGGCACCATGCGAAAGATCGACCCGCAGATCGTTATAATGCGAACCGGAATTGAGCACCGGTTTGCGAATTATCACCTTATGAACCACTTTATTGGTTTTGGTATCGATTCCAATGACCTTTGCAGCGCCTTCGGGAATTTCGCTTTCGCCCGCCCGCTTGCCGTCGTCCAGTACCCACAGCACATCGTTTTTGTCGATATACATGCCGTGCGGCGAAACCAGCCAGTCTGCATAATGCCCTTTTTGCGTGCTGCCCAGAATATTATCGGGATAAGGCGTGACCTTGTTATTTTTCAGCTCTCCCAGCGCATACCAGGAATGATTATCGGCGTGACGAGGGAATCCTAGAAATACCCGATTGCTGGAACTCACCGCTATTCCCGAAGGATCGGGAACCGGTTTGTCCAGCCTGCCAATAATTTCGGGTTTAGCATCGGCCATTGCAACATTCGTTACTGCCCATGAAGAAACTGCCAATGCACCTAATAACATCACTTTTAATCGCATCGTTCTTCCTTATTGATATTCCAGAGAATAAGAAAGTATAGACAAGCGACACGACTTTTCGAAAAACCGGGTCAGACTGGCATTTCCCGTCTTCTCACTCCAAGAGTTCAATCAAACTGCCAGTACATGGGCGACCCATAGACCTCGACAAAATAGTCGATTACGGCTCTCATGTTGAGCGGAGGATGACGGGCGTTGGGATAGATGGCCGCAATGTGCTGCGCTTCGGTCTTGATGGCCGCCTCGAAATCGGTCATGACCCGCACCAGACACCCTTTTTTGATGCTGTCGCCTATCAGCCAGTCGGGAAAGAGCATGATGCCCATTCCGCCCAGCCCTGCGGTGAGAAGCGACTCGGCATTGTTGGACGTCAGCAGTGCGGCGACGGGAAGATGGGTCCAGCTTGCGCCGGGCTTTCTGAAAAGCCAGCGATTCGGGCCGGATGAACCGCGGTAAACCAGACTGCGGTGCTGCGAGATTTCACTGGGTGTCGTTGGCGCGCCGTGCTCCCTCACGTAGTTCGGCGAGGCCACGAGATGATAACGCTGGGTGCCGAACACGCGTGCGTGAAACGAGGAGTCGGTCAGGGTGCCGATGCGAAAAATCACGTCGGAGGCATCGCGATGCGGATCGATATAGTCATCGGTTTGCGTCAATTCAATGGAAAGTTTTGGGTAACGCGTTGACAGACCGGTCAGCCACGGCGCAATGTGCCGCTGGCCAAAAAACACGGGCGCGTTGATGCGAATCAGGCCGGACGGTTCGAGCGAGCGGTCTTGCAGCTGCTTGCGCGCCTCGCTCAACTGCTCGGTCATCGCGCGCGCAGAGTCGATAAACAGCCGCCCTGCCTCGGTCGGGATCACTGCGCGCGTATTGCGATAAAACAGCTGCTGGCCCAGCGTATCTTCAAGTTGCAGAATGACGCGCGACACCATCGAAGCGGAAACACCTTCGCGCCGCGCCACCACGGAAAAACTCTGCGCATCGAAAACGCCGATAAAAAACAGCAAGGCACGAAAATTTATGGTGCTGACATCCTGCATTATGTCGATTCCTGCAAAAGTGTTTCCTAGATTATACCGTTTTTCATCATCCACGACTGCTATATGATGCGCCCCTAAACACATTGGAGACTGTTTTATGCAGCTTTTATTTATTTTACTCGTCGTAGCGGGCGGGATGGGATTATCCGTTGAAGCAGGGTTACTGGGGCCTTTGGGCAGTGAAGTCGGGGATTTGTGGGCCACATTCAGCATTTTTGGCGTGGGCGCTGCGCTGACTTTCCTGCTGATGCTGTTTTTCAGTCCGCGCAACAGTCCGTCATTCTTCGCCCAGCCAGGCTGGCAGCTTCTTGGCGGCATTCTGGGTCCGGTTTATGTGGTGATTTTAACGATTGCCGTCCCCAGCATCGGGATTGCGATGACCATGATAGGAATTCTGGCCGGTCAGGTATTCAAAAGTCTGGTGATTGACCATTATGGGCTGTTCGGCACCGCGCACCGCAAAATTGATAACAAGCGCATCATCGCGCTAATTTTTATCATTGCCGCACTGGTTCTTGTGGCAAGAGGCTAAGGAATTATTATGACAATACTGATGATTATTTTGGCCGTGGTCGGCGGCGCGTTTCTGAGTATTCAGGCGGCGATAAACGGCCAGCTCGGCAGCAAGGTCGGCGTGTTCCGCTGCGCGTTTCTGACGTTCTCGATTGGCGCACTGGTCACCGCGCTGCTTATCTTCTTCTTCGAACCTAAGCATGCGCTGACTCTGCTTGATGTGCCGAAATGGCAGCTGCTCGGCGCATTGTGCGGCGTGCCCTACATCGTGATTATGGTGCTGGCGGTACAGCGCATCGGCGCGGCGGTGGCAACGGTGGCAGTTATCTTCGGACAGCTGGCGATGAGCATGCTTATCGACAACTTTGGCTGGCTGGGTAACGACGCGATTCACTTCTCGACGACGCGTCTTGGCGCAGTAGTTTGTCTGGGTATCGCCCTGTTCTTTATCTATTCGAGCAACAAAAGCAAAGAAGCGCCAGCCGCAGAAACGGCAACCACGCGCGAATAGACGTGAAAGCCTGAAAACCCGATCCCCTGCACAGCGGATCGGGTTTTTTTACGTTTAGCCCAGATTGCCGGTCAACCGGCGGTGAAAATCGCTGCTGCGCACATCCAGTCCTTCAATCTTCACTTCACAGCCGTAACGTTGATAGCGGTAGACGATGCCGTCCAGCGCGGCAACGCTCGAAGCATCCCAAATCTGCGCGTGGGTCAGGTCGATGACAACAAGCCTGGGATCATGCGCGTAATCGAAATGTTCAAACAGATCGTTGCTGCTGGCAAAAAACAGCGGGCCGCGCACGGTATAGCGCACGCTGTCGCCCTCTTCATCAAGCACACGCTCGGCGTGGATCACGTGGGCAATGCGGCGGGCGAACAGCATCATCGCCACGATCACGCCCGCCAGCACGCCCAGCGCCAGATTGCTGGTCCAGACGGTCATCGCCACGGTCAGCACCATAACCAGCGTTTCTGACCACGGCATACGTTTCAGCGTTGCCGGTTGCAGGCTGTGCCAGTTAACGGTTTTCACGGCCACCACCATCATGATGCCAGCCAGCACCACCATTGGAATCTGCGCCAGCAGTTTGCTCAGGCCGGTGACCAGCAGCAACAGTACCAGGGCGGCGGCGACGGTCGAGACGCGGCTGCGCGCCTTGCCCAGTTCGACGTTGACGATGGTCTGGCCAATCATTGCACAACCCGCAATGCCGCCATAAAAACCGGCAAAAATATTGGCCACGCCGAGTCCCCAGGATTCGCGGCGTTTGCTCGAAGGCGTGTCGGTAATGTCATCTACCAGCTTGGCGGTCAGCAGTGACTCCATCAATCCGACAAAGGCGATGCTCAGCGCCGTGGGCCAGACAATCTGCAAGGTCTGCCAACTGATGGGCACCAGAAGCTGCGTCAACCCCGGCAAGCCCGGCGTCATTGGGCCTTCATCGCCAACATTCGGCATACGGTAACCCATAAACAGCGCGATGCCCGTAACCACAATAATGGCGATAAGCGGCGACGGCACGCTTTTGAGCACTTTCGGCAGCAGCAGAACAATGAGCAGCGTTATCGCGAACATCACCCACACCAGCGAGGATTGTCCCCATACGTGCGGCACCTGGGCGAAGAAAATCAGGATCCCGAGCGCATTGACGAAGCCTATCATCACGGATCGCGGAATATAGCGCATCATGCGCGACAGTCCGGTCAGGCCAAAGAGGATCTGCACCACGCCGCCCAACACCACGGCAGGCAGAATATATTCCACGCCGTGCGCATGCACCATCGGGCCAATCACCAGCGCCACGGAACCCGCCGCCGCCGTGACCATCGCCGGACGGCCACCCAGAATCGACAGGGTCAGACACAGCACAATCGAAGCAAACAGGCTGACTTTGGGATCGACTCCGGCAATCACGGAAAAAGAGATCACTTCGGGGATAAGCGCCAGCGCGGTTACCACCCCGGCGAGACATTCACGCGTCATCAGTCGCGGTGACTTGAGCACGTTAATCACGCGCATTTCACTGTCCTGCCCTGCCGAGGCAGAGAGGTTATTATTGTTAGTCATCGTGTTTCATAAAGAGGAGAAAAGTGCTTTTACTATAAAGGAATCTTCATGAGGGTCAACGTTTGCCCGATACGGTAACATTTGGAAATTATGTTGCCGGTGATAAATTCCCCAAGGTTATCAATGACTGGCACTCTTTCGTTTCTGTCAGGATTCGTCACTTCCGCCCGCACCCGCCGCTTTACTGGTTGTATGCTAGACTTTCTAATTAACGCAGTCAGTTTCTCTATCGGTTTGCTTTATTAGAGCATTTTATTTTCATTCACTGTCTTTCTTCACGAGACGACCATGACCTCGACACCACCCGACGATTCCAAGCCGGATCCGCATGAAATCGCTATCGAACTTGCCGAAGAACAGCTGTCGGTAACGCGGGAAGAGATTATCGACCGTCGCGTTCGCGTGACCCGTTCAACCCTTGAGCATGATGAAGCGGTGAACATGCTGCTGACTCGTGAGAAGGTCGAGATTACGCACGTGGCCAAAGGTCAGCGAATCGAGGTAATGCCTGAAATCCGTGAAGAAAATGGCGTACTGATTGTGCCGGTTGTAGAAGAGGAAATTGAAGTGATTCGCAGGCTGGTGCTTAAAGAAGAGCTGCATATTCGCAAGACGACCGAGCAGGTCCCCTTTGAAGACGTTGTCACCCTGCGAAAGCAACAGATCAAGGTGCATAAAGAGGAGCAGTAAATGTAGTTCAACCAAATCATCGAGGAACGAATCATGGCACATGAAAAGATAGTAACGATGTTCAGCACTGTGGCCCAGGCCGAAGGGGCAAAACGAAATCTTGCCAAGGCCGGATTTTCTGAAAGTGACATAGATATTATCTCGGGAGATCGTCTGCGCTCCGAAGGCCACGAAGCGCGTCATCCCAGTCTCTGGCAGCGTTTGTTCGGCGATACCGTCGATGAAGAACAGGCGGGCGTGTATGAAAACGCCATGAATTCCGGCGGCGTCGTGCTGACGCTCAAAGCCAAAGAGGAAGAACTTCCGCGCGCAATGGGCATTCTCGATGCGCATGACTCGGTAGATATGCCGCATCACGGGTTTGGCAATCTGACCACGGATTCGCCGGCCGACAGGCAATATGGCAATGCCGATATCGCCGCGCCTGCCCTCGACGATTCGCGCCCGCTGAGCGAGGATAAAAAGAGCTGGATGCGCTTGAACCCGTAGAAGATTCCTACAGTGTCGACAGACCCCATCATGATGAAAAAACCGTGCCTCTGCGCGCCTCGCTCACCGGTGATGAAACCGAAGCGGATGTGCTGCGCCTCGCCGAAGAGCGTCTCGAGGTCGGCAAGCGTCTGGTCAGTGAAGGCTCGACCCGCGTGCGTCGCTATACGGTGACCGACGAGGTTTCCGAAGATATTTCGTTGCAGGAACAGCACGCCGATATTTTCCGTCGTTCCATCAATGAACCCGGCGCACCAAACAGTATCGACTGGTCGGAAAAAACCGTGGAAATCGCGGAATCGCACGAGCAGCCGGTCATTAATAAAACCGCACACGTGAAAGAAGAAGTGGTGGTGCGTAAAGACATTACCGACCGCGTTGAAACGGTGAAAGACTCTGTGCGTCATCAGGAAGTCGATATCGATCGCACCTCGGCCGATAACGTGAAAAGCGGCGGGGTCGGTCAAGCCTCTCGCCTCGATGCCGAGGACGATACCACGCGTATTCACAGTGATACCGACTTTGCCAGAGAGCTCGACAATATCGCCCCGGCAGGCACCTCGCCGCGCACCAAGGAAGCCACATTCGAGCGCGACCGTCTCGATGAAAGCGCCGATGAGGGGATGATCGAGAAAGCCGACGACAAAGTGACCGATCTCAAAAACAAGGCGCAGGACAAGTTCGGCTCCCGCTAGCCGTGTCTCTGCATGCCAAGGCGTAAAAAAGCCCACATCGAAAGATGCGGGCTTTGTTTTTAGCGGCAAACGCAATTACGCGGTGGCTGGAGCCGCCAGTGATGCCATGTCTATCACAAAGCGATAGCGCACGTCGGCTTTTTCCATTCTTTCAAAGGCTTCGTTAATCTCGTCCATGCGGATCATCTCGCAGTCCGGCAGAATGTTTTTCTCGGCGCAGAAATCCAGCAGCTCCTGCGTCTCCTTGATCCCGCCGATAGGCGAACCCGCCACGCGACGACGCCCCATCAATAGCGGTACCGTGCTTATCTCATCCAGCGGCCCTACCTGGCCGACCAGAACCAGCGTCGCATCGACATCCAGCAGCGCCAGATAAGGCATCAAGTCATGTTTCACCGGCACGGTATCGATTATCAAATCAAAATGGTTCGCCGCATCGCTCATCGCGTCGCTGTCGCTCGAGGCCAGCAGACGGTTTGCGCCCAGCGCCAGTGCATCCGCTTCTTTATCCTTGGTACGGCTGATGACGGTGACATCTGCGCCCAGCCCGACCGCCAGTTTGACCGCCATATGACCCAATCCCCCCAGACCAATCACGCCAACGCGGCTACCGGCGCCAACATTCCAGGTCTTGAGCGGTGACCACGTGGTTATCCCGGCGCAGAGCAGCGGCGCGGCTTTGGCGAGATCCAGCTTGTCCGACACACTCAGGCAAAACTCTTCGCGCACGACCAGATGCTTGGAGTAACCGCCCTGCGTCGGCTCTTTGGTGACGCGATCATAGCCTGCGTAAGTGCCGGTCATGCCTTCGCGGCAGAGCTGCTCTTCTCCTTTTTTACACTGATCGCACTCCTGACAGCTGTCGACCATACAACCCACCGCGACGTGATCGCCGACCTTGAAGCCAGATACGGATGGACCAACCTGCGTCACGCGCCCCACAATCTCGTGGCCCGGCACAATCGGATAGTAGCTCCATCCCCAGTCATTGCGCGCAGTATGCAGATCAGAGTGGCACACGCCGCAGTAGAGTATTTCCATCGCGACATCGTTGGGGCGCAGGCCGCGTCGTTCAAATTCAAAAGGCGCCAGTGGCGTTTCGGTATCGTAGGCAGCAAATCCGATAGTCTTCATGGTAAAACTCCCGAGTTGAGTCGATTCGGTGTGTGTTAACCGATTTGTGATTAAAAAAGGCAGGTTTTTTGGCATGTGTTGAAAACGAGATCCTTTAACCATAGCGTGCTTTCAGTTGGATGATTAGATGCTGTAATCAGAAAACACTCATGACCTGAACTCATGAATCGCTCAGGTCATGACTTACCTCTTAACCCCTTATTTTTCGGCCTCATTTTCGTATTCCGGCCGATAGAGCATCCCTTCTATCCAGGCCCGCACGTCCGCAGGGCGTTTTACCGTTGCCGCCCCACTGGCAAAAATATGTTCGGCGATTCGCACGGCGGTCGTGATTTCCACCTCGAGAATATTTTTCTGCGGCGGATAGAGCATGCTTTGCTCGCGCTGCCCTTGCGTGACCTGATCGGCACAGCCGTGGGCGGCGGCGATAAACAGGTCATCGGTAATACGTTCAGGTCGGGTCGCATATACCGCAAGCGCCAGCGCCGGGAAAATATAGACATTATTGGCCTGACCCGGATGCAGGGTTTTGTCGCCAAACGTCACATCGTCAAACTGTACGCCGCAGGCCACCAGCGCATTGCCGTCGGTCCACTGATAGAGCTGTTGCGGCGTGGCTTCCGCGCAATCGGTCGGGTTGGACAGCGGAAAAATAATCGGCCGTGAACAGGTTTTATAGAGGGTTTTCACCACCTGCTCGTTAAACATACCGCCGACGGTGCTGACGCCAATCAGGATAGTCGGCTTCACCTGCTCGACAATTTTCTGGAAATCGTCGGCAGTCGAGAGCTTTTTGGCAAAAGGTTGCTGCGCATCGTTCAGGTCATCGCGTTTTTCACTGATAGCGCCGTTGACGTCAAACAGGGTAATGCTATCGCGTGCGCCCTGCTCGTCCACTCCCTCCTGCTGCATCGCCTGCACCAGTATCTGCGCAATACCGGTACCCGCAGACCCCGCACCGGCGAACCAGTATGCGCTGATCCGCCAGCCGCTCGCCCTTGATTTTCAGCGCGGTGAGCAGACCGGCCAATGCCACGCCTGCAGTACCCTGAATATCATCATTAAATACACAATAACGTTCACGATAACGTTGCAGCAGGCGAATGGCGTCGCTGCCTTTCCAGTCTTCAAAATGCACACAGACCCCGGGGAAAACCTCGTTGACCGCCTGCATGAATTCATCCATCAATGCATCGATTTCACTCTCTTCCGGGGCGCTTCGCGAAGCCCCAAATAATGCGCATCGGCGCGCAGCGCCTCGTTGGTGGTGCCGATGTCAAAATGGACAGGCAGCAGTGCCTGCGGCGCAATGGCGGCACAGGCGGTATACAGCTGAAGCTTGCCAATCGGAATGGGCGCGCCGTTGAGGCCGATATCGCCGAGTCCAAGAATACGCCCGCCGGATGACACACAGATGAAACGCACTTTTTCCGGCCAATGTGACAGCACCTCTTTCATTCGCCCTTTCATGTTCTTGTTGAGGTACATGCCCTGCGGCTGTCGAAAAATCTGCCCATAGGTCAGACAGGCCCCGGCGATGGTCGGATCATAGATTATCGGCATGAATCGCGCCGGATCACGCATCAGGACGGCATAGAACAGCGTCTGGTTGCGGTCGCTCAACTCTTGCAGATAGATAAACTGCTCAAGCTCATCGGGTTTTGCCGACAAATGTTCCAGCACGCGGGAAATCTGCCGTTCAAGGTCTTCTTGCGCACCGGGTATCATGCCTTCAAGCCGATATTTTTTTCGCTCCTGCGCAGTAAACGCTGTGCCTTTATTTTTCGCCGGATTTGAAAGTATGTCGTCGTGTTTCATTTTCCCTTCTCCCGGTTACATCTAACCTGTTGTTTAGTATAAAAAATTATCAAGCGGTAAGTGTAGACCCTAAAACGCCATCGTGCTGGCAGACGCGGTTTATTCATCCAGAACGCGGTGAAAACGGTGCAAACTCCCTACACCGTAATTTTTCGCTTCACGGATCGTAGGCAGCATTTGGCCGCGTTTTTTCCTCACTCTTTACCGCCTGATTTTTACCGATTCACGTTAGAGAATTGCTTAAAAAAAGTACTGGATATTTGAACAGGTAGTTGTATAATATTTCTACTGCCTGCTAGGGTATCGATAAAGTGCGTAAGTGGTGAGGCCTATGATGATTTCGACAGAACACCTGAATTCTCTGAACCAATCGGTCACGATGAGCAGCCGCGAGATTGCCCGCATGATTGGCATTTCTCACGGCGAAGTTAAACGTCTGATTAAAAGTCTGGAAACGGCGCAGCGCCTTTCGCAGCCAGTCACGGTCAGCCTTTATGAGCGTGAAGGAGAAATGCGTCAGGAATACTGGTTGAACAAACGTGATTCGCTGCTTGCGGTTGCGCGCCTCTCACCCGGCTTTACGGCAGAGTTGCTGGACAACTGGCAGGAGCGCGAGAAAACTGCTCATTTGCCAGACTTTACCAATCCGGCAGCGGCAGCGCGTGCGTGGGCAGAACAATTCGAGCAGCGTCAGGCCGCCGAAACCAGCAACTTGCGCTCTCAAGCCCAAAGGCCGAATTCTTTGACCGTTTCGTTCAGGTTGAAGACTCGATGGGGTTTCGCCAGCTGTGCAAGATGTTGAAAGTCAAAGAACCGGAGTTTCGCGAGTTTCTGCTTGAACGCAATATCATGTATCGCGCGAATGGCGTGCTGACACCGCATCAGCTTTATATGCAGGCGGGCTATTTTACCCTGCGTGCGGGTGTTGGCGAGAACCTGCATGCCTTTTCGCAGGCGCGTTTCACTTCGAAAGGCGTTAAGTGGGTGGCCAGCCTTTATGCCGGGCATCTGGTTGCTCAACCAAAAGGCGCAGCCGCCTGAGGCGTCGCGTCACTCTCCTGAAAAAGCCGGTTCAAGCGAATAAACCGGCTTTTTCGACGCTACTGTTTGGCGTATCTACAGCAGATAATGCGGCCGCAACAGACGTTTTTTAGCCATCAGAATGGTAACGATAATAGAACTGATGGCCACCAGCACCAGAAATACTCCTACCGCCGCCATCGAATTAAAGCCGAACTCCTTGTACAGCAACAGACCTGAAATACCGCCTATCATAAAGGACAGCAATGTCACCAGATGGGTTATCAGCTGACTGCGTTGCGCCTTCATTTGCCTTGAAGGATCGCGTCTGAAAATAGTCGCAACGACAGAACCAAACGCGATGCCAATATCCGTCAGGGTTCCCGTGATATGTGTTGACCTCACGCGACCGTTGGATAATTGCGTAGAGGTTGAATTATGCACGCCCATCAGGAAGGCGAGAAATATAATGATTTCCTGATTATTTTTATGCGAAAAAAAGAGTATTTCGAAAAGCGATGTACAGATTAATAACACACCTTCGAGTAAAAGAATCAGGCTAAATATGGTGCGGATATTATTTTTAATACCGCCGATTGCCAGCATACGCGAGGTCACCGAACCGATGACGAAAGCCAAAATGATCGAGGCCAGAAAAATCACGTCGCTTAGATTGGTATTGGAAACTTCAGAAGATAACTGTGACGTGTTCCCCGTCATGTGAGACGGAAAAAAACCGAAGGCGCCCAATGCCATAGCATTCAATGTGCCTGCAGTGGTTGCCAATACCAATGCCAGGCGGCGATCCTCCGTGTGCGTTTCTGGCCTTCTTTCTTTTGATCAACATTCTCAACATATAACGCCCCTTTTACGCCCGTGCTTTATTAGCACGATGAACTCATCATTACCTACCTTTTGTAACACATAAATATAGTCGGTTAATGAATATTATTATCGGAAAGCTAAAAAGAATCCTAATTTAATTATTTTAATAGGATTAGGTCTAAGATTAATTAAAGTATTGTAAATCTTATGTCAATAATACGCAGCGTTGTGAAATCTTGCCGTCACATTAGCGTGATAAGAGATAACAATGACAGGCAGGCAAACTATAAGAAAAAGCTATTCCTGAAAAGAAAGTTCAATTGCGAACGGGAATTGCCGATATATTTTTTCCTGCTTAGCTTTTTCACTTTCTTCATTTAAAACAGCCATAAAAAAACCCGCCGTAAGCGGGCGGGTTTTTGACTTGAGTAGCTACTTCAGCAAGGCCGAGTGAATCACGCCGCTTTGACTGCGCGGATTTTCTTGCCGCTTTCTTCTGCATTGGCCTTGGCTGCATCCGCTTTTGGCTCGTCGGTTTCGACAGCAGACACTTTCTCGGCAGCGGACTGTGCGGAAGCCGCGGTTCGCGTCCGGGACTTTGCTGGTACGCAGGATATGCTGAACCGCGTCTTTCTGCTCGGCGAGGAAAAGCGCCATGTTTTCGGCCTGTTCTTCATCAAGCTGAAGTTTGCTCTCTAACAGCCAGTCGGTGAACGCTTCAGCCATATCCAGCATTTTGTCGTAGGCGTCTGCTTCTTTCTTACTGGCAAATGTCATTTTCTCTTCACCTTTTCTGACGACAACAAATTTTGTTTCAACAGCCATGATGCACCCCTCTATACTGTAATTATATACAGTATAACAGCAAGCCTTTCGCGATGCAGCATCCGTTTCACTTTTTGTTGTCCACCTCACACCTTACTGGCTTGGGGTGGTAGTCGTCTCCGGTGTCGTGGTGGTGCTCGTTGACGGCGTCGTCGTTGTGCTCGGCGTAGTGGTCGTCGTTGACGGCGTTGTTGTTGTGGATGGTGTCGTCGTCGTGCTCGGCGTCGTAATGGTCGCTGGCGCTGAAGGCACGGTCGTTGCCGGTTCAACGGCGGCCGGTGCGGTAACCGGTGTCGTCGTGCTCGCAGGCGTCGTTGCCGGAGTGGTTGCCGCAGGCGTTGCAGCAGCAGGCTTCGCGGCCGGTGCGGCGGCTGGCTCAGGATCGTTGGACACCGTCACAACCGGCGTAGCGGGACGTTTTTTGAACGAAGGTGCCGCATTGGTGACCGAGTAATTGACGTGCTGCACCGTGTTGGTCGTGGTCGTCACCTCAACCGGCGAAATCGTCACGCGCCCGATAAGGGAGCGCGCATAACCGCCAATCTTGTGTTTGGCCGCAGGCAAATGCAGCACCACGGTTTGTCCGGCGGCAAGAATACCGGCATCGTTGCCATCGACGGTGACAAAAATAGGTGCACCATCGTCAGCCAGCGTGCGGACGTGGGTTACGGTAACGGCGGTCGGGCCACTTGAGTAATCGGGGGTATCGGGAAGCGTAGGCACCAGGGCTGCGTGCGCGGTAGAACCAACGGCCGAGGTGGCGGCGGTAATTTTTGCGCATCCAGTCAGCGCAAGAGCTGCCGTAAAGGCAACCAACGTATATCGATTAATCATGTACAACGTCTTCCTATCGAATGTTTGTGTCTAATGTTTTGTGACGTGAGTAACAATATAACTGATATCGATATCGAGATGAATGTCAGACTTTCCGAATACGTAAGGGGACCTTTCCTTGTCCCCTCATAAAATGACGGCAGTATCGCCGCCATAGTCGGCTTTATTTCAACGCGATACGCGCGATGCTGTCCTGCCCTTTGGTCGAATCGTCCTTGTTGAAATCCTGCTTCAGGGTTACATACAGCACCTGTCCGTCCGCTGAAACCAGCAGGCTGTTTGGACGGGTGTCGAAGGACCAGCTGTTTTTCACGGCGTAGGTGGTGGCATCAAGTTGCAACACTTTTTTCGATTCGCGCTGACTGATGTAAATCTCGTTGCGGGTCGGGTTGAATTTAATACCCAGCGCGTCACCTTCAATGCGCTTGACGACTTTGCCACTGCGGTTCGTCAAAGACAACGGTGGTTTTGGCTTTCGAATCGTCAGTCACAAAGAGACGGCCGGTCGCCGGGTCTTCCGCCATGTTCAGGAACAGGTAGGATTTACCGTCTGCAGGCGTCAAACGCTTCTCGATTTTGTCGTTGTGCGGATTGATAACCAGCACTTCGCCGCCGCCGTTGGCCGCATAGATGCGATCGGTCGCGGAAGAGTAGATGATGCCGGTGACCCATTTACCCGCGTTGGAAATACGCTTTTTCAGCTTCAGGGTTTTGGCATCGACGACCCAGATAATCCCGGAATCATTCACGCCGCCGACATACAGCAGGCCTTTATGCAGGAAGATTTCACGCGCTGGAATTGGCTGGCCGTCTTTGGCTTTGTCTTTGAACATCAGACGCTGCAACACTTTCCCGCTCTTCGCATCGACTCTGGAGATGCCGCCGTCCAGCGAGTTGGTAGTGTAGAACACGCCGTTGTCCGGATCGGAGGCCATTGCGAAGTTCTTCAGATCGGTATGCGTTTCACCGGTTGTTTTCAGGGTCGTCGGATCCAGTCGATAGAGCACGCCGCCGTTCACATCCTTGAATGACTGGGCGCTGGCGACATAGACCGCCTTCGCTTCCGGCGCATCCGCCATTTCGTACAACCCGTCGCCCAGTACGCGCTGCGTCACTTGGGTATCGGCAGGCTTCGGTGCAACAGGGGTCGCCGCTGGAGAAGCCACATTTTTCGCCGGTGCCTGACATGCTGCAAGGCTAAAGGTCGCGACAACAGCGAGCGCAACGGCGGCTTTACGTGGACTGAACAAAGCTTTCATTCTTGACTCCATTAAGGAATAAACGGCCTTCGACATGCGCGTGCGCGGCCAAGGCTGATAAAAAGAATGAGAATCATACGCAATACGAAAAGCTAAGTAAATGCGCATTACTGCTGTATAAAAATCCATTTCCCTACTAAAAACAGGGCATTAAATCGGCCTTAATCTGGCTTCACCCACGTTGCCCTGTCCAGCGAAGAGGCGCCCGAATCCGTTACCGTTAACCGGGCGATAACCTGTGAAAGGCGTGCGCCTGCCGACGTGCTGCAAGCCGAATCACAGTTTGACCCGCATTAAATCTTCAAAGCGCGTGGTGTAGGCCGGTGACAGCATCTCGCGTTTCATCTCCCAGCTTCTTTCGATACCCTGCCCTGCAAACCAGACACGGCCGGTGCCTTTTTCATGTATCTCATCCAGAACGGCCATCAATTGCTCACTCTTGGCTCGCGGCTGATATTCATCAAACAGATTGAGTTGAGCGACGCCCTTGCTGTAAAAATCTCCCAGCATTACGCCGCATTTCTGAAAACGATGACCCTCCTGCCAAATCGCGTCCAGGCACCGGGTGGCGGCAGCGATGATGTCGCGCGTGTCCTGCGTCGGGGTTTGAATCCGTGTTGAGGCGGTGTTTCCGTAATAGATTTCACCTTCGGTGAATGGACTGGTTTTCACAAACGCGGAAATATGGCGGCAAAACTGTTTCTCTTTGCGAAGCTTTTCGGCGGCGCGAAAAGCATGGCTGCAAATGGCTTCGCGCATCAGTTCATATTGCGACACGCGGTCGCCGAAGGAGCGAGAGCAGACAATCTGCTGCTTGGTCGGCACAAACTCCTCCATTTCAAGACAGGATTCGCCGCGCAGTTCACGCACCGTTCTTTCCATTACCACACTGAAATGCTTGCGAATAAGGCCGGTCGGCGCATCGGCAAGCTGAAGCGCCGTGGTAATTCCCATCCCGTTGAGCCGCTTGCCGATCCGCCTGCCAACACCCCATACCTCTTCCACCGCCACCAGCGCCATCAGTTTGCGCTGGCGTACCAACGGCGAGATATCTACTACACCTCGCGTTTGTGTCCACTTCTTGGCGGCGTGGTTGGCCAGTTTTGCCAGTGTCTTGGTCGGACCAATCCCGACGCCGATGGTTAGGCCGGTCCACTTGTAAACCCTGTCTTTGACCTCGCGCCCAAATTCTTCAAGGTCTTGGCAATGGCTGACGCCGGTTAGATTCAGAAAGGCTTCATCAATCGAGTACATTTCGACCGCAGGGGAAATGTCTTCCAGCACCGTCATGACCCGATGCGACATATCGGCATACAGCGCATAATTGCTGCTGAAAATCACGGCGTGATGCTGCTCGCATTCAGCGCGTACCTTAAAAAAGGGCGCACCCATCTTGATGCCCGCCTCCTTGGCCTCTTTATTGCGCGCAATGACACAGCCATCGTTATTGGAAAGCACCACAACCGGGCGCCCCTTCAAATCCGGCCGGAAAACAGTCTCGCAGCTGGCGTAAAAGGAGTTCACATCCGCCAGGGCAAACATTACTGGAATCCATTGATACTGAAGGTGACGACGCCAAAAAGTTCAAGCTCATCGCCGCCATCGTGAAGGAGTATCGGAGGGAAGTTGGGATTCATCGGTTCGAGTTTGACGACGGGATGAGTGCATAGCCGTTTGACGGTGTATTCGCCCGCAATCGAGGCTATCACGATGTCGCCGTGTTTTGCCTGCAGGCTGCGGTCTACCACCAGCATCGACCCTTCATAAATCCCGGCGTCCATCATCGACAGGCCGGTTGCCATGACAAAGTAAGTGGCGGCGGGATGAGATATACATAACTTGTTTAAATCTATACCTTTTTCAATATAGTCCTGCGCTGGACTGGGAAAGCCCGCAGGCACTCTATCTTGAAAAAGAGGAATCGTAAGCTCAATGGGCGAAATCGCCGGGCGTGAAAGGTTCATAAGGGGCCTCCATGTTATACTGGTTATTTATACAGTATAAGCACGACATACAGATTTTGTGAAGGCCACCCGCCAAGGGGAAATGCGGCAGGAAGAGGGCAAAGAGGTGTAAGGCAGGTATGTCGTGCAAAAAAGGCGGCGCGACATTTCTGCCGCGAGTGCAGGCAAAGATGCGCCCTCACCTCATTGAAAATAAAAGGGTATTCATAGGGGTTTACGCATGGATGAAACCACATGCAAATCCACGTAATGAGAGAGGATTAAGAATATTTTTGTCGCTTAAGACACCCGTATGAGTTAAAAAAATTCTATCCGTTTGATGTCGTTAGCGGTTCAATCGACTTATTCGTGTACAACCAGCGTGAAACCTTCCGCTTCCTGCGGCTCGACAAAATAGCCGGTGATGAGATCAAACTGGGCATCGGTTGCCGAAAAATCGTGCTCGCCGACCTGATTTCTGGCACGAAGTCGTGCTTTGCAGACGTCGTCGGGCACGTTGAGATAATGCAGCCGATTGTCGACCCCCGTGGCGTTGATGATGCTCATCATCCATTCGCGATTCGCAAGCGTATTCGCCGGGAAATCCAGCACAATCGACACTCCCGCCGTCAACAGGGTAACGAGATGCGGTTTCATGGCGTTTCTGAGCTTTTCGGCACAGCGCACATAATCGGCCACGGACTGCATTTCATCGCCGTACAACTGCGCCAGCCAGCGGTCTTCGTTGATTACCACTGTGCTCGCCTGCGTACCCAGCTGCGCCGCCAGCGTAGACTTGCCGGAAGCGATTTTCCCGCATAAGAGATGCAGAATGGGGGGTGTATGGAGAGTGACACCTTGCGTTAAGCTCTCTGACATCGTTTTTCCTCGGGATGCTCTAGTAAATGCACGCGCTGCGTGATTTTCTCCTTCTCACTGGAGGCTCTTATACGCAGAGCAAGATTCCAGATATTCAGCTCTTTGGCGTTGGCAACCAACCCGGATTCAGCGGCAATTCGTCCACAGCTTTCAAGCCATTGTGCTACCTCTGCCCAATCCCATAGCGGCGATTGCCCTGTAATACGCTGTATTGGATTTGGAAAATCACCCCGCCCGCGTGATCCGTCTTTTAACATGGTGATGGCCTGCCGCGACAAGTCTGATAACTCGGCAATATCACTTAAGCCGACCAGGGTAGAATCAACAGATTCCACTCGCGCACCAATGCCTGCTCTTTCAATATCTCTTATGGCTGTAGCAATAGCGTCGTTTAGAGATACCGCTTCTCGTTCGAATTCTAAATAGAGTGCCTTGCCATAATAGCTGAGCATGGCATCATCACACCCGGCCTCGAACAAGGCGTCTTCATGCCCTTCTGTATCCAGGTTGATACCTGATATTGTCAATGTGAAATTGTAGCATTTCATCCGTTGCTCTCTGGCGGATTGTAATGGGAAAGGAAATAAATTAATTTCCTGCGAATAAATTATAAATATTTAATTCTTGGGCGAAGAAAAACAGTCATCGATCTTTTGCCTTATTTGTCTGGCGAAATTCTCAGGATTGCGGGGCGTAGACCAAATACTTTTCATGTGCTCGGTATGCCCAGAAATACCACATCTAATTTTGCAAAAAGTGTGGGAAGATTTTCCAGCTTTTACGATGATCCAGCCTTGTTTTACTGCATAGTCCAATGCTGACTGAATATGTTTATTCGGATGACTTTTCATCTGTCTCCATCAACCTAGCATAAGCGCAGTGTGAGCAACCGTCAACACTGCTTGCCTATTATTTCTCCTTGCCTACCGAGTTATTATTTTACAAAGGTTTTTTGACCTACTCCTGTAAGTTCATTTTGGCCTTAAAATAACTCGAGCCATGCTTATGCTAGGAATCTATGAGAAAGGGATATATTAAAAAACGATTTTATCGAATGACAGCAGCCCTGTTGGCCTCGCAAAATTGAAAGTAACAGATGTACGTTTTTCCGAATAAAACCATGAAACTTACTTTATTAAGAAATAAAAAAAGACCGCCCCCTGGCGGTCTTTTTTTATTTTTTTCCGAACTTTTTTATCAGCGGTTATGTTTCGCCATCGCGAATGCCGCAGGCAGGTCGAGGCGTTGCCAGAAAGCCTGCTCCGGGGTGGAACCCGACAGGGGATAACCGGCCGGCCCGGCGCTGTCTATCATCAACTGACGGCGCTTCGCGGCAGACAGGTTAGGCAGCGCGGTCTGCAGCAACACTTCCGCCCCTTCGGGAACGGTAATGCGTTCAGCTTTTTCCGGCTGTTTCGGCAGGTTGTAGTTCATGGCGAACCGGTAGAAATCCTCTATGTTCGCAGCGCGATAAGGGTCATCTTTTCCGGCGGATTTTGCACATTCGGCAAGCGATGTCCCGCACTCTTTCTCAAGCGCAGCGCGCAGTTGGTCGCTGGCCTCTTTGAACAGTGCCTGATAGCGCGGGTCATTCAAATAATGCGCCACGTTACGCTGGGCAAGCATCCGCGAACCCATGATATCCAGCGGATAATGCACGCCCAGCACGATGCGTGAATAGCCGTAACGCGCCCCGCGCTCCACCAGCGCGTCATAACGCTCGGGGATCATCTGCGCCAGCAGCAGCGCATCGGTATAACCGGTATTGGTGTGGCCACTCGGGAAGGAGCCGCCGTCGGCGGTATACGGCTGATTGTCTTTTACAACGGTATCGTCGGGCACCAGATGAATGCTGTTGCCTTTAATCAGAAACGGACGTGAATAGTTGAAGTGCTTTTTCGCCGCACTGGTGCTGACTTCGCTGGCCTTGATAAGCGCGGCAGCCTTGCCGATTTCGCCTTTGTCATAGGCGCTCAGGAAAGCCTTGCCAAGACGCGGTCCCAGGGCGTCAGCCAGAAAATAGAGATAGCTTTGCCCTTCGGCATCGGCCAGCGCTTTTTGTCGCGTTCCCTGCATCGCATCCCGATTGATATCCGTTACGGTTTGCATATTGGCTTTCAAGACGGAATCCGGCAGCGTACTGAAGCCCGAGAGCAGCGCGATGCCCGCCTGCTGATTGGCTTTGGTCTGGAAATCATAGCCGCTGGCCTTCAACCAGGCGCGATCGGCCTGCTTATCCGTCTGCTTTGCCTTTTCCAGCTGTTCACGCTGCAATGATGCCGCATCCCCTTTCAGCGAGGCAATTTCTGCCTGCACTATCTGGGTCTCAAGCGCGTCGAAAGGCTGGCTTTCTGCCGCCGCCGAAGTCCCGTTTGCAAGCGTAGCCGCCTGAGGTAATGAGAGTGCCTGCGCCTGTTGTGCCATCAACAAAGTCATCGCAATGAGCGTTAACCGAATTTTCATCAACTTTCCCTTATTATCAAACTATTAGCCTGTAGTCGTTTTACGCTAGCACCGCGAGGTGACAGTTTTATTGCAGCCGGAATTTCACCGCTGCCCTTTTCGAGGCTCTAGAAGTCGTACTTTTTAACGCGATAGCCACTGACGAGATGCCGTCTGAATCCTGTGGACACAAAAAAACCCGCACGCGGCGGGCTCGAAATTAAGCAGTAAAAACTCTAGCGCTGGCTGGCCGGAATCGGTTTGTGCACAGAGTCGTGGTCTATCTTGACCGGCAGACCTTCCCGTGCGGAGCGGTAAATCGCCTCCATCAGCAGGTGATCCTGCAACCCTTCTTCACCGGGCGTATGCGAAATCTTGTTGTTTAATACGCTGTCGGCAAAGTGATCGATCTCCAGCGTAAACTGATCTTTCGGCGAGATGCGGATCTCGTTGACCTGCTCACCGCTACCGTGCCGCTCGGCGACATACAGACGCTGCCCGGCATAGGCAAAGGCGTTTTCCAGAGATACCCAGCCTTTTTCGAGACGAATCTCCATGTCTTTGCACTCATGCGCGCCGTAACTGGTCACACAGTTGGCTATCACGCCGGAAGGAAAGCGCAGGGTATAGGAAATCGTCTCTTCGACTTCCGCATAGCGCGCGTCGCCCTCGGGATTGATAATCTGCGCGTAAACTTCAACCGGATCTTCGCCCAGCATGGTGCGCACGCCGTTCAGGCAATAGAGGCCGATATCGGGCAGCGCACCGCCACCCGCAAGTGCTGCGCGCATTCGCCACTGTTCGCCGGGTCCCTGTACCTGGGTATTGGTGGCATGAATGATTCGCGGACGTCCCAACTCGCCGGACTGCGTCAGTCGCGCCGCCTCGACGTTGAAAAGTTCGTACTGGCAGCGATAGGCAATCATCAGTTTCACGCCCGCCTGCCTGCAGGCATCAATCATTTCACGCGCCTCGGCGGAATTATTGGCCATCGGCTTTTCACACAGCACGTGTTTACCCGCTTTTGCCGCCGCCAGCACGTGATCGCGATGGCGACCGTTTGGCGTGACGACATAGACGGCGTCAATCTCTTTGTTTTCCGCCATACGTTCGATGTCGTCATAACGGTAGAGGGCCGATTCATCGATCCCATACTGTTTTGCCACTTCGCGGGCTTTTTCCGGACGATCCGACACCAGCGCGACGGGTTTTGCGTATAAGCTCTGGCGGAACGCAGGCAGGATTTGATTCAGCGTCAGGCGGCCAAGACCTATTATCGCCACGCCGAGACGTTTTCCGGGCGGCAGAATCGCCGGTGGCTCGGGTTCAGGGCGATCGGCGTCCCCTTTCCAGTTTTCGAAGGTGATTTTGCCCTGCTCTACGCCCCCGACATCAATGGGGTCAGGCGCGATGTTTCTGGCAGCCGCGGGCAAGGTCGGGCCGGTCGCCGTGCCGGGTCCAGTGTTTGAAAATCGGGTGGATGTCGAATCTGACATAATTCTTCTCCATGTTATTCGTGTAACGAGGTAGTTAGATGAATAGTTAGTCGGATGAAGCGGCGTGCTGCGGGATAACGCGTTGCGTAAACAGGCTGGTCAGCGCCAGCAGCAGACACCAGATAGCAATAATCGGCAGCGCATAGGGCGCGGCGTGCTGATTGAGAAAGGCTCCGACAAAGGCGGCCGCAAACCACACCAGCCAACGCAGCGCCAGCGGAAAACTTTCGCGGAAATCGCCGCCCGCCAACCCTCGCCCGAGTTTGACCAGCGTACCGGTGATAAACGTCACGCCCGGCTCATTGCTGCAGGTCTGGTTCAGCACGCCCATCGCGACGACCAGCGACAGCACGACGCCATAAGGGTAATCGGGTGCGCTTGCAGGCCAGGTCGCAAGAATAAACAGCGCAACGACAAACAGCAGCAGCGGTGCGCGATAGCGTCCGAGTCGATTGCCCAGCCACGCGGCCAGGGTCGTGCTGGCCAGAAAGGTGGCAATAATGCCAAGCAGCGGCAGTACTTTTTGCACATCGCCTTTCTGTAAAAACTGCGCCATTTTCGAGGTATCGCCGGTGACGTACACGCCGAGGAGATCTTTGCTGTGAAGATAAAAAGAGGCATCCGTCATCCCCGCCACCGACACGAGAAAGAGAATAAAAATCGGTGATAATTCCTGCGAGCGATCTGCTGGCTGTTCTGAAGATGACAAAACCCTTCCCTCCGAGGAGATGAAAAAAATATTCTGCGACAGGATCAAGGTATAGGAAATAATGGGCTATTTCGCCAGCACCTGCGGTTTCCCGTCGGGCAAAGAGACACGGTAAGACACCGAAAAATCAGAAGATAATGGTTACTTTTTTAATATGGGATATTTATTTCATCTCTATGCGGGGGCTAATCAGGCGACTGTGGTTCAAAAGCCGGGAAATCGAAATGAAGTCCACTATTTTCGGGCGGGTTGTTTCTATGTCTCACGATTTCACAGCAGGAATTTTTCCGAAAGCACGGGGATTTTTATCAGTCTTTACAGAGGCGTCTATAATTTATCTCTGGCCAGGTGATACCCGGACGATGAGGCGGCTATTGATAAATTTGTTTAACAAGTTATCCAAAATCTTGCCTTATCTTTATTTGTTCACACAGGCTAGTGTTATTGCAAGACGACAGAGACATCCGGATCCACAGCGTGGTCCACAACCGAATATAAATAAGGGAACCTCATGAGCTTATTCAAAACACAAGACGGTACCAACATCTATTATAAGGATTGGGGCACGGGCAAACCGATTCTGTTCAGCCACGGCTGGCCGCTGGATGCTGACATGTGGGACAGTCAGCTTAACTTTCTGGCAGAGCGCGGCTACCGCGTAATAGCCTTTGACCGCCGCGGATTCGGGCGCTCGGACCAGCCGTGGGAAGGCTACAACTACGACACTTTTGCTTCCGATATCAACGGCTTGATTGAGCATCTGGATCTACACGATGTCACGCTGGTAGGCTTCTCGATGGGCGGCGGCGACGTGGCACGCTATATCGGCAATTACGGCACCGATCGCGTCAGCAGCCTGGTCTTGCTGGGGGCTGTGACCCCTATTTTCATCAAGACGGCCGATCATCCCGAAGGCGTGGATCCCTCTGTCTTTGAAGGTATTCGCGACGGATTGCGCAAAGACCGCGCCCAGTTCATCAAAGATTTCGCGACGCCGTTCTATGGGCTCAACAAAGGCCTCAGCGTGTCCGATGGCGCATTGACGCAGACGCTGAATGTGGCGTTGCTGGCTTCGCTGAAAGGCACTATCGATTGTGTAACGGCGTTCTCCGAAACCGATTTTCGCGGCGACCTGGCGAAAGTCGACGTCCCTACGCTCATCATTCACGGCACGGAAGACCAGGTTGTCCCGTTTGAAGCGACCGGTAAACTGGCGGCGCAACTTATCAAGAACTCACAGCTGAAAACCTATGAAGGCGCACCGCACGGTTTCGCGCTGACGCATCAGGATAAGCTAAACGGCGATCTGCTGGAATTCATCAAGACGGTATATTAAGCAAACAGAAGTGTGTGAATGCAGGCGCTGCAAGAAGCCTGTATTACAGACCCTTGATAAAATGAAGAAAGCCCCTCGGCATGGATGCCTGAGGGGCTTTTTTTATCAGGACTTTTGGTTTGAACCCAAAAGCCGTGAATAAGTCCGGGAAAATAGCCGCAAATAGTCAGAATGATATTAATAATAAATGCCCAGCCAAATCCTTTGCCGAGTAAAACACCCAGCGGAGGTAAAATGATGGTAAACAGTATTCTCCAAAATCCCATGGTGCTCTCCTTTTCGTCATTAAGTATCTACCCTATCGCCATTAAATCGCTGTAACAATAAGAGTTCTCCTGTTTAACGATTGCCTCCACGGGTTCAGACGATTAGTATCCCACTGGCAATGTGCAGACAGTGAAAGATTCAAGGGAGACCCAGCCGATGAAGCAGGATGTCGTAGTACTTATCCTGGCGATTATTTTTGTTGTTGTCCTGTTCGGGACAGCCACCAGTATTGCAGTGCGTGCAAAGGGGCTGAAAAAGCTCTATTGGCTGCTGTGCAGTTTTCTTCTCGGCATCGGCAGTCTGTCGTTCGTCTATTTTCTGGCGTTTCCGGAAGAACATAGATTTACCGACGGCAATGTGTCGGGGAAATGCCGCCCGAACTGGGCCTTGCGGGTTCGGTTATCCAGCTTGGGCTGTATGGCTCGGCGCTGGGTTTGATGGTGATGGGGCTGCGGCGTCTGATCGGTCGTTTTATCAAACGCGATCCCTCCTGATTCTACCCGCACTGCCCTGAAAAAAGCGCAGAATAATTGCTTGGCCCGCCGCCTGATTAACTGTATATTTATCCAGCCAAATCGCAGTGCTCTGGGTTGCCTTTGAAGGCACAGCAGTGCGAAAGGCAAAAACCAATATCGAGAAACAAAAGAGAGCGGCTATGCGGGTTGAACTGAGTTACGACAAAAGAAACGTGGCGGGTATTCCCGACGCCGGTGAAAAGATTACCCGGGAACTCACCAAGCGGGTTCATCGTATGTTTCCAGACGCAGAAATAAAGGTGAAAGCCATGCAGGCCAACGGCCTCAGCACACACGGCGTCAGCAAGCAGGAAAAGTCACAGCTTAATCAAATGCTTGAAGAAATGTTTGATGAAGCAGACGAGTGGCTGTCTCACGAGTAATCTGTTCTTATTTACTTACAAAGCGCAATTGAAATAAACATATCACTGCGACTGCTTATTATAAGATAGCCGCAGAAGATAAAATATTTTAATGACTTTGCGAAGTAATCGATGCCAAATCCCAAGAAAAACAGCGCCCAACCTCATTTTTATTCCAAGCGTTTTGCGTTGATTTGCTTAGGGATTGTCGTCTGCATGGCGCTGCTGCTGGGCCGAGTCGGCTATTTGCAGCTGCTGAATCGGCCTATGCTTGAGCGACAGGCAGACCAGCGCTCCCTGCGCACCCAAATCATTCCCGCCGATCGCGGCACCATTGTCGACCGCAACGGTCATCCTCTTGCACTGAGCGTGGCGTCCAAAGACGTTATTGCCGACCCATTCCGTATAGAACAGCTGCACAGCGATCTCAATAGCCCGAAATGGCAATATCTGGCGTCGGCACTCGACATGCCACTGTCGCAGTTGCAGCAAATTATCACAAGCGATCCTAAACGTCGCTTCGTGTTCCTCGGCAGAAAAATTGAACAGGGCATCGCCAAGGACATCGGCGAACTGCACCTTGGCGGCATCATTCTCCAGCACGACGACAGCCGCTACTACCCGATGAGCGAGGCTTCGGCCAATCTGGTCGGCGTGGTCGGAACCGACAATGAAGGACTCACCGGCATCGAGCGCGGTTTCAATACCCTGCTCGAAGGCAAGCCCGGTATGCGCGAATATCGTCAGGATGGCCACGGTAATGTCGTCGGCATTTTGAAAGACGTACCGCCGCAGCAGCCACCCACGGTCAATCTGAGCATCGACAGCTATATCCAGTATGTGGTGTATGCCGCGCTGCGAAAAGGCGTGATGCTGAACCAGGCGGATTCGGGCGCGGCGGTGATGGTCGATGTGAATACCGGCGAAGTGCTCGGCATGGCCTCCTACCCTTCCTTCAACCCAAACAATTATGCGGGTGTGAAGCCGAAAGACATGCGTAACGTCGCCATCAGCGACAGCTTCGAGCCGGGTTCGACGGTAAAACCGCTGGTCGTCATGTCCGGTCTGGGACACCGTATTATCCGTCCTGACACGGTGCTGGACACCCGCCCCTATACGGTAAACGGTCACCTGATCCGCGACGTCGGCCATGAATCGGCGCTGACCATCACGGGTGTGCTGCAAAAGTCCAGTGACATCGGCGTGTCGCACATCGCGCTTGCCATGCCTGCGCAGGTGCTGGTGGATCAATACCATGCCTTCGGACTGGGCAAGCCTACCGACCTTGGCATAGGCGGCGAAAGCTCGGGCTATTTCCCGCTGCATCGTGAGCGCTGGGCCGACATCGAACGGGCCACCTTTGCCTTTGGCTACGGTCTGCGCGTTACGCCGCTGCAAATCGCCCGCGAATACGCCACCATCGGCTCGTTCGGGATTTATCGTCCGCTTTCGATTACCAAGGTAACGCCGCCTGTGATGGGCACCCGCGTGATGGATAAAAACGTGGTGGAAACCGTCGTCCATATGATGGAAAGCGATGCCTTGCCGGGCGGCAGTGGTCTGAGCGCCGCCGTGCCGGGTTATCGACTGGCGATTAAAACCGGTACGGCCGAGAAAATGGGGCCGAGCGGCAAGTACGACGGCGGTTACATCAACTATACGGCAGGCGTTGCGCCCGCCAGTAATCCCCGCGTCGCGCTGGTGGTCATGGTCAACAATCCGCAGGCGGGTCGTCACTTCGGGGGATCGGTTGCGGGGCCTATCTTCGGCGATATCATGGGTCAGGTATTGAATCACATGAATATTGCGCCGGATGCGCTGGTACCGGAAACGCCGCCAACGACCGTTGCCTCAAGCAGCAAGGCCGTGAAGCTCAAGGAAAAAGGCGCGCTGTAGGCAAGGCGGGTAAATAACGGTAAAAACAGCAGGATTTCGCGGCGGGCGACTGGATTTATGCCGCGAAATTTTGTACCTTTTTCAAATTCTCTACACTCGATTGAAAACCCCTACCTCTATGAAAAGGCTATTTATTGTTGCGCTGTTTTTCCTCGCCGTCTGCCTGCTGGTCATCGCATTGAACATGCGCGGCAGCGGTCCGTGGGGGTAAAAAACACGCCGCCTTCAACGGTAAACGTCTGCTTTGTCTGACACCTCGCCATGCAACTGACTCGCCGTGTCCGCCTTCACGGTGAATTTGTGTATAATCAACTTATCGAAACTAATTACTGACAGGCTATGGCACAAGACATCCACCTTACTGTCGTCAACGCACTCAGCAAATGGATTGAAGGCCATTTGGGAAGAGTTATCCATCTTGAGGAGCTGGCGGAATATTCCGGCTACTCGCTTTGGCATATGCAAAAACTCTTCAAGGAGTCGACCGGCATCTCCCTTGGCAAATACATTCGCGAACGCCGTCTGGCAAGCGCGGTGTATCAGTTGAGCAGCAGTGACTCGTCGATTTTTGATATTGCGATGGATTTTGGCTTCGGCTCGCAGTCACACTTTACCTATATGTTCCGCAAGCGCTTTAACATCACGCCTTACGAATTCCGCCAAAATCCGGACATCAAACTCGATGTCGCGCCGCCACTGCATCTCATGCAGCAAAAATCTGCCTGACTAGAAACCCAATTCGCCGAGGCCCGGATGATCGTCGGGTCGACGCCCCAGCGGCCAATGGAATGCGCGGTCGGCTTCGGGAATCGGCAAGTCGTTGATACAGGCATGGCGCGCAAACATCAGGCCCTGCGCATTGAATGCCCAGTTTTCATTGCCGAAACTGCGGAACCAGTTGCCGGAATCATCGTGCCACTCATAGGCAAAGCGTACGGCGATGCGCGCCCCGTCGAAGGCCCAAAGCTCCTTGATAAGGCGATAATCCAGCTCTTTTGCCCACTTGCGCTGAAGAAAAGCGATGACGCCCTCCTGTCCTGTAACGAACTCGCTGCGATTACGCCAGCGGGTATCGGCGGAATAGACCTGACTGACGCGTAGCGGGTCGCGGCTGTTCCAGGCATCTTCGGCCAGTCGCACTTTTTCAATCGCGCTCTCGCGCGTGAAAGGAGGAAGCGGTTTTTTAACGAAAGTTTCTGAAGGCTGATTCATCCTGTGTCCTCTTGAAAAGTTGTTCTTTCATCCTAGCAAGCGCCCACAAAAAAACGCAGCCAAGGCCGCGTTTTTCTGTTCTGTGTCCGAAATCGGTGTCTGAAAGACGGTCTAGAACTGGTAGACCAGACCCAGCGCCACGATGTCGTCGGTAGAAATACCGGCCGCGCGGGTGAAATCGCTGTCGTCCATCAGGTTGATTTTGTAATCCACGAAGGTCGACATATTTTTGTTGAAGTAGTAGGTCGCTCCGACATCGATGTATTTTTCAATGTCCTGATCGCCATAACGCTCAATGTCTTTACCGCGAGATTGCAGGTAGGCCAGTGAAGGACGCAGGCCGCTGTCGAACTGATACTGTGCTACGGCTTCGAAGTTGTCGGCCTTGTTGGCGAACCCGTCGATATCGTCATCGGAAGAACCGATGCGGGTCATGTTTTCGGTATGGGTGTACATGGCGGCCAGATAAACATTATTGGCGTCATATTTCAGACCCCGCTGACGGCCTGCGCCTTGTCGCCGCGTCCGTATTCCAGCTGGTTCTGGGCATTGGTACGGTCAGAGCTGCTGTAGGCCGCAGCGGCACTGATGCCCCAGCCCAGCGCATAGGTGGCGGACAGGCCATAACCGTCACCGTTTTCCGCCTGTACGGAACGACCGGATGCTTCACCGCCCGGATTGTCGTTTTTACCCTGATACTGCAACGCGAAGCTCAAGCCGTCGATCAGCCCGAAGAAATCGTTGTTGCGGTAGGTCAGCATGCCGTTGCCGCGCTGGGCCATAAAGTTGTCGGCGCCATAGGTATCGCCGCCAAACTCGGGCAGGACGTCGGTCCATGAGCCGATGTCATACATCACGCCATAGTTGCGGCCATAATCCAGTGAACCGCTGTTGCCAAATTTAAGACCGGCGAAACCTACACGGGTATAGCTGTCGGCGGTGCCTTCGGCTTCGGAGGTATTCAGGGCGGCCTGATATTCCCACTGACCATAGCCGGTCAGCTGGTCGCTTATCTGAGTCTGGCCGTCAAAACCGAAACGCAAATAAGACTGATCGCCATCGACGCCATCGTCATTTGAAAAATAGTGCTCGGCGTCGATTTTCCCCAGCAGGTCTAATTTATTGCCATCTTTATTATAGATCTCTGCCGCACTTGCGGTTCCTGCCAGCATTAACGCGGGAACCAGAAGTGAAAGAACGCGAAGTTTCATTTGTCTATCCTCATTAAGATGTCGAGCCGCAGCCACTGGATTAAAAATTTACGAATGTTTAAAATTTGTTATGCCCGACAAGCAGCCCTATTCTCGGGATATGGAATTTATTAATCCAGAAAGAAAATGATACTGAATTCGCGATAATGTTTCATAATTATAAATAGATGTAACAAAAAGTTAACACACCTAACTAAAAAGCGGTATTGTAAGCACAGATAATAAGGCACTTTGTGACAAGTATTGAAAAAAACATTACTTTTCATAGAGTTGATAAATAGAGAAAACGCACTCAATGATAAATCAATAATCGTTAAATACCCTATAATCTCTCCTGCTATCATCATTATTTGTTATTTATTACCTTCATTATCCCCTGTTTTCGGAATCAACAGCCGGCCTTTTGGCCGGTTTTTTTGCTTCCCATTCTCTGCTTTAATGCCTGAAAAAATCGTTTCTCATTAACGCTGCTTATTATTGGTGATAATTCACCCAACGCCTGATTATTTCACCCTCCTAATTAAAGATCTGTTCGCTGTATTTCCGGCAATAACGCTGCAAATAATCACCTGCAATGAACAGGGTTTTGTTAATAGTCACTAGGTAAAGCGCAGACATTAATTTGTGTTATCTCTGCCTACTCTCCCCACAGTTAGGCAAGAAGGTGGCGGCAGATTCCGTTACTATAAGAGCAATCCCGCTGTGGCGAGCTTCGAGGGTCGCTACACTGGCACATTTCGACTATCGATCAGGTCAAAGGAATCGCATGCAACAACCGGACAACCCAGACAACATCGCCAAGGCCCAAATGCTGTTGGCAACCCGCCGTTTTCTCAAACTCGACGAGTGGCTGTTGTCACAGATGCGCGGTTGGCAAAATCAGAGCGAGGCAGATAATGCCTATGGTCTGATCATGCATCCCGATACCCTGGTTCGCCAAGGACGACGGCCCGTTGCAACGGCTGGAAATTCTGGGCAGCTGGGTGCAGCAATGCCCTACCAGCTACCACGTCCACTGTTTGCTGGGCATGTTCTGGCATGAGCAGGCCTGGGTTATCCGGCGTGGCAACGGGCCTGAACATGAAGTAGAAGACAGCCAGTGGCTCGGCGCGCAACTGTGCTGCGACTACGCCGTGCTCGCGTTCCTCAATGCCATCGCCTGCCATCCCCGTCCTACTCACGCATTCCGACACATGATGAATCTCGGTGGCGGCTTCGGCGAACCTTACTGGTTACGCGCCCTGTTTGCCGGTGAGCAGCCCAAGCCGCTGCACGAGCAGTTCAATATTCAAAACAGCCCCGTGTGGCAGGAAGGCGCGGCCTACCTTTACGCGTTGGGCGTGAGTCCGGCGACTCACTGGCCGCAGCAACTGCCTGCGGCGCTGCAACACACCCGACGTCCTGACGAAGAGCCGCTGGATTACTGGCTGCGTATGGCGATGTCCGTGCGTCACAGCGATGTGGGCAGCATGGAGTCTTATTTGCAGTTTCACTCAAGCTACTGGGGCGGCGGTGACGAACAGCAAAATCAGATTATCGACGGACCGCTCTGTGCCGAGTTTACCGAGGAAGAACGCAACCAGTTTCGCGCCCATGCCCTTCTCGACGCGCTGGCCGGGGAAATTGCCGACCGCGACTCGCCCCGCGCCGAACAGTTGCAGCAACGGCTTGACGCCCTGCTCGCCCAATCCCTTGAACCCGCAACGCGCATTGCCCTGTTGAATCTTGCCGGCACCTGCGTCGCCTACTGGCAGGACAACGACAAGGCCGGTCTTGACGTGTATGCCCAACTGTTTGCCGTCTCTTCCGAGGCAATGCCCGGCCGCTTTGCCGCACTCTTTATTTCACGCGCCGTGCTGGCGAGTGAGGAGCAGGAAGGCCTGCCGGTGCTGACTTCGTTGCTGATCCGCGCCATCAACCGCGCCGACGATCCGCTGCTGACCGCCTTCGCCGCAGCCGCCGTGCAATACGGACTTTATGGCCTGCCACACGACCCCTCGCTGAGCGAAGGGCTGATGGACCGCGCGTGGTCGCTGATGAAACAGCAGCACAGAGTCGAGAGCGTCGGCAAGGATTTGCTGGTGCTGGCACACGATATGGCAATTAACGAAGATCTCGACGCCACGCATTTCCTGATGACTGAAATGGCCCGTCGCGGCAGCGCCTTGCACAGCTACGAGCTGTTCTTCTTCTATCGCAATGCCTGGCATCAGGATGTCCCCGAATCACTGCAAAACGAGAGCAACGCGCTGGACTGCGTGCTGAGTGCCGCGCGTTCCGGGCTGGTACCGGCGATGTTCAGCTGTGCCAATGCGCTGCGCGAAGGGCTGGGCGGCGAAGTGGAGTATGAGCAGGCCATGCAGTGGTATCAGCGCGCCGCCGAGGCCGGACACCCTTCCGCCGACTATTTCCGCGCCAGCTGTGCGCTGGATCTTGGTCCCGAAGACGACAAGCGCCATGCCGTCGAGGTTGCCTTGCCCGCCATACTCGGTGACATCAACCATCCCGAACGTTTCGAAGCCGCCTACACGCTGGGCATGGCGTGGATGCACGGCATCGGCACCAAAAAGAACAAATACATTGCCTGGCAACTGATGAATTTCGTGCTCGAGCTGAATCCCGAGTCGGAGGCGGCACGTCAGGCTATCGCCCAGCTTGAAGGCTCGCTGCGTGCGCGCATGGGATTATGGCAGGACAAGCGCAAAGTCGAAGGGGCCGATTTCACCGCGCCGTATCGTCAAAGCAGCGCCCCCGCCTGCCCGATGAAGAAGACCACACGCCATCGGCAGATTAGGACGACAGGAAATAACCTTCGATTGACCTTTCTGTTAGAATACGCGGCCAGTTTTAACCAAAACTGGCTTTTTTTATTGAAAGCTAACCCTTTATCGATAAGTATTCGTTATATCCTGCAAATGGATTTCATAGAATTATAAAAAAGGATTGACGACCACATGCCCGCAGAATCGATAGTCTCCGAAGCAAGTACCGAAACCCGGCCCGGCCGCCCGCAGCAAATGGCAACGCGGATAATCTTCCTGCTTTCGGGTTTTGCCATGTCCGCCTGGGCGCCGCTGGTGCCATTCGTCAAGCTGCGTCTCGATATCAGCGCCGGTACGTTGGGTTTGCTGCTGTTGTGTCTCGGCGCAGGCTCGACCTTCTCCATGCCGCTGACCGGCTATCTCACCGGCAGATTCGGCTGTAAACCGGTGATTATTCTGGCGACGGTTATCCTGTGTCTGGATTTACCGCTGCTGACCCTGATGAACACGCCGATCGGCATGGCGCTGGCGCTGCTGGTATTCGGCATGTCGATTGGCATGGTTGACGTGGCCATGAATGTGCACGCCGTAGTGGTCGAAAAAGCCAGCGGCCGTGCGATGATGTCGGGCTTCCACGGCTTTTTCAGTATCGGCTGTATTCTTGGCGCGTTGGCAGTCAGCGGCATGCTGACGCTGAATCTGTCGCCCCTGATTGCCAGTCTGGTGGTAATCGCCCTGGTGCTTGTGTCGCTGCTGCGGATAAGCAAGGATTTCTGGCAGGATACGCGGCGCAAAAGCGGCGAGCCCATGCTGGTCATGCCGCGCGGCTGGGTTATCTTTCTTGGGTTACTGTGTTTCGTGATGTTTTTATCGGAAGGTGCAATGCTCGACTGGAGCGCGCTGGTTCCTGACCGAAGCACGAGGCGTCAATCCGGATCACGCCGGGCTCGGTTATACCCTGTTTGCGGTGGCGATGACGATTGGCCGTCTCACCGGTGACAGAACCGTCAACTATTTTGGCCGCTTCAAAGTGCTGCTGGTTGGCAGTCTCGCCGCCTCGCTCGGGTTGCTGCTGGCCGTAGGCATAGACAACCTCTATGCGTTGGCTATCGGTTTTGTTATGGTCGGCATGGGCGCGGCAAATCTGGTGCCCATCATGTTCAGCGCGGCCGGAAATCAAACCGCCATGCCCGCCAATCTGGCGATTGCCTCCGTGACCACACTCGGCTATGCCGGTATTCTTGCGGGTCCGGCACTGGTCGGATTCATTGCACAACTCAGTGATTTGTCGTTTGCATTGGGCTGCGTTGCAGTATTGCTGCTGCTGGTAACTGCCAGCGCCCGCGCCGTGACGCGCTAAACAAGGAAAAGCCTCACCACCATGCCAAGTAAATATTTATCGCTAACGTCGACCAATATTACGCGATTTTTCTGGATCTTCATTTTGCTGCTGGCAATGGGGCTTGGTCTCTATGGCTACAACTACACCAATGCCTATCTCAACGACAAGCTGCGCACGTTGCAATACACTGCCGATCGTCTGCAAAAACGCATCGATCATTACCGTTATTTGACCTATCAGATTTACGACAACTTCAATGGTCAACCGCTGGCGCAAATCCCTGCCAATGTGCAGGAAGTCAAACTGCGTCAGGACATGTTCTTTATCAACAAGCCACGCCAAAAGACCGATGCCCTGATTTACGGCACGCACGATGCCGCCACGCTTGACCTGACCCTGAAGATTTCGGATTTCCTCGACGACCAGTGGGGCGCGAAAAACCAGCCCTACTCGATGTATTATCTGAATGGGCAAGACAACAGCCTGATGCTGATAACGACGCAAGCCCTGCAACAGCAGGATTCGCGGCTGAAAGAGAACTATTTCTACGCCGGATTGCAGGCTCGTCGTGCCGAGATGCTGCAACAGGCCAATACGCTCGACGAACGCGAGAGCTACTCCAATCTGCGCAGGTCGCGCAACGCCAGCGACGCTTTCTTCTCGCTGCGCACCACCTTTAACAATCCGGGCAATCTCGCCACCGTCATCGCCTTCGATCTGCCGATGAGTGACCTTATTCCGCTCAGCATGGCGCGCGACAACTTCGAGCTGACCAGCAACAATGACACGGTCAACGAGGGCGATGCGCCGCAGGATCCCAACGCGGGCAGCACCATTACCTTGCAGGGCTGGTCAATTTACCTCTCTGCCCCGCTCAGCAACTCGCCGTTGAATCTGTCCTACCGTATTCCGGTCATTTCTCTGGCTCTGGATCTTACCCACAACAACTTCTGGCTTATCCTTATCAACCTGATTCTGCTGGGCATGGCAATGGCGGGCATCTATCTGATCCGCCATAAATATATCCGCCCGAGCGAAAATCTGGCTCATCAGTTGCACACCCAGCAGGCGCTGAATCAGGAGATTATCGCCAACCTTTCCGTCGGCCTGCTGATTTACAACTTCAGCAGCCACAGCGTGGTGGTGAGCAACAAGATTGCCGAGCAACTCCTGCCGCACCTGAGCCTGGATAAAATCGCCAATATGGCCGAAGAAACCACCACGGCGTGATTCAGGCGACGGTCAACAACGAAGTTTATGAAATCAGAATGGTGCGCAGCCAGATAGCGCCTGAAACCTTCCTGTTCCTGATGCACGATCAGGACCGCGAAGCGATGGTCAACAAGACGCTGCAACAGGCACGCCGCGAGTACGACAAGAATTTGCAGGCGCGTAAACTGATGCTGCACAACCTTGGCATCGAGCTGCATCAACCGTTGATCGAACTGAAAGAGCTGGCCGACAAGCTGACCCTGCCCGAAGCGGGCGACGAACGTATCGCGATCGAGAAGGCACTGCAAGGCGAATCGCGCAACGTGCTGACGCTGGTCGACAATATCACCCTGCTCACGCGTCTCGAAACGCAGGATTGGCAGCCGTCGCAGCAGCGTTATTCGCTGTCGGCGCTGATCGATGAGCTGTTGCTCGACGCGTTGCCGAAAATCAATCAGAAAGGCTTAGTGCTGCTCAACCATTTCCAGCTGAATCCGCTGGATAACTTTGTGGGTGACCCGCAGGCCGTGAAGAAAATCCTCGCGCTGCTGGTCGACTACGCCATCGTTGCGACCTCGCTCGGCAAGATTACGCTGACCAGCGAGCAGGACCCCGAACAGCCGGGCCAACTGTTGTTCCATCTCACCGACACCGGCAGCGGTTTGTCGAAAGAAGAACTCAGTAACCTCAACTACCCGTTCCTGAGCCAGACGCTGGTTGACCGCTTCAATCATGGGTCGGGTCTGACCTTCTATCTGTGCAATCAGCTGTGCAAAAAGCTCGGCGGTCAGTTGGAGATTCGCAGCAAGGTCGATATCGGCACCCGTTATACCGTGCGCATCAGGCAGACGCACGAAGCCGCTGAAATCGAGACGGCAGATGAGGGGTTGCTGGAAGATGTCACCGTGCTGCTCGATATTACCGCCGACGAAGTGCGCAGCATCGTCACGCGCGTGATGAGTGGTTACGGCGCTATCTGCATTGTGGCCGACGAACGTCAGCCGACGCGGGAATATGACGTCTTGCTGACCGACAATGCGCAGAACAGTGACAAATATACGCTACTGCTGACCAGCGACGAAATGGGCTTCCAGAAACTGGAAAACTGTTATATTCGCGCCAATTACAACATCGGCAGTGCACTTATCGATGCGACGTTGCAGCTCATTGAACAGCAGCTGCTCGAAGAGGCCGAACAGGCATCTTCCCTCGTGCATCCTCATGTCCCGAGTGAGTCAACTCAGGGCCATCCAGATTCCGGTACCGGCGGCGACGAAATCGACGCCTATCTCAGACAGCTGCTCGCCAGCGATTACTACCCGCTTTTCGTCGATACAGTACCGGAAGATATAGAGAAACTGTATAATGAAAATCAACGTCGTGATTTTACATCGCTTTCCCAGACAGCACATCGGCTCAAGGGAGTGTTCGCCATGCTTAACCTGACGCCGGGTAAGCAACTGTGTGAAAAATTAGAACAGCATCTCGCCGAAGGTGAAGTGTTGATGATCTCAGACAATATTAATCAGATCGATTCTTTTGTCTCCAGACTGCTGCAGCAAGGTAGCTAAACACATGAACAATATGAACGTAATTATTGCCGACGACCATCCTATCGTCTTATTCGGGATTCGTAAGTCCCTTGAACAAATCGAGTGGGTTAATGTGGTTGGCGAGTTCGAAGACTCGACCGCCCTGATTAACAATTTAAGCAAGCTTGACGCGCACGTGCTGATTACCGACCTGTCCATGCCGGGTGATAAATACGGTGACGGCATCACGCTTATCAAATACATCAAGCGCCACTACCCACAGCTGTCGATTATCGTGCTGACCATGAACAACAATCCGGCCATTCTCAGCTCCGTACTGGATCTGGATATCGAAGGGATTGTGCTGAAACAGGGTGCGCCGACCGACCTGCCGAAAGCACTGGCCGCACTGCAAAAAGGCAAGAAGTTTACGCCTGACAGCGTGTCAAAGCTGCTGGAGAAAATCAGCGCCAACGGATACGGCGACAAGCGCCTGTCGCCGAAAGAGAGTGAAGTTCTGCGTCTGTTCGCGGAAGGTTTCCTGGTGACGGAAATTGCCCGCAAGTTGAACCGCAGCATCAAGACCATCAGTAGCCAGAAGAAGTCGGCGATGATGAAGCTCGGCGTCGAAAACGACATCGCCCTGCTCAACTACCTGTCATCCGTGAGCTCAACGCCAATCGACAAAGACTAGTCAATCGCGTTACCCATAAAAAAGGCACAACCCGCGTTGTGCCTTTTTTTATGCCTGTGCCAACCACGGCAAGGGATAGCTGCTGTTGAAATCCGGGTCGGCCGGGTTAATCCATCTCCACGGGCGCATGGCGTTTTCTGCGGACCTGCTGGCTATAGAAACTCAGCGTTTTACGCAGTTGCTCCAGCGTGACCGGTTTGGAGAGACAGTTATCCATACCGGCTTCCAGACACAGCTGTTTCTGTTCGGCCAGCGCATTGGCGGTCACGCCGATAACCGGCAGTGAATATTCCAGTTCGCGCAGGCGCTTGGTCAGTCCATAACCATCAAGATTTGGCATGTTGACGTCACTCAAGACGATATCCACCGGATGCACCTTCATGGCGTCGAGCGCATCAAGCCCGTCGTTGGCGGTAGCGACGATGTAGCCCATCGAACCCAGCTGATCGGCCAGCAGACGACGGTTGATGGGATGGTCATCGACAACCAGCAGCGTAATATCACCGTTATCTTGTGAATCAACGACTTCCGGCAGCAGCGCCAGACTGGTTTCCGTCACCCGGTTCAGATGATAGATACGGTTAAGCAGCAAGGTTATTTCCAGCGGCGTCGAGGTGCTGTGGATCCAGTAACCCGGACTGCTTTCCTGCGGCGGACCGATATGGTCGATGGAAAATTCGATCTGCGCACAGAGACTGCCGTGATGAATCAGCGGCATATCGGTGATCAGCACATCTTCCGCCCGGCTCTCGTCTTCCGGCTGCCAGCGTTGAACGTCCGCGCCGTGATGATGCAGCAACTGCATCAGATAACTTTCGAGATAGCCGTTGCGGATGTTCACCCAGAGACGTTTTCCGGCCCAGAAAGGCAGCGGCGGCGGCGCAGGATGCTCCTGCCCGTAAATCGGCAGACGAACGGTAAAGGCGCTGCCAAGACCCGGCTCCGAATCTACCGAAATATCGCCGTCCATCAGGTTTATCAGCTTTTCGCAGATAGCCAGCCCAAGGCCGGTGCCCTGGAAATGGCGCTGCACGCCGCTGCCGACCTGGAAAAACGGGTCGAACAGACGGGTTATCTCTTTGGTCGGAATGCCGACGCCGGTATCGCGGATCATGAACTCGAGATAGTTGCCGCAGGTCCGTGCATGCAACACGATGCAGCCGGTATCGGTAAACTTGATGGCGTTATTGAGAATGTTGGACAGCACCTGTTGCAAACGCACCGGATCGCCGACGAAGATTTCGGGCACATTGTGCTCGATGAAGCAGTAAAGCCCAAGATGCTTTTTCACCACCAGCGGCAGATAATTACCGGCGATGTGGGTAATCACTTCGCGGCAGGAGAATTCCTGCGGCTCGATTTTCAGTTGCTCGGATTCGATCTTCGAGAAGTCGAGAATGTCGCTGATAATTTTGAGCAGCAGCGCCGAGGAGTTGTTCATCGCCGTCACCAGTCGGTCGACGCCCTGCGGCAATCCCTGCGTCTGCAACAGATCAAGGTTACCGATAATGCCGTATAACGGTGTACGCAACTCGTGGCTGACGGTCGCGAGGAACATCGATTTGGACTGGCTCGCCTGCTCGGCTGCATTGGCCATCTCCTGCAACGACTCCTCCATCTTGACGCGGGCGCTGACGTCAATCAGCACACAGATGGCGACGTCTTCATTGCGGTAGCGCGAATGCACGAAGCTCAGCTGAATATTGTTGTTGTCGCGGGTAATGATGTCGACAAAACGGGTTTGCTGGTCGCAGATGATGCGCGTGATGCGCTGGCGATCCTCATGGGTCAGCATGCTGATGTAGTTGTGCGCCAGCTCGTTGCTGAGGATGTTGACGCCGTCGCTGATACGCAGAATCGAAATACCTACCGGCGCAGAGGCGACGATTTTATGGTTGAACTGCTCGTGTTCCTCAAGTCGGAAGGCATTGTCCTCGGCAGGCAGGAACATCTTGCGTTCGAACAGCCACGCCAGCACAAACAGCACCAGCGCGGACAGCAAATTCAGCAGGACTGTATTCAATATCAACAGCTTGAAGCGCTCGATAACTGTCGAGAAAGTCAGGGAGTAGACAACGCTCATCGACGACGGCGGCAGAGGACGCTTGTAAATCAGATCGGTATAGCCATTCATATAGCCGAAATAGTTATCGCCACCGGGATAGCTTTCCAGAATCGAGGTGTAGCGATCGCCTTCAAGAAAACTCAGCAGCGGGCGATTGTCGGCATCAAGCAGCGTGACGCCCGTATGCGAAAGGGTCGAGGCGGTTAAATCTTCCAGTCGCAGGCTCTGCTGCACCCCCATAATGGCGGCCAGCTTGTTTCCTACGTAAATAGGAGTGAGAACGAAAAGATTGCCCTGATCCTTGTTGCTGCCCGACTCGACCCAATACTGACTCTTTTGTTTGTCCTGATTCTTGCCGTTGCGATATTTGAGTAATTTTTCGTGCAACGACTTGAGGACATTTTCGCGCTCGATGGGCATCGTATTTTTAACGACGCCGAAATCGACCAGACACAGGTTGTCGCCGCCGATATAAAACACGCGCTTGAGGGAGTAGTCGTCCGAGAAGTTGTCTTTCCAGTAATGGACCATGTTGCCGAGCGAGGTCAAGGCGTTGCGGTTGCTGTCGGTAAGCTCGGCACAGTTGGATTCGGGGAACAGCGAATGGAAGGTCGGATCGACATTTTTCGTGCTTAACACACCATTGATGATGTCGAGACCGTTCATTGAATCGTTTAGGCGTTTTTCGGCCATCGAGCGGACACTGCGCACGACATCGGCCGTATTTTTAATGTAGGCCTGCGCCTGATTGTAGTGAAGATTGTCCTCTTCACGAATTTCGAATTCTTTGTTGTGGAAAATATTCAGTACATAAAACGTCGTCAGCAATGCGCCCAACGACCAAAGCATGATAGCCAGTACCCTGAACAGGTAACGGGAGATTCTTAATGTCGTTCTAAAGGAAGTTAAGTACTTCAAGCGATTACCATAGCTTTGTCAGTAAAGATTTTATGTGAAAAGGGCATAATATGAACGCATATTATGCCCTTTATCACTCAACCGGCGAAATTGATTTTACTCGTTTTCTAAAGGTTGCTCGTCATCGTTTTCAGCGTCGTCGTCGGCTTCGATGTCTTCAGGTGCTTCACTTTCCTGCGCGGCTTCCAGTTCACCTTCAACGGTGGCCACACCATCCAGCTCTTCATCTTCGACAGGCTCGGCAACGCGTTGCAGACCCACCACGTGCTCGTCGTCGGCGGTACGGATAAGCGTTACACCCTGGGTGTTACGTCCGACCTTGCTGACTTCGGAAACACGGGTACGCACCAGCGTACCGGCATCGGTGATCATCATGATCTGATCGGCTTCGTCGACCTGAATCGCGCCGACAACCGGACCGTTACGCTCGCTCACCTTGATGGAGATAACGCCCTGCGTCGCACGGGATTTGGTTGGGTATTCCGCCGACTCGGTACGTTTACCGAAGCCGTTTTCGGTCACGGTCAGGATTGCTCCGTCGCCGCGAGGAATAATCAACGATACCACGCTGTCACTTGCGCCCAGACGAATACCGCGTACACCGGTCGCCGTACGGCCCATGGAGCGCACCGCAGATTCGGCGAAACGTACCACTTTACCGGCCGCAGAGAACAGCATGACTTCATCGTTGCCGTCGGTCAGGTCAACGCCAATCAGCTCGTCGCCTTCGTTCAGGTTGATGGCGATGATACCGGCGCTACGTGGACGGCTGAAATCGGTCAGTGCGGTTTTCTTGACGGTACCGCTGGCGGTCGCCATAAACACGTGACGGCCTTCTTCGTATTCACGCACCGGCAGAATGGCCGTGATACGTTCGTTCGGTTCTAGCGGCAGCAGGTTGACAATCGGACGCCCACGGGCACCACGACTGGCTTCCGGCAACTGGTAGACCTTCATCCAGTACAGACGTCCACGGCTCGAGAACATAAGGATGGTGTCATGGGTGTTGGCCACCAGCAGACGATCGATAAAGTCTTCTTCTTTAATACGCGCCGCCGACTTGCCTTTACCGCCACGACGCTGGGCTTCGTAGTCGGACAGAGGCTGATACTTCACGTAGCCCTGATGCGACAACGTTACTACCACGTCTTCCTGGTTGATCAGGTCTTCGATATTGATATCGGAGGTATTGGCAGTGATTTCGGTACGGCGCGGATCGTTGTACTGGTCGCGGATCGCTTCGAGTTCTTCGCGAATCACTTCCATCAGACGATCGGGGTTTTCCAGAATGCGGATAAGCTCGGCAATCTGGCTCAGCAAATCTTTGTACTCGTCCAGCAGTTTTTCGTGCTCGAGGCCGGTCAGTTTCTGCAGACGCAGATCCAGAATCGCCTGTGCCTGCTGTTCGGTCAGGAAGTATTTGCCGTCGTGAATACCAAACTGGGCTTCAAGCCACTCCGGACGCGCGGCATCGTCACCGGCGCTTGCCAGCATCGCAGAGACGTTGCCGAGATCCCATGAACGGGCAATCAGGCCGGCCTTCGCTTCGGCAGGTGACTGCGCAGCACGAATCAGCTCGATGATAGGGTCGATGTTTGCAAGAGCAATCGCCAACGCTTCGAGGATGTGTGCACGATCGCGCGCCTTGCGCAGTTCGAAAATGGTACGACGGGTAACGACTTCGCGGCGGTGACGCACGAAGGCGGAAAGAATCTCTTTCAGACCCAGAATCTTTGGCTGACCTTGATGCAGGGCAACCATGTTGATACCAAACGAGGTTTGCAGCTGAGTGAGTGAATAAAGGTTATTCAGCACCACTTCGCCCACGGCGTCGCGTTTGATTTCAATCACGATGCGCATGCCGTCTTTGTCGGACTCGTCACGCAGCGCGCTGATGCCTTCCAGACGCTTTTCCTTGACCAGCTCGGCAATCTTTTCGATAAGACGGGCCTTGTTCACCTGATACGGGATCTCGTGAACAATAATGGTTTCGCGGCCGGTTTTGGCGTCGGCTTCGACTTCGGCACGGGCGCGGATATAGATTTTGCCGCGACCGGTACGATAGGCTTCTTCAATACCACGACGACCATTGATAATGGCGGCAGTCGGGAAATCAGGACCCGGAATGTGTTCCATCAGCCCTTCGATGCTGATGTTTTCGTCTTCGATATAGGCCAGGCAGCCGTTGATAACCTCGGTCAGGTTATGTGGCGGAATGTTGGTGGCCATACCGACGGCGATACCGGAAGAACCGTTCACCAGCAGGTTGGGAATACGGGTCGGCATAACCGCTGGGATCTGCTCGGTGCCGTCGTAGTTCGGCACAAAGTCGACGGTCTCTTTTTCAAGGTCTGCCAACAGTTCGTGGGCAATTTTCGACATGCGTATTTCGGTATAACGCATGGCAGCCGCGGAGTCGCCGTCTACCGAACCGAAGTTACCCTGTCCGTCCACCAGCATGTAGCGGAGAGAAAAAGGCTGGGCCATACGAACGATGGTGTCATAAACCGCAGTATCACCGTGTGGGTGATATTTACCGATAACGTCACCGACCACACGGGCCGATTTCTTATAGGCTTTGTTCCAGTCATTACCCAGAACATTCATTGCGTAAAGTACGCGGCGGTGCACCGGTTTCAAACCATCGCGCACATCTGGCAGCGCACGTCCGACGATAACGGACATGGCGTAATCCAAATAAGAGTTTTTAAGCTCTTCTTCGATGTTTATCGGTGTGATTTCTCTGGCAAGGTCGCTCATGGAGCTGCTATCCCTCTCTGATTATTCAAGGCCGCTGCCTATAAATACCCAAATTACACAGGGTATAGGCAAAGGTGTCAAACTATAGCACGAAGCTGCCTCTCGGTCCCTAGAATATGTATAATCGACTTCACAAGGCATAAGGAGTTTATCAGCCCAATGACAACCACATCGAACAGCAAACAAGACACGACCCCCTCGCAACACGTTGATATCCAGAACGTGGACCACTCCGAGATAGCCAAGTTCGAGGCCGTTGCCTCGCGCTGGTGGGATCTGGAAGGGGAATTCAAACCGCTGCACCGCATCAATCCGCTGCGCCTGGACTACATTCTCGCGCGTTCGAACGGGCTGTTCGGCAAGGATGTACTCGACGTCGGCTGTGGCGGCGGTATTCTGAGTGAAAGCATGGCCCTCGCGGGTGCCAACGTAACCGGTCTCGACATGGGCGCGGAGCCGCTGGAAGTCGCGCGTCTGCATGCACTTGAGAGCGGTGCCAAACTGACTTACGTGCAGGAAACCGTTGAAGCGCACGCCGATGCCAACCCGCAGCGCTACGATGTCGTGACCTGCATGGAGATGCTCGAGCACGTGCCGGACCCGGCCTCGGTCGTGGCGGCCTGTGCGCGTCTGGTCAAACCGGGCGGCCACGTCTTCTTCTCCACCATCAACCGCAACAACAAAGCATGGCTGATGGCGGTGTTTGGTGCCGAATACGTGTTGAAAATGGTGCCGAAAGGGACCCACGACATCAAGAAATTCATCAAGCCTTCGGAATTGCTGTCGTGGATTGACCGCACGCCGCTGTTCGAGCGCCACATCATCGGCCTGCATTACAACCCGCTTTCCGATCACTTCAAGCTGGGGCCTAATGTCGACGTTAACTATATGTTGCACACCCAGTCGCAGGAAAATGCCGAAAGCTAGGACCTAGTCAAGCCCTTATCACCCGTCTAAAGGGCGTAATTGCTGCCTTGCGCGCGATTTTTCGTTGGGACGGGTGGATAAAAGCTTAGTTTTTAGGGCATTGGCACGCCCGGACGCAGGAACATGATTTTTTAGAATAGTTTCGGGCATCAATATAGCGTTTTTTTCTAACGTTTAATAAATCGGCAGTCGATCGCGTTTTCGAAAAATATAAGAAAATCGTATCGTAGATATTGACAGTTCCACTAACCCAGCAGCAATGGGCGCTGCGGCGACACCCGCAAAATTTCTCCCCAACTTATCCACAAAAACGGCCCGTTTCGTCCCTTGCAAAAGTGTGGTCTGAACACTATCTTGTCCTCAGAAAATAATACACCCACAACATATTGTGTTTATATCCTGACCATCGCACTAGACATTGTCGGCGCTTCGCAGCCTGATGATGCGCTGACGTGCGATGTGTTCATTTGAAATAAACCCTTTAAGGTATAATCCCGAATGAATCAGAGTCTACTTGTTACTAAACGTGATGGCCGCAAGGAACGCATCGATCTTGATAAAATTCACCGCGTCATCGATTGGGCAGCGGAAGGCCTTCAAAACGTCTCGGTTTCTCAGGTAGAGCTGCGCTCGCACATTCAGTTTTATGACGGGATTAAAACCGCCGATATTCACGAAACCATCATCAAGGCAGCCGCCGACCTTATCTCCAAAGACGCACCGGACTACCAGTATCTGGCCGCGCGTCTGGCGATTTTCCACCTGCGCAAGAAAGCCTACGGCCAGTTCGAGCCACCGGCACTTATCGACCAGGTCACCAAAATGGTCGAGATGGGCAAATACGACAAGCATCTGCTGGAAGACTACTCGCTCGACGAGTTCGAGCAGATGAACAGCTATATCGATCACTGGCGTGACATGAACTTCTCCTACGCCGCGGTCAAGCAGCTCGAAGGCAAATATCTGGTGCAGAACCGCGTCAGCGGCCAAATCTACGAGAGCGCCCAGTTCCTGTACATTCTGGTGGCGGCCTGCCTGTTCTCCGGCTACCCGCGCGAAACCCGTCTTGATTACATCAAGCGCTTCTACGATGCCGTCTCGACCTTCAAAATCTCGCTGCCTACGCCCATCATGTCCGGCGTGCGTACCCCGACTCGCCAGTTCAGCTCCTGCGTACTTATCGAGTGCGGCGACAGCCTGGATTCCATCAACGCGACTTCCAGCGCCATCGTGAAATACGTGTCACAGCGTGCCGGTATCGGTATCAACGCAGGCCGTATTCGTGCGCTGGGTAGCCCGATTCGCAGCGGCGAAGCGTTCCACACCGGCTGTATTCCGTTCTACAAGCACTTCCAGACTGCCGTGAAATCCTGTTCTCAGGGCGGCGTGCGTGGCGGTGCCGCGACCTTGTTCTACCCAATGTGGCACCTGGAAGTCGAAAGCCTGCTGGTGCTGAAAAACAACCGTGGCGTTGAAGGCAACCGCGTTCGTCACATGGACTACGGCGTGCAGATCAACAAGCTGATGTATCAGCGTCTGGTCAAGGGCGGCGACATCACGCTGTTCAGCCCGTCCGACGTGCCTGGCCTGTACGATGCCTTCTTTGCCGATCAGGACGAGTTCGAGCGCCTGTACACCCAATACGAGCAGGACGACAGCATCCGCAAGCAGAAAGTGAAAGCGGTTGAACTGTTCTCCCTGATGATGCAGGAACGCGCCTCGACCGGCCGTATCTACATTCAGCACGTGGACCACTGCAACACCCACAGCCCGTTTGATCCAGCCATCGCGCCGGTTCGCCAGTCCAACCTGTGTCTGGAAATCGCGTTGCCGACCAAACCGTTGAACGACGTCAACGACGAAGAAGGCGAGATCGCGCTGTGTACGCTGTCTGCCTTCAACCTTGGCGCCATCGACAGCCTCGACGATCTCGAAGAGCTGGCGACGCTGGCTGTACGTGCTCTCGATGCCCTGCTCGACTATCAGGACTACCCGATTCTGGCCGCCAAACGTGGCGCAATGGGTCGTCGTACTCTTGGTATCGGCGTCATCAACTATGCTTATTATCTGGCGAAGAACGGCGTGCGTTACAGCGACGGCAGCGCCAACAACCTGACTCACCGCGCGTTCGAAGCTATCCAGTATTACCTGTTGAAAGCCTCCAACGAGCTGGCTATCGAGCAAGGTGCCTGCCCGTGGTTCAAGGAAACCACTTACTCGCAGGGCGTGCTGCCGATCGACACCTATAAAAAGGATCTCGATACCCTGTGCGACGAGCCGCTGCATTATGATTGGGAAGCGCTGCGCGCCAGCATTCAGGAACACGGTCTGCGTAACTCCACGCTCTCTGCGCTGATGCCGTCCGAAACCTCTTCGCAGATTTCGAACGCCACCAACGGTATCGAACCGCCGCGCGGTCACGTGAGCATCAAGGCATCCAAAGACGGCATCCTGCGTCAGGTGGTTCCAGAGTACGAGCGCCTGAAAGACCAGTACGAACTGCTGTGGGACATGCCGAACAACGATGGCTACCTGCATCTGGTCGGGTTGATGCAGAAGTTCGTCGACCAGGCGATTTCGTCTAACACCAACTATGATCCATCCCGCTTTGCCAACAGCAAAGTGCCGATGAAACAGCTGCTGAAAGACCTGCTAACCGCCTACAAATTCGGCGTGAAAACACTGTACTACCAGAACACCCGCGACGGCGCGGACGATGTTCAGGAAGACATGAAGGCAGAAGTTGACGACTGCGAAAGCGGCGCCTGCAAAATTTAATTAATTTTACTTCTATCCTGCATTCGCGTCGTAGCCCCACGGATAACGTGGCCACGACGCGCTTCTTTGGATAGGGGTCTCGAGGGTTATCATGGCTTATACCACTTTTTCTCAAAATAAAAACGATCAGCTGCTGGAGCCGATGTTCTTCGGCCAATCCGTCAACGTGGCGCGCTTCGACCAGCAGAAATACGAAATCTTTGAAAAGCTGATTGAAAAGCAGCTGTCTTTCTTCTGGCGTCCGGAAGAGATTGACGTTGCGCGCGACCGTATCGATTTCCAGAGTCTGCCCGAGCACGAAAAACACATCTTCCTCAGCAATCTGAAATACCAGACTTTGCTGGATTCGATTCAGGGTCGTAGCCCGAACGTCGCGCTGCTGCCTCTTATCTCGATTCCCGAGCTGGAAACCTGGGTCGAAACCTGGGCGTTTTCGGAAACCATTCACTCGCGCTCGTACACGCATATTATCCGTAATATCGTCAACGATCCGGGTCTGGTGTTCGACGACATCGTGACCAACGAAGAGATCCTGAAGCGCGCGAAAGACATCTCAGGCTACTACGATTCACTGATTGAAATGACCAGCTACTATCACCTGCTGGGCGAAGGCACGCATCTGGTCAACGGCAACACCGTGGTCGTGAATCTGCACGAGCTGAAAAAGAAACTCTACATCTGCCTGATGAGCGTCAACGCGCTGGAAGCGGTACGTTTCTACGTCAGCTTCGCCTGTTCGTTTGCCTTTGCCGAGCGCGAGCTGATGGAAGGCAATGCCAAAATCATCAAGATGATCGCCCGCGACGAAGCGCTGCACCTGACCGGTACGCAACATGCACTGAACCTGCTGCGCAGCGGTGCCGATGATCCGGAAATGGCCGAGATAGCCAAAGAGTGCGAGAAAGAGTGTTATGACCTGTTCGTGCTGGCCGCCGAGCAGGAAAAAGACTGGGCAGAATACCTGTTCCGCGACGGTTCCATGATTGGTCTGAACAAAGACATTCTTTGCCAGTACATTGAATACATTACCAACATCCGTATGCAGGCCGTCGGGTTAACCGCACCGTTCAAGACCCGCACCAACCCGATCCCGTGGATCAACGCCTGGTTAGTCTCTGATAACGTTCAGGTTGCGCCACAGGAAGTTGAAGTCAGCTCTTATCTGGTAGGTCAGATCGATTCAGAAATGAACGCCGACGACCTGAGCGATTTCGAGTTCTAGGATGGGTAGCTCAACCATCACGCTGCACGATCACGGCAAAACGCTCGTCTGCAAAGGCGAGCCAGCCAATCTTCTGCAGGTTTTCGAACAACACCAGCTGGTGGTCGAATACCAATGCCGTGAAGGCTACTGCGGATCGTGCCGCATGCGATTGGTCAAGGGCAACGTGACCTACAGTCAAAAGCCGCTGGCGTTTATCAACGAGGGCGATATCCTCCCGTGTTGTTGCCTGCCGGTGGACGATATCGAACTGGCGCTCTGATCCTCCCCTTCAAGGCTTTGAGGAGGAGGTCATCAAGTTAATTCGATGCGTCGAGGGGCAGCGGCGAATCCTGAACCACGGTTTTCATGACCAGCGTTGAGGTAAGGCGCTGCACACCCGCGAGGCCCGAGAGCTGTTCATCGTACAGCCGTTGAAAGGCGGGTAAATCCCGCGTGATGATATTCAGGAGATAATCCGGATTACCAAACAGCCGTTGCGCCTGAATTATCTGTGGGATCCCCTTCACTGCCTCTTCAAATACGCTGACCGCCTGCCTGTCGCCCTCGCGCAGGGTCACGAAAACGATAGCCGAAAAGTTTAATCCGAGACGGACGGGGTCAAGGTGGGCGCGATATCCACTGATGATGCCTTCCTGCTCCAACGCCTTGACCCGTCGCTGACAGGGCGACAGACTTAGCCCTACCCGCTCGGCAAGCTCGGTCAGTGAAAGTCGGCCGTCGATTTGCAGCTCGGCAAGGATCTTGCGGTCAGTTCTGTCCATTGATAAAAATCTCCCCCTCTTTAGCGCTTTTACCCGTAATAACGACAACACATTCTACTGACACAACGATATTCTTTCCATCCACGTTAATCGTAGTTAATGAATCGGAAGTGAAAGAGAAAATGTCTGTATCCGTTGAAGTCAAAGTGAGGAGTCACGCGCATAAAAAAGGGAGAGTTTCCCCATGCCGTTGAATCTGTTTGCCGCATTTTGGGGCGTTTCCATCCTGTTTGTCATTACCCCCGGCGCGGATTGGGCCTATGCCATCTCGGCGGGTTTGCGCGGTCGCAGAGTGATTCCGGCCGTCGCGGGCATGCTCGGCGGCCATTTGATTGCCACCCTTCTCGTCGCTGCGGGAATCGGCACCCTGATTGCCGGTGCGCCGGGCGTGCTTTCGGCGCTCACCCTGGCCGGCGCGGGCTACCTGCTCTGGCTTGGTATAGGGATGCTGCGCCACCCTTCTCTGCCCCGGGCCGAAGAAGGCGAAGATGTCGGCTCGCGAAAAAAGTGGGCGCTCAAGGGACTTTGCATCAGTGGACTCAACCCGAAAGTCTTTCTTCTCTTTCTCGCCCTGCTGCCGCAATTTACCGACACGCATGCGAGCTGGCCGCTTCCGCTCCAAATGTCCGCGTTGGGTCTTGTCCACGTCTTCAGTTGCGGCGTGGTGTATCTGCTGGTGGGATATGGCGCAAGCGCGGTACTCAAGACACGCCCGCGCGCGGCGCAGCGAGTCAGCCGTATTTCAGGCGGTTTGATGATAGCGATTGCGGCAATCTTGCTGGTGGAACAGTTCATCTAGTCACTGCCGCTTTGCACGCGTCAGTGATGAGACACAGAAAGGCCGCGGGTGGCAGAAACCAAGGGGAAATTCGGCGTTAAAGCTAGTGTCGCGCGGGAGTTTACTACTTTTGTTCTTTTTCTCGGCGGGTTCATCACACGCGCATTTGCTGGCCTCAAGAGGTTGAATAAATGCTTGAGGCCAGGCTTTTGGAGAGGCGCAATCACGCGCCTTTTACACTTTTTCTACCACGTTCATCCACGGATAATCCGCCACCACCGGCCACGCATTGAGGTAGCGGCGCAGCATATCCATTGCGACCATCGCCAGAGTTTCCTGGCGCAGTTCAAGCCCGTGACGCCCGGCGGTGTATTCAATCGTCATACCGCTGGTGCCCGCTGGCGTGTGCAAGGCCAGACTGATTCGATTTTCGATAACTGCGCCCACGGCCAGCGCCAACTGGGCGCCGGTGCGTTCGGCCAGAAGCTGGGCCCGCGCCAGTAATGCGCAAAGCGTTTCGTCTTCCGTTCCGCAGGCAGGCAGAAGATCACCGCCCACCAGCGGCACCTCGGCATTCTGCAAGCGCCAGTTTAGCAGTCCGCCCGTGAAGCTTTCGCTAATGGCCAGACGAAGATTCTGTTCCAGCAGACGTTCGGCAAGCCGTGCGGGTAAACTGCCGAAGCCTTCGAAAATCGTGCTTTCACCGGCGACCTCACGGACGCGCTCCCAGATTTCGCGCATTGCGGTCTCCTGCGCGCGCGGACCGGTCAGTTTCAGCTCGATAATTGGGGAAGACGAGCGATAGCCCAGCGCCACACCTTCCGGCAACGGTTGCCCGTCGAGTTCGCTGGCCAGATCACTTTCACCCCGACCAAAGGTGGTCAGACGCAGACATAGCGGTGCCTCAAGCGCGGGATGCGCGCGGTGCAGACGCGGCACAATCTGCTGTTCGACCATGACCTTAAATTCAGACGGTACACCCGGCGTGAAGAACAGCTGGCAGCGGTTGAGTTTGAGGGTAAAGCCGCAGGCCGTGCCGACCGGATTGTCGAGAATCTCCGCATTGGCGGGAATTTGGGCCTGTTTGCGGTTGGAATCGGCCATGGGCCTGCCGCGCGAGGCAAAAAACGACTCCATCGTCTTGATCCAGCCTGCATCTTCGACAAGCTCGACGCCGCTGGCCTTCGCCGCCGCCTGCGCACTGAGATCGTCGCTGGTCGGCCCAAGGCCGCCGTTGACGATAAGCACATCGGCGATATGGCTGCGCTCGAGCATGACCGACACCAGCTCCTCGAAGCTGTCGCCAACCGTTTCACGGCTGGTCATCGGCAATCCCTGATCAAACAGGTACTTCGCCAGCCACGCGGCGTTTGAATCGACAATTTGGCCATGCAGCACTTCTTCGCCCGTGCTAAGCATCTCAACCCTAAGCATTACCCTCTCCTTCCTTTACATGACTAAACCTTAGAAATTCACCGCGCCGCCAATGTAGGCACCGTCGGCGATAATGTTGTCACGGTGTCCATCCTTGCCTTCCAGCGCCTGATAGCGATAACCCACATCGACTGTCACCAGACTGATTGGCGTAAAGCGCACACCGCCGTTGGCTTCTTTATAGTTGTTGACGCCGCTTGAGAGTGAATCCGGCGCGTAATAACCCTCTCCGTACAGGCTCACATAGCGGCCCAGTGGCAGTTGCAGACCGCCGCCGACCGGAATGGCGTAACCTTCGTCGCCGTCTTTTGGATGGGTGTACAGCGCTTTTCCGCCGACGGTCGCCATGACCGGTCCGAGCGCGATGTTGTAGCCCAGACCGACACCGGCAACGTCGCCGTCGTTATCGCTGTGCGCCCAGTTTCCGCTCAGTGCCAGGCCCGGCGTCGTGGTACCGAAACCGACGCCCAGGTTGGTATAGTGTTGGCCGATTTGCGCGTTGACGCCAATCGCGTGCGCAGAAACGGTGGTCATCAGCAGTGCGGCAGCCGAGCATGCAACTAAAGTCTTTTTCATTTTTTATCCAGATTAATCATTAAACTATAAGTGAATCCCTCACTGGCAGTCTAAAGCAATTTTCGGGAGGAGTAAGTAGGTCAAAGACTTAAAATTGATTGAATGTGTGGCTGGAGGTTGCAATAAAAAGCCCCGTCTGCCAGACGGGGCGCATGAGGTTACGCCGACTCTCCGTGGGATTTCATCATACTCTGCCGATAGGCGCGCTGGCGCGTTATCCACGGCAAGACCACGAGGGCGAAAAGCCCGCAGACAGCGGCTATCGACAGCCAGACGCCCGGCATCGCCTTGTTGCCCGTCACGTGAATGAGGTAGCTTGAAATCGCCGGGGTAAAGCCGCCGAAAATGGCGGTGGCGAGACTGTAGGCCATCGAAAAGCCGGTTGCCCTGACCTCCGGCGGCATGATTTCGGTCAGAGCCACAACCATCGCCGAATTGTAGCTGGCGTACATGAAGGAGAGCCACAATTCCACTTCGAGCAGGCGCGCAAAGCTCGGCGCACCCACCAGCCAGTGCAGCGCCGGATAGGAGGTGAACAGCATCAGCGCACTGAATGTCAGCAACAGCGGACGACGTCCTACCTTGTCGGAAAACGCGCCCATGATGGGCAACCAGAACAGATTGGAGACGCCGACGCACAGCGTGACGATAAAGCTCTGCTGCTGACTGAGTTGCAGCACGTTTTTACCAAAGGTCGGGGTAAAGGCGGTAATCAGGTAAAAAGAGACGGTTGTGGTGACCACCATCAACATACCGACCAGCACGATTTGCCAGTGAGTGGCGACCGACTTCGCAATTTCGCTCATCGATGGATGGTGCTTGCGCTGCTGAAAGGCGTCCGTCTCTTCCATCATGCGGCGGATCCAGAACAGGAACGGCACAATCAGACAGCCGATGGCAAACGGAATACGCCAGCCCCATTCATTCATGATGGCGTTGCCGAGCAAATGGTTGAGCAGCACGCCGAGCAGCGCCGCAAACACGACCGCGACCTGCTGACTGGCGGATTGCCAGCTCACGTAAAATCCCTTGCGGCCTTCGGGGGCAATTTCGGAAAGATAGACAGATACGCCCCCCAACTCGACCCCCGCCGAGAAGCCCTGCAACAGGCGACCAAGCAAAATCAGCACCGGAGCCGCTACGCCAATGCTGTGATAACCCGGCACGCAGGCGATGGTCAACGTGCCAAACGCCATTAGACAAAGTGTTATCAGCAAGCCTTTCCGGCGGCCATGATGGTCGATGTAGGCGCCCAATACCATCGCACCCAGCGGGCGCATCAGGAAACCGGCACCGAAGGTCATCAGGGTCAGCATCAAAGAGGCAAACGGGTTGGAGTCGGGAAAGAAGGTGTGCGCGATAGCGTTGGCGTAATAGCCAAACACCATGAAGTCATACATTTCGAGGAAATTACCGCTGGCGACGCGGAAGATATTGATGGCCTTGCCCTGTCTGTTCACGCCCGAGGCGGCGCTAAGTGATGATGTCATGTTAACTCCCGGTTTTTTACCACCCAGTTAACCTGTCTTTAACATCACTCTGTGTGATGGTATTCACACTTTGTTAGCCTGCTATTTAGTTTTCGGTAACACAATATTTACGCAGGTTACGGCTGTAGCAACCTGCACCATGAAGGGTGCAAAAAGAAGAGACAGCCGGGGCTGTCTCCTTCATCGTGCGTCATGCTTGCTGTTGCCAGCGGTTGCCTTAGCGGCGAACCAGCAGACCTATCAACAGACCTACCGCAGCGCCGACACCAACGCCGTGCCATGGTTTGTCATGCACATAAGTGTCTGCCTGATGGGCAACGGTACGCGCTTTCGCGTAATAGCTATCTGATGCCGAACTCAGACGTGATTGCACGTCACTCAGCGCCTGTTCGGCTCGTGTCTTTATTTCGATGTATTTCTCATCGGCTTTATCACCAGAAGATTTAAGCACCTCTTCCAGCGTTTCACTCAGCATTTTCAGATCGTCGTCAAGACTGGTTTGCTGTGGTTCGAATTGGTTAGCCATTCTGTTCTCCTTATGATGTGATTTCGGCGAGTTAACTCTCGCGGTCGCTAAACCTTACCCCATTAACCGTAGTCTACTTTTCAGCGCGTTGCCGAAATCTATAGGAAAGAAATGCATAACTGTCAGGATTTTAAGAACCTTCCGACGAGAGTGTAAGGGTTGTGCAAATATCGGGGCAAAAAAAACCGCACATCGAAAATGCGCGGTTTAGATAAAGGATTTAGCAGGATTACAGCAGCGGTTGCGCCAACTGAACCAGCGAGATAAGCGGCTGCGGATAAATACCCAGAATCAGCACCAGAATCGCCGAAATCAGTACCACGACACCGCCCGCCGTAAACGCCCAGTTGGTTGGCGTATCGCGAACCAGTCTCTCCGGCGCGTTGAGGAACAGGCTCACGGTCACGCGCAGATAGTAGTAAAGCCCTATCGCACTGCCGACGACCACCGCACCGGTCAACCACCACAGATGCGCGGTCACACCGGTCGCAATCACGTAGAATTTGCCGATAAAGCCCAGCGTCATCGGGATACCCGCCAGAGACAGCATCATTACCGTCATGACCGCAGACAGAATAGGCTTGTGCCAGAACAGACCGCGGTAAGAGAACAGCGATTCGGCATCCGGCCCGCTGTAAGGGCTGGACATCAGGCTCACTACGCCAAACGCGCCAAGGCTGCTGAATAGGTAACCGGCCAGATAGACACCGACGGTTTCCATCGACAGCTGATGCGTCTGCACCGCAATCAAGGCCACCAGCAGATAACCCAGATGCGCGATGGAAGAGTAACCCAGCAGACGCTTGATGTTGCTCTGGCTAATCGCCATCAGGTTGCCGACCAGAATGGAGCAGAAGGCGATAATGCCGAGCACCACGCGAATCGCTTCACTGTTGGCTACCGGCGCGTAGAGGAACAGGCGCATGACCACGGCGAAAATGGCAATCTTGCTGGCGGTAGCCAGGAAGGTCGACACCGGCGCAGGCGCGCCCTGATACACATCGGGCGTCCACAGGTGGAAAGGCACCAGCGACAGCTTGAAGCCCAGTCCGACAATCATCAGACCCAGTCCTGCCAGCAGCAGCGGTTCGTGCATGACGGCGTCGGATAGGTTCTTTCCAAGCGCCATAAAGGACAGGTCGCCGGACTGCGCATAAAGCAGCGCCATCCCAAACAGCAGGAAGGACGATGCCGCGGCAGACAGCAGCATGTACTTGATGCTGGCCTCCAGCGAGCGTTTCTGACGATATGCGTAACCAATCAGGCCAAACAGCGGCAGCGAAATCAGCTCGATGCCGAGGAACATCGAGGCCAGATGGTTGGCGCATGCCAGCAGAATGCCGCCCATCGCCGCGATAAGCACCAGCAGATAGAACTCTTCGCGGTTGTCGGGATAGCCTTCGAGCCACGGATAGGCAAACGTGCTGGTAGCCAGACTCGCCAGCAGCACCAGCCCGATGTAGAACATCGAATAGCCGTCGATACGCAGCAGCGGTGTGACGTCCTGTGGCCCGACCTGAGCCACGAAGTAGACGGAAAGCAGCGCAAGGTTAAGGCCGATAACGGTTAGTGTGGCATTAACAAAATGGTCGCGTCGCCACGCAATGGACAGCATCACCACCACCACCGTCAATCCGACGATCAACAGTGGTAACAGTGCGATCAGATTTTGAGGAGTAAATGTCATGGCGAATTACGGCCTTGTCGTTGAAATTGATGAAACTGATGACCCGAACCAGTGCTGAATATTGCTCATCGCCGCGCTTGACGTATCGAGGATTGGCTGCGGATAGACACCCAGCAATACCAGCAATACGACCAGCAGCAGAATGATAGACAGCTCGCGCGCTGTCATACCCTGCAAAGGTTGGTCCGACTTGGGCGCGCCGTAGTACGCACGCTGCATCATAACCAGCGAATAAACCGAGGCGAAGACCAGCCCGAAGGTCGAAACCACGGTAATGACCGGCACAATCGGGAAGCTGCCGAACAGGATCATGAATTCACCGACGAAGTTACCGGTCCCTGGCATACCTAACGTGGCGACCGCAAAGAACAGCGACAGCGCAGGCAGATATTTGATGCGTCCCCAAAGTCCGCCCATGAGGCGCATGTCACGGGTATGCAGGCGCTCGTAAATCTGACCACAGATAATGAACATCCCGGCGGCGGAAAGGCCGTGGGCAATCATCTGGATCACGGCACCCTGATAGGCAAGCTGGCTGCCGGTGAAGATGGCAATCAGCACGAAGCCCATGTGCGACACGCTGGTATAGGCGATAAGACGTTTAATGTCGGTCTGCGAGAAGGCCATCCACGCGCCGTAGAAAATGCCGAGCACGCCCAGCCACATGGCGATAGGGGCAAACTCATGCGAAGCATTCGGGAACAGCGGCAGGCTGAAACGCAGCATCCCGTAGGCGGCGGTTTTCAGCAAAATACCGGCGAGGTCGACGGAACCCGCCGTCGGCGCCTGACTGTGCGCGTCCGGCAGCCAGCCATGCAGCGGCACCACCGGCATTTTCACCGCGAAGGCGATGAAGAAGCCCAGCATCAGCAGGTATTCGACGTTGTGCGTCATCGGCGTCTTCAACAGCAGTTCATAGTTGAAGGTCCATACGCCGGTGGCGTTGTAGTGGACAAACACCAGCCCCAGAATCGCAATCAGCATCACCAGACCGCTTGCCTGGGTATAGATGAAGAACTTGGTTGCCGCGCTGATACGGGTTTTACCGTCCGATGCCCTATGTCCCCAAAGGGCTATCAGGAAGTACATCGGCACCAGCATCATCTCCCAGAAGAAGAAGAACAGGAACATGTCGATGGACAGGAACACGCCGATCACGCCACCCAGAATCCACAGCAGATTCAGGTGGAAGAAGCCCTGATAGCGCTGAATTTCACGCCATGAACAGAGAATCGCCAGCAGCCCGAGGAGGCCGGTCAGGACCACCATCAGCAGCGACAGACCATCCAGCGCCAGATGGAACGAAATACCAAAGCGCGGGATCCACGGCAGCACAAACTCGGATTGCCACTGCGGAATGCCCGCAGGCGCGGTTAACGAATACCCGCCCTGCAACCACAGTTGCAGGGAGAGCGCCAGGGTCAGTCCCATTGCGATGAGAGCTATCCAGCGCGGTACTTTGCTTCCGAAGCGCTCAGTCTGCCAACACAGCAGTCCGCCAATAAAGGGGATAAAAATTAGCCAGGGTAATAGCATGGCGTTCAGGTCCCTATGTTTTTACAATGTTTCAAATCGCCAGCAACAGCGCTAAAACGACGACTGCACCCAATCCCATTGACGCGACATACCAGCGCGTCTGCCCATTTTCACTGAACACGAGGCCACGGTTCCCCAGACGGGAGAACAGCGCGGGCGTATTCATCAACGAGTTCAAAGGATCACGTTGCAGGAGTTTCGCGATGGCCAGATACGGTTTCACGAAAATCATGTCGTACAGCCAGTCAAAGCCCCATGCATGGAACCACCAGGTGGTGAAGAAGCGGCCCGGCGCGCTTTTTGCAATGCTGTTGACCAGCGAGCGTTTGCCGAGATACAGCGCCGCCGCCAGCAGAATGCCGACGATGGCGACCACACCCGAGGTGATTTCCAGCGTTAATACCGTTCCGTGCGGCAGTTCGGTCGTGCCCGGCAGAACGCCCTGCAATGGCGGAACGATCATCGCGCCAATGAAGGTCGACAGCACCAGCAGAACCAGCAGCGGCAAGTGATGGGTAATCCCCTTGCCGGCATGCGCCTTGATCTTCTCTTCGCCGTGGAAAACGATAAAGATCATGCGGAAGGTATAGAGCGACGTCATGAAGGCCCCGACCAGACCTGCAATCAGCAGATTGATGTGACCGTTCGCCAGCGCACCGGCCAGAATTTCATCCTTGCTGAAGAAACCGGCGGTGATGATAGGCAAGGCAGAAAGCGCGGCACCGCCGACCAGGAAGCAGACATACACCAGCGGGATGGATTTACGCAATCCGCCCATCTTGAAGATGTTCTGCTCGTGGTGGCAGGCCAGAATCACCGAACCCGAAGAGAGGAACAGCAGCGCCTTGAAGAACGCATGGGTCATCAGGTGGAAGATGGCAGCGTCCCACGCCTGTACGCCCAGCGCCAGGAACATGTAGCCAATCTGGCTCATGGTCGAGTAGGCCAGCACACGTTTGATGTCGGTCTGCACCAGTGCGGCAAAACCTGCCAGCACCAGCGTGACCGCGCCGATAATCCCGACCAGATGCAGAATTTCAGGCGCCATCAGGAACAGGCCGTGCGTACGGGCGATCAGATAGACACCGGCGGTTACCATGGTTGCGGCGTGGATCAAGGCAGAAACCGGCGTTGGACCCGCCATCGCATCGGCAAGCCAGGTTTGCAGCGGCAGCTGCGCCGATTTACCGACCGCGCCACCGAGCAGCATTAATGTGGCCCAGGTTATCGCCGTGTCGCCGACCGCCAGTTTCTGCGGCGCAAGCACCATCAGTTCACGGATGTTCAGCGTACCCAGCTCGTGATACAGAATGAACAGCGCAAACGCCAGGAACACGTCGCCGACGCGAGTCACGATAAAGGCTTTCATCGCCGCCGCGCCGTTGTCGGGATTGGTGTAGTAGAAACCGATCAGCAGATAGCTGCAAAGCCCTACCCCTTCCCAGCCGAGATACATCAGCAGCAGGTTGTCGGCCAGTACCAGAATCACCATGCTTGCGATAAACAGGTTGGTATAGGCAAAGAAGCGGGAATACCCCTCTTCTCCGCGCATATACCAGGACGCGAACATGTGGATGAAGAAACCGACGCCGGTGACCACGGAGAGCATGGTCATCGACAGGCCGTCGAGCGTCAGCGTGGCGGAAATGTTGAAATCCCCGACCTGCATCCAGTTCCAGAGGGTCTGGTTGAAGACGGGCACGCCCGCCGCACGTTGACTCAGGAAGTTGATGCCGACGTAAATCGTCACCAGTGCAGCCAGACCAATCGACCCCACGCCAACCGTGGCAGAGGTGTTTTCAGACCAGCGTCCGCGGGAAAAGGCCAGTAACAGGAAGCCAATCAGCGGGAACAGAATAGTTAAATAGAGTAGGTTCATCCGCGCATCTCGCTGACAGTGTCGATATTCAGGGTATGACGACGACGATAGAGTTGCAGCAGCAAGGCAAGACCGATACTGGCTTCCGCTGCCGCCAGGCTGATAGCCAGGATATACATCACCTGCCCGTCTGCCTGCCCCCAATAACTGCCGGCCACAATAAAGGCCAGCGCCGCCGCGTTGATCATGATTTCAAGACTGATCAACATGAAAAGCAGGTTACGACGTACCAGTAACCCGGTCAGACCCAACACAAACAGGATAGCGGCCAGGATCAGGCCATGCTGTAGAGGGATCATGCTCTCTCCTCCGTTTTTCTTTTTGCCATCTCTTTGACTGGCGCTGCGGAGGCACTGCCGAGCACTTCGCCCGGCTTGTGCTCACGTCCAATGTGGAAGGCAACGACCAGACCGGCCAGCAGCAGCATCGACGCCAGCTCGACCGCCAGAACGTAAGGCCCGAACAGCGCGATACCTACCGCTTTCGCGTCGACCATCGTGCCCTGAATGTTGTTCTCGTGCAGACCGGTAATCGACACAATCATGACTACCAGCAGCACCACCGCCAGAATGGAAGGGCCTATCCAGGTCGAAGGCTTCAGCCAGGCGCGTTCCTGCTCCTGCACACTGCCGAGGTTAAGCATCATCACCACGAAGACGAACAGCACCATAATGGCACCGGCGTAGACGATTATCTCGAGCGCCGCGGCAAAGTAGGCCCCCAGCGAGAAGAACACTGCGGCAATCGCCAGCAGCGAGATGATAAGGTAAAGCAGCGCGTGCACCGGATTGGTGTGCGTGATAACACGCAATGTCGCCAATACGGCCACCAGCGCGGCAATGTAAAATGCATATTCCATGCGTGCGGCTCCTTAAGGCATGAGACCTTTGACGTTGATCGGTTTGGCTTCGTTTTCGGCTTCGCCCTTCGCTTTGCCGTCCACTGCCATACCGGCCATCCGGTAAAAGTTATATTCCGGATACTTACCGGGTCCAGAGATCAACAAGTCTTCTTTCTCATACACCAGATCCTGACGCTTGAACTCACCGAGTTCAAAGTCGGGGGTCAGCTGGATAGCCGTCGTTGGACAGGCTTCTTCGCACAGGCCGCAGAAGATGCAACGGGAGAAGTTGATGCGGAAGAATTCCGGATACCAACGGCCGTCTTTCATCTCGGCTTTCTGCAACGAAATACAGCCTACCGGACAGGCTACCGCACACAGGTTGCAGGCCACGCAGCGCTCTTCTCCGTCAGGATCACGGGTCAGCACGATGCGGCCACGATAGCGCGGCGGCAGATAAACGGGTTCTTCCGGGTACATCAGGGTTTCACGTTTGGCGAAGGCGTGCAGGCCTATCAGCCACAAACTGCGAACCTGGGTGCCGAAACCAACCACTAGTTCTTTCAATGTCATGGTTCAATCACCCCTATTAATTTGCGTTGTACAGAATGACCGCGGCGGTACCCAGCAGATTCAGCAAGGTCAGCGGCAGGCAGATACGCCAGCCAAAAGACATCACCTGGTCATAGCGTGGACGAGGCAGCGCGGCGCGCAGCAAAATGAACATCACCATGAAGAAAGCGGTTTTCAACGCAAACCAGATGAACGGCGGCAGGAATGGACCCTGCCAGCCCCCGAAGAACAGGGTGACGATAAGCGCCGAAACGGTCACGATCCCGATGTATTCGCCCACGAAGAACAAGCCGAACTTCATGCCGGAATATTCGATGTGATAACCATCGGCCAGTTCCTGCTCCGCTTCCGGCTGGTCGAACGGGTGACGGTGACATACCGCGACGCCCGCAATCGCAAAGGTCAGGAAGCCGAAGAACTGTGGAATGATGTTCCACAGATGCTCCTGCGAACGGACGATATCCTGCAGATTGAATGATCCGGCCTGCGCCACCACGCCCATCAGAGACAGGCCGAGGAACACTTCGTAGCTCAGCGTCTGGGCCGAGGCACGCATTGCGCCAAGCAGCGAGTATTTGTTGTTGCTGGACCAACCTGCGAACAGCACGGCGTAGACCGTAAGGCCGGCCATCATCAGGAAGAACAGGATACCGATGTTCAGGTTGGCGCCGTACCAGGTCGGCGCCACCGGCACAATCGCGAAGGCCATCAGCATGGAGCTGAAGGCTATCATCGGGGCCAGAGTAAAGATGGCGCGGTCGGAGAATTTCGGCGCCCAGTCCTCTTTGAAAAACATCTTGATCATGTCGGCAACCAGCTGCAAAGAGCCGCCCCAGCCGACACGGTTTGGTCCGTATCGGTTCTGGAACAGGCCCAGCAGACGGCGTTCCGCAAAGCTCATAAACGCGCCGCAGGTGACCACCACCAGCAGAATGACCACCGCTTTCACTACGGCTATCAGGGTGTCGATCACTTCAGGTGTAAACCAACTCATCGGGTTGCCTCCCGCAGATTCTCAACCGTTGCGCCAACCAGCACCGGAGGAATTCCCGGCAAGCCCAGCGGCAGACCAACTTGTCCTTTGTTCAGCGTTTCGCTCAGACGTACCGGCAGTGTCAGCGTCTGACCGCCGCAGGTAAACTCGACCTGCGTGCCCTGATTGACACCGAGCTGGGCGGCATCCGCCGGATTCACCATCACGTAGGCTTCTGGCATACGCTGCTGGATCACGTGTGAACGTTGCGACATCTCTTCGCTGCCGAACAGGTGATAGTAAGGCGCGACACGCCAGTGATTTTCTTCGGCAGCAAAGGCAGCCGGAATTTCGCTGTAATAGTCGAGACCGCCCTCGCCCGCTTCAATCAGACGCACACCCGGATCGCCATGACGCAGCTTGCCACCGACTTCAGCCTGGAACTTGTTCCACGCCTGCGGGGAGTTCCAGCCCGGTGCCCAGGCAAACGGCACCTGTTGACGATTGGCGTAAGGGCTGTTGTTGCCTTCCATCGAGAAGGCAAACATGGTGTCTTTGTCCTGCGGCTGACGCGGTTCATGCACGTTGATGTTGGCGCGCATGGCGGTACGGCCGCTGGAACGGTTTGGCGAACGGGCAAGTTTTTGTCCGCGAATACGGAATGAGGCGTCCGGCGCGGCTTCGACCATGCCTTTCAGCTGTGGTAGAGCGGCGACGCACGCTTCAATGACGTGATCCAGCTGGGTCCAGTCAACCTGACGGCTGTTGAGCGTGGAGTGCAGCGAATGCATCCAGCGCCAGCTTTCGAGCATCACAACGCTGTGGTCGTAGTAGGCCGGGTCATACACCTGGAAGAAGCGCTGGGCGCGGCCTTCCTGATTGACCAGCGTCCCGTCGCTCTCGGCGAAGCTTGCCGCAGGCAGGATAAGGCTGGCCTTGTCCATGATGCGGGTGCGTTGGTGATCGACCACCAGCAGGTTCTGGATTTTGCTCAGCGCCGCATCGATATCGGCTTCCGGGGCCTGGCGATAGAGGTCGTTTTCCATCACGATGGCGCTGTCTGCGCCGCCGTTTGCCAGCAGGCTCAGCGCGTCATCGAGATTGCCGCCGCCTATGAGCGACAGGCCGATGCTGTTGGCAGAAGAGGCAATAAAGGTAATACCGACATCGCTACCCCGTGCTTTCAGCGCTTTCGCCACGTTGGCGGCGGCCGCGATAATCGCGTCGCTGCCCGCATTGGTGCCGGTGATAATCAGCGGCTTACGAGCGCCGGTCAGCGCCTGCATGATCATGTCGACCTGCTTGTCGACGCCTTCGGCCAAGTCACCGACCGCCGGCGCGGAGGCGTCGATGGCGTGGGCAATCGCAAAGCCGAAGCGTGCCTGCTCGTCGACCGGTGCGCGGAAGTTCAGCGCCGCAATATCATCGAGACGGGTGTTGTCGACGTTGGTTACAAACAGCGGATGCTTGGCGTGCTGACCGATGGTCTGCACCGCCGCAATCTGCCAGTCGGCGACTCGCTGGGCAGCGGCCATAGCGCGCGCCTTGCCTTTCACCGCCTGACGCACGGCCAGCGCAATACGCGCACCGGTTTGCGTCAAATCTTCACCCAGCACCAGCACGGCATCGTAGGATTCGATATCGTGCAGCGCAGGCGTGGTGACGCCGCTGTTTTTCAGGATGTTCAGCATCATCGCCAGACGATTTTGTTCCGCCGCGTTGATGCCGGTATAGAAGTTTTCGGCCCCCACCAGCTCGCGCAACGCAAAGTTGCTTTCAAGGCTGGCGCGCGGTGAACCGATGCCGATGGTTTTGCCGGACTGGCGCATGATATCCGCCGCGCCCTGCATCGCCTGCTCGGCGTTCAGTGCGATCCAGTCGTTGCCGCGCTGCTGCATCGGATGTTTAGGGCGATCTTTTGCATTCACGTAGCCATAGCCGAAACGGCCGCGGTCGCACAGGAAGTAGCGGTTTACCGTGCCGTTGTAGCGGTTTTCGATACGACGCAATTCCCCGTAGCGCTCGCCGGGGCTGGTGTTACAGCCTACGGAGCACTGCTGGCAGATGCTCGGCGCAAACTGCATGTCCCATTTACGGTTGTAACGCTTCGGAGTGCGTCTTGTCGGTGAATACGCCGGTCGGGCAGACTTCGACCAGGTTGCCGGAGAATTCGCTTTCCAGCGGACCGTCTTCCGGGCGACCAAAGTAGACGTTGTCATGCGCGCCGTACACGCCCAGATCGGTGCCGTCCGCGTAGTCCTTGTAGTAGCGGACACAGCGATAACAGGCGATACAGCGGTTCATCTCGTGAGAAATGAACGGACCGAGATCCTGATTCTGGTGGGTACGTTTGGTGAAACGATAGCGACGCGTGGCGTGGCCGGTCATTACTGTCATATCCTGCAAATGACAGTTACCGCCCTCTTCGCACACCGGACAGTCGTGTGGGTGGTTGGTCATCAACCACTCGACCACGCTCTCGCGGAACTCTTTGGCTTCTCCGTCATCGATGGAAATAAAGGTTCCATCGGATGCAGGCGTCATACATGACATCACCAAACGGCCGCGCGTATCTTCCGCATTTTGGTATTGCTTGACCGCACATTGGCGACAAGCTCCAACGCTTCCCAGCGCCGGATGCCAGCAAAAATAAGGAATATCGAGGCCAAGCGAAAGGCAAGCCTGAAGTAGGTTGTCCGCTCCGTTAACATCGTATTCTTTGCCGTCTACATGAATCGTAGCCATAGTCAGCATGCTTCCACAAGGCCCGTCTCGCAACGGGCGTTAATCAAAATTCTGGCTTTCCCTTGTCTTTCGACTGCGGGTAGCGGCTGCCTTTCTCACCGCCGTCACTTACGGCTGTAAGCGTCGGGGCGTGGGTTCAGTTGCCGCTATCTGCATGCCCAACTCGTTCGGGAAAGAATTTTTAAAATCTTTTCAAGCGCGTCTTACCAGCGCTCTTTCAGCAGGTTGTTTGGCTGTATGCCGCCAATTGCCCGCGCATTGTTGAAATGCTGCGTGGCGATACCTGCTTCGAATTCGTCGCGAAAATATTTGATGGCACTCTGCAAGGGTTCCACGGCACCCGGCGCGTGGGCGCAGAATGTCTTACCCGGACCCAACTGGCGGCAGAGCTGCTCGAGCGTTTCGATATCTCCGGGCTGACCTTTGCCCTGCTCCAGCGCGCGCAGGATCTTGACGCTCCACGGCAATCCGTCGCGACAGGGCGTACACCAGCCGCAGGACTCGCGCGAGAAGAACTCTTCAAGATTACGGACCAGAGAAACCATACCGATTTCGTGATCCACCGCCATGGCGAGCGCGGTGCCGAGACGGCTGCCGGCTTTGCCGATGCTGGCAAACTCCATCGGCAGATCCAGATGCTTATCGGTCAGGAAGTCAGTACCCGCGCCGCCTGGCTGCCAGGCCTTGAATTTCAGCCCGTCGCGCATGCCGCCCGCGTAGTCTTCGAGAATCTCGCGCGCCGTGGTGCCAAACGGCAGTTCCCACACGCCCGGATTCTTGACGCGACCCGAGAAGCCCATCATTTTGGTGCCGGTGTCTTCGCTGGTCGAAATGCCCTTGTACCACTCCACGCCGTTGGCCAGAATCGCCGGCACATTGGAGAGCGTCTCGACATTATTGACACAGGTCGGCTTGCCCCATGCCCCGACGGACGCCGGGAATGGCGGCTTGGAGCGCGGGTTGGCACGACGGCCTTCCAGCGAGTTGATAAGTGCCGTCTCTTCGCCGCAGATGTAGCGACCCGCGCCGGTGTGGACTATCAATTCGAAATCGAAGCCGGTGCCGAGAATGTTCTTGCCGATAAACCCGGCCTCACGCGCCTCTTCGATGGCGCGACGCAGATTCACGGCGGCCTCGATATATTCGCCGCGCAGGAAGATGTAGCCACGGTAGGCTTTCAGCGCGAAGGCGCTAATCAGCATGCCTTCAACCAGTTGATGCGGCATCTGCTCCATCAGCAGGCGGTCTTTATAGGTACCCGGCTCCATTTCATCGGCGTTGCACAGCAGGTAGCGGATGTTCATGGATTCGTCTTTCGGCATCAGGCTCCACTTTAATCCGGTGGAGAAGCCCGCGCCGCCGCGCCCTTTCAGGCCGGAATCTTTTACCAGCGCGACGATTTCGTCAGGCGACATGCCATTCAGCGCCTTTTCAGCCCCTGAATAGCCGTTTTTGCTGCGATATTCGTCGATCCAGACCGGTTGCTGGTCTTCGCGCATGCGCCAGGTCAGAGGATGCATCTCGGGCGTGCGGATAATTTCCTTGGGCGTATAGCCGTAGACATTCATGAGTAACGCTCCAGTAACTGACCTATCTCTTCGGGTTTCAGGTAGCTGTGCGTGTCTTCATCAATCATCATGGTAGGGCTTTTGTCGCAGTTGCCGAGACAGCAGGTCGGCAACAGGGTAAAGCGACCATCCGGCGTGGTTTCACCCGGTTTGATATTGAGTTTGGCCTCGATGGCTGCCTGAATGCCCTGATAACCCGTGATGTGACAGACCACGCTGTCGCAATAGCGGATAACGTGACGCCCTACCTGCTGACGGAAGATCTGACTGTAGAAGGTGGCAACCCCTTCGACGTCGCTTGCAGGAATGCCTAGAATGTCGGCGATGGCGTAAATTGCGCCGTCCGGCACCCAGCCACGCTCTTTCTGCACGATTTTCAGCGCTTCGATAGACACCGCGCGGGCATCTTCGTAGTGGTGCTTTTCGTGTTCAATCGCCTCGCGTTCCGTCGCGCTCAGTTCGAATGTCGGTTTTCCGGCCTGTGCGGCATCGTAGGCGGCAGGCGTAGAGACGTTGATATACTGAAGCTCTGAGTTTTTATTGAGATCTGTCATCGTTAGCGGTCCACATCTGACATTACAAAATCGATACTGCCCAGGTAGACGATAAGGTCGGAAACCAGGCTGCCACGAATCACTGACGGGATTTGCTGCAAATGCGGGAAGCTTGGCGTACGCACGCGGGTACGGTAGCTCATGGTGCTGGCATCGCTCGTCAGGTAGTAGCTGTTAATGCCCTTGGTCGCCTCGATCATCTGGAAGGATTCGTTGGCAGGCATGATTGGCCCCCACGAAACCTGCAGGAAGTGGGTTATCAGGGTTTCAATGTGCTGAAGCGTGCGCTCTTTCGGCGGCGGCGTGGTCAGCGGGTGATCCGCCTTGAACGGGCCTTCCGGCATGTTGTCGACACACTGCTGCAAGATGCGCAGGCTCTGGCGCATCTCTTCCATTTTCAGCATCACGCGGGAATAAGAGTCGCTGACGCCATCGCCGACCGGCACTTCAAAGTCGAAGTTTTCATAACCGGAGTACGGACGCCATTTACGCACGTCGAACTCGATGCCGGTGGCACGAAGGCCTGCGCCCGTGGTGCCCCACGCCAGCGCATCGTCGGCGTTGTAGGCGGCAACGCCTTTGGAGCGCGCGACCAGAATGCTGTTTTTCAGCGCGGTCTTCATGTAGGCGTCGAGACGTTTCGGCATCCACTCGAGGAATTCGCGCATCAGGCGTTCCCAGCCTTTCGGCAGGTCGTGCGCCACGCCGCCGATACGGAACCACGCCGGGTGCATACGAAAGCCGGTAATCGCTTCCACTACGTCATAGATTTTCTGACGATCGGTGAAGGCGAAGAAGACCGGCGTCATCGCGCCGACGTCCTGAATAAAGGTCGAGATGTAAAGCAGGTGGCTGTTGATACGGAACAGTTCGGAGAGCATCACGCGAATAGTGTTTACGCGATCGCCTACGGTGATCCCGGCCAGTTTTTCAACCGCCAGCACGTAGGGCATTTCGTTGACGCAACCGCCGAGGTATTCGATGCGGTCGGTGTACGGAATATAGCTGTGCCAGGACTGGCGTTCGCCCATTTTCTCGGCGCCGCGGTGGTGATAACCGATGTCCGGAACGCAGTCGACAATCTCTTCGCCATCGAGCTGCATGACGATGCGAAACGCACCGTGCGCCGACGGGTGGTTAGGGCCGAGGTTCAGGAACATGAAGTCTTCGTTTTCGGTGCTGCGCTTCATGCCCCAGTCTTCGGGCTTGAAGGTCAGCGCTTCCATTTCGAGATCTTCTTTCTGTTTGGTCAGCTCGAACGGATCGAATTCGGTGGCACGCGCCGGATAGTCTTTACGCAGCGGATGCCCTTCCCACGTTTTCGGCATCATGATGCGCGTCAGGTGCGGGTGGCCGTCGAAGGTAATGCCGAACATTTCCCAGGTTTCGCGTTCGTACCAGTTGGCGTTCGGGTACACCTTGGTCAGCGTCGGTAAATGCAGGTCGTTTTCGGCCAGCGCCACTTTCAGCATGATGTCGCTATTGCGCTCGATGGAAAGCAGGTGATAGAAAACGGAGAAATCCGCAGCGGGCAGGCCGTCACGGTGAGTACGCAAACGCTCGTCTACGCCATGCAGGTCATACAGCATGACATAGGGTTTCGGCTGCTTGCGCAGAAAGGTAATTACTTCCAGGATCTGTTCGCGTTTAATCCATACCACCGGGATACCGGTACGGGTCGGCTGAACAGAAAAGGCCTCTGGCCCAAAACGGTTACGCAGCTCGCCAATGACCGGATCATCGAGATGATCGCGGGTCTGCCATGCTGGCTGAGCGAGGTCTTGCGTCGTCAAATCTGTCATATTTTCTCACCACACAAAATGGTCATTTATGCCCAAGGGGATAGGACACCTGGCGTGCAACCGTCATTTTCTTGAAGTCATGGCCTGACGGTTTGCCCCTCAGGGTTGACGGACAGTGTTAAATCTCGTCAGGGGTACGCAAATTCGTCACGGCAATACGCTCGGCGCGTTTACGCTCTTTTTCAGACTGCATATTGGCGCGATAGACACCCTGATCGCCAACGACCCACGACAGCGGGCGACGCTCTTTTCCGATGGATTCCTGAAGCAGCAGCAACGCCTGCATATAGGCTTCTGGACGCGGCGGGCAACCCGGAATGTAAACGTCTACCGGCAGGAACTTGTCGACGCCCTGCACGACCGAATAGATGTCGTACATGCCGCCGGAGTTGGCGCAGGCACCCATCGAGATAACCCATTTCGGTTCGAGCATCTGGTCGTACAGACGCTGGATAACCGGCGCCATTTTGGTAAAGCAGGTTCCGGCAACCACCATAAAGTCGGCCTGACGCGGTGAAGCACGGATAACTTCCGAGCCGAATCGCGCCACGTCATGCACCGCAGTAAATGACGTGGTCATTTCTACGTAGCAGCATGAGAGACCAAAGTTGAATGGCCAAAGCGAGTTTTTACGACCCCAGTTCACCACGTCGTGCAGGGCATGCTCGAGTTTGCCCATATACACGCTGCGATTGACTTCCTGCTCGAGCGGATCGGAAACCGTCTCTTGCTTTTGCAGGGGGTAACGGTCGTTCTCACCGTTCGGGTCTAAGCGGGTGAGCGTATAGTCCATCTTGATGCCTCACTTTATTATTGGCGTTTGCCGTGCGGGTGATTGCTGGTCTTAATGACTGGGCTCGGGATAACCGGGCTGGCTTTGACAGGACCTTTCGAACGGGTTGGGGTCCAGTCAAGCGCACCGATGCGAACCAGATAAAACAGGCCGGCTAAAAGTACGAAAATGAAAATGGCGGCTTCGACAAAGCCGGTCCATCCGCTTTCGCGGATAGAAGTGGACCAGGCATAGAGGTACAGGGCCTCCACGTCGAAAATCACGAAGAACATCGCGACCAGATAGAATTTTGCCGACAGGCGCATATGAGTGGAGCCCACGGGGGCAATACCCGACTCGAATGGCGTCTCCGTGTTACGTCCGCGTACCTTCCCTCCCAGGAAAGCGGCGCCGAGCAACATCAGGCAACAAAGGCCGACCGAGATAACGAGAAAAACTGCGAGCGCCCAGTTATGAGCGATGACATCTGTGGTTGTTGACATACTCTATGCTTACTCATCAAAAGTGGCGTGCTGCATTTGCTCTTGAACGGCAACTTGCCTGCCACATCGATTCAAGGGAAGGATTAATAACCACCAGTCTTCACGGGCCCTTCACCCTGAAGTCATCACGATTAAGCTGAGACTTCAGACACTCCGGGTTAACAAAAAGCGATTATCCAGTGAAACACTGTGGGCTTTTTACCCTTTTCTATAACCTTTTGTCAACTTTGACAAAAGTATCTCCACGTTATTTTACATCTTTAGCATTTTATTAACATAACATGCTTAAATTCGCAGCTAAATCGAGTCAGTCGCAATGTAAAAAAAAGGATGGTTGTTAACGGGAGTCAATGCTTTAGCTTCTACCCTTACTATTGTCGCAGGTATGTTCCATTCTTCCACTCTGAATACAGGGTTATTTATTGATCCAGGACACGTTTTGGGCAAGATTGCTAAAAATTAAGGCAATTTTTGAATGAATTTTGTTTAACGTTTTAAAAAAATCTGCATTTGCTAAAAAAATGGCACAAGCGTGGGTATCAAATTCTGCTTATAAAGTGTGCAGTCGAGAGCATGAGATGACGATTCAGGGCGCAAGAAGGAGAGGATTTGACGGCAGAAAAGGCGATAAAATAGGCGGTTGATAAAGAAAATCTTATGTGTTGTCTGTTTTTTAACCTTTGCGGATATTCCCTTTCCCCCGCCCCGAGGAATTGACAGGAGGGCGGGGAGAGGAAAAACCCAACTCCGGTCAGGATTTGGGAATATCTTCATACTCGTCGTCAGTGTCTACCCGCTGGGAGTAGCTGTTGAGCGAATAAGGGTCACTTCCCTGCTCGACGGCGTTGAAAATAGCCTGCGCGAGGTCGTTGTTACAGTTGTTGTTTTTATACAGCACATATTGCGTATCAGGCAGTCTTGGCAGACCATCCTGCTCGCCCAGCACGCGCAGTTCAGGACTCATCATTTCGATAGGTCGAACGGTTACGCCAAGACCGGCTCGCACCGCCGCGCGAATGGCGGAGAGCGTAGAGGCGACATAGGCGATTCGCCACGGAATACCGGCCTTGTTGAGGTGGTCGATAGCCATGGTACGATACGGGCTAGGGTCATCCAGCAGCACCAGCGGCACGCTATCGCCCGGCGGATAGGTGAAATCAGCAGAGCAATACCAGAGTGTCGGCGAGGTTCGCAACACAATATGGGGATGGTCGGTCGTGGTCATGGTGGTGATGGCCAGGTCTATCTCGTTGCTTTCCAGCATCGGCAACATCAGCGGACTGCGTTGCACGCGAACGTCGATGGAAAGCTTCGGATAAATCGAGGTTACCCGGCTCAGCAGATAAGGCAAAATGGTGTCTGCCGTATCGTCCGAAGCGCCAATGGTCACTCCGCCCTGAATGTCGCTGTACATAAGGGAAGTACAGGCTTCATCGTTAAAGCGTAATATTTTACGTGCGTAGCCAAGTAACTGAATACCGTGTTCCGTCAATAACTTATTGCGTCCATGCCTGGCGAACAGTTCTTTACCTACCAACTGCTCAAGACGTTGCATTTGTTGACTGACGGCCGATTGGGTACGACATACCGCAGCGGCTGCGGCGGCAAAGGTATTTAAATCGGCGACGGCAACAAAAGTCCTAAGCAAGTCTAAATCCAGATTAAGAATTGGACGATTTGCATTTGTCATAGTTTTTCTTCACTTTTAAAATCTAATAACAAGCTACCCTGATAATGCGAAAAAAGTTTTCGCAAAACGCAGAATACCAGATCTGAATGCCACTCACTCTTAGATAATGAAGAAATGAGAAATATTTCTACTCTACAACTCTTTTCTAAATGATTATCATTAATCGACTTTTTCAAATAGTTATTAAATTCAATTAAATATAATGGCTAAATGGAAAAGCCCGAGACAATCATTCATTAACCCAGCTGTACAGTAGCGCTCCTCCGGCTCATTTCAACGGCTGTCAAGGCAGGCACAGCGTAACGCTAGCAATGTGCTAAATATCAAACTTCAAAATAAATGTGCGTAAATCAATTAATCGGTAAAGCCAAATTTTGTGATATCAAAAAGGAGATCTCGCTCTCATTTTAATAAGACAAATCTTAGAGTGTTTTTGTGTCTGATTAATCTTATCGCCATCTTCAGCGATGAAAATTTAATTCCCGGTTCTAAAGAAATCATCAGATTCGTTTAACTAATTCCTTACGTTATTATGCTCCTATGCGCTTGAAGCTTTTTAGATTTCCTTTTCCGAGTTCTTTTATACACTATTAAAAAACACAATGGCGCTGTAGCGAGTCAGTTTAAGATTAAGCCCACCAACGCAAAATATTGCTAGCATTGTTCTATTTTTCAAGATAATAGCGCTCAAACATGCCTATCATGATGAATAAATTAAGGTATCTGCTGTACACAGCCGAATACACTGTCAATCTGCTTTTACCCCCATTAGGCAAATCTTTATTCTGCGATAAATAAAATTTAAAGCGATTAATCTCACTCCGCGCTATCAATCAGGTGATTGATGTCACAACCGGCACGGCGTCTGCTGTTTTACGCCAAAGCCTGACTTTGCTCTTCAAAATCTGCCGCCGTGAGAGTAAATTGTCGGCTTCGCTATGTTCTGAAGCACCATACCCCACGGAAGAACAAGCTTTACCGCAAAAGGCAACAGACTATGTCCCCCATTGAAAAATCCCGCAAACTGGATAACGTTTGCTACGACATCCGCGGCCCGGTGCTGAAAGAAGCAAAGCGTCTGGAAGAAGAAGGCAATAAAGTTCTTAAACTGAACATCGGCAACCCTGCCCCGTTCGGCTTCGACGCGCCCGATGAAATTCTGGTGGATGTTATCCGCAACCTGCCTACCGCGCAGGGCTATTGCGACTCCAAAGGCCTGTTCTCCGCGCGTAAAGCCATCATGCAGCACTATCAGGCGCGTGACATGCGCGACATGACCGTAGAGGACGTCTATATCGGCAACGGCGTATCCGAGCTGATTGTGCAGTCCATGCAGGCACTGCTTAACACCGGTGACGAGATGCTGGTGCCGGCACCCGACTATCCGCTGTGGACCGCGGCCGTGTCACTGTCCGGCGGCAATGCCGTACATTACCTGTGTGACGAAGGTGCCGACTGGTTCCCCGACCTCGATGACATTCGCGCCAAGATCACGCCGCGCACCCGTGGCATTGTCATTATCAACCCGAACAACCCGACCGGCGCCGTCTACAGCCAGGAGCTGCTGATGGAGATAGTCGAGATTGCGCGCGAACATAATCTGATCATCTTCTCCGACGAGATCTACGACAAGATCCTCTACGATGAGGCGCAGCACATTTCCATCGCGTCGCTGGCTCCCGATCTACTGACCGTGACCTTCAACGGTCTGTCAAAAACCTACCGCGTGGCGGGCTTCCGTCAGGGCTGGATGGTATTGAACGGACCTAAAAAGCATGCGAAAGGCTACATTGAAGGCCTGGAGATGCTGGCGTCGATGCGCCTGTGCGCCAACGTGCCGATGCAGCACGCCATTCAGACTGCGCTGGGCGGATACCAGAGTATCAGCGAATTTATCCAGCCAGGCGGCCGTCTGGTCGAGCAGCGCAACGCGGCATGGGAAATGATCAACCAGATCCCGGGCGTTTCCTGCGTCAAGCCGAAAGGCGCGCTCTATATGTTCCCTAAAATCGACGCCAGGCGCTTTAACATCCACGACGATCAGAAACTGGTGCTCGACCTGCTTCTCCAGCAGAAAGTCCTGCTTGTGCAGGGTTCGGCGTTTAACTGGCCGTATCCCGACCACGTGCGCATCGTGACACTGCCGCGCGTCGACGAACTGGAAATGGCCGTGGGCAAACTCGGACGCTTTTTAGAAACGTATCGCCAGTAAAACTCCCTTTTTCAGGCTACACGAACGCTTCACATCGCCCTATTTTCCCTTGCTGCCCGGGTTCGGCAGGGGAATAGGCGCGAATCCCCGTGCATCTGTAGCTTGAAAGATGAGGGGCATGTGCCAGAATGGGACTCTGTTTAAAGCTACAAGAGAGAGTCCCATGAGCCAAAGTCACTTTTTTGCCCATTTATCGCGCCTCAAGCTTATTGGTCGCTGGCCTCTCATGCGCAATGTGCGCACCGAAAATGTCTCCGAACACAGTTTGCAGGTGGCCTTTGTGGCCCATGCCCTCGCCCTCATCAAAAATCGCAAGTTTGATGGCAACCTGAATGCCGAACGCGTCGCGCTGCTGGCGATGTACCACGATGCCAGCGAAGTGCTGACCGGCGATATGCCAACGCCCATCAAGTATTACAATCCGCAGATTGCCCATGAATACAAAAAAATCGAGCAGATTGCCCAGCAAAAGCTGATTGAGATGCTGCCGGAGGAGTTTCAGGACGACTACCGTTCGCTGATTGACGAACATCATTTCAGCGATGACGAAAAGAAAACGGTCAAGCAGGCCGATGCGCTTTGCGCCTATCTAAAGTGCCTGGAAGAGTTGTCGGCGGGCAACAGCGAATTTACCATGGCGAAAACGCGCCTGGAGCGCACGCTCGCCGAAAGACAGAGTCCGGAGATGGACTATTTCATGGCCGTGTTTATCCCGAGCTTTAGCCTGTCACTGGATGAAATCAGTCAGGAATCGCCGCTGTAACCCGTTATTCCCGCCAAATCCGTCAACAAGGCTATGTCACTTCCTCCGCATCGGGAGGAAGTGTGCCTACAGGTCGTCGAGGAAGGTCTTGTCGAGCTGTTTGAACGCCCGTTTCAGGACTTCGGCGAGAGACTGGTAGGTCGGCGCGCCTTCGATAGGTGCCAGCGCCTGTCCCGATTCCACAAGCTTATGACGCACTTCATGGAACCATCCCAGCAATGTAGGCGGCAGTGGTGTAACCGAACGACGGCCCAGCCACCATAGTCCCTGCATTGGCAGGCTACAGGCGAAAATCGACGTCGCGACGGCCGGACCGAGTTGTCCACCCAGCGCAATCTGCCAGGCCAGCGTGAACACGGCCAGCGGCGGCATAAAGCGCACGCCGAAGCGTGTTGCGGTAGCGATACGATTTTCAGGGAACACCGGCGCAAGGCGTTTGTCCGATGGCCACGTTTTCATATAGTGCTGCCCGCGCTGAAAAATCTGAAACCAACCGACTGAACCCGATGGTTTGCTCGTCATGGTGCACCTCAACATCTTAAATTTTAAAAATAATTTGTAAAACTGAAAATATATTTTATCACTCATAAATATATTTTGTTTTTATCAAAACCTGTCGGTATTCTAGCCGGGCCTCTGGGGCACTTAAATGGATAGCGAAATAACCTTATTAATACAACTGGCTTTACCGCATTTTACTCTTTTTAACATCGCGGGGAAAACAGGCTGTAGCGATTGAACGAATCGGCAGTAACTTAATCAAACAAGTTACCGGATGACGTCAAATCGGGTCGGCAGCCTGCTAAACGATGATGAGTAGACCCTGCCATTACCTGGTTTCGGTATGATGTTAATCATAATTGCCGCTTCCATAATGCGCTACGCTTATGTGATTCTGCTAATTGATTAACCATGTGTATTGTTACTTAACGGCACCAACACAATAAATAGGTACTTCCATGTCAAGTAAGTTAGTTCTGGTTCTTAACTGTGGCAGCTCTTCGCTCAAGTTCGCCATCATCGACGCCGTCAACGGCGAAGAACATATTTCAGGTCTGGCCGAATGCTTCCATCTTCCCGAAGCGCGCATCAAATGGAAACTGGATGGCAGCAAACATGAAGCTGCTCTGGGCGCAGGTGCGGCCCACAGTGAAGCACTGAAGTACATCGTTAATACTATTTTCGCCGAAAAGCCAGAACTATCTGCCAATCTTGTCGCTATCGGGCATCGCATCGTTCACGGCGGCGAGAAGCTGACGCAGTCAGCCATCATTGACGCCGACGTGTTGCAGGGTATCAAAGATTCCATCCCGTTTGCACCGCTGCACAACCCTGCCCATCTTATTGGTATCGATGAAGCCCTGAAATCCTTCCCGAAACTGGCCGACAAGAACGTTGCCGTGTTCGACACCGCGTTCCATCAGACCATGCCGGAAGAGTCTTACCTCTATGCCCTGCCCTACAAATTATATCAGGATCACCACATTCGCCGTTATGGCGCTCACGGTACCAGCCATTTCTACGTGACGCAGGAAGCCGCCAGAATTCTGGGTAAACCGGTTGATGAGGTGAATCTCATCACCTGTCATCTAGGCAACGGCGGCTCCGTCAGTGCGATTCGCAACGGCAAGTGTGTCGATACCTCGATGGGTCTGACCCCGCTCGAAGGGCTGGTGATGGGCACGCGCAGCGGCGACATCGACCCTGCCATCATTTTCCATCTTCATGACTCGCTCGGCATGAGCGTTGACCAGATCAATACCATGCTGACCAAGGAATCCGGCCTGCTCGGCCTGACCCAGGTCACCAGCGATTGCCGTTATGTCGAAGACAACTATGAAAAAGAAGCCAACGCCAAACGTGCGATGGACGTCTTCTGTCACCGACTGGCGAAATATATCGGTGCCTACACGTCGCTGATGGAAGGCCGCCTTGACGCGGTAGTCTTCACCGGCGGCATTGGGGAAAACTCCTCGCAGGTGCGTGAACTGACCCTCAACAAGCTCGGCCTGCTGGGCTTTGAAGTGGACAGCGAACGCAATCTGGCCGCGCGCTTTGGTAAAACGGGCGAGATTGGGAAAGAAGGCACCCGTAAGGCACTGGTTATTCCGACCAACGAAGAGCTGGTGATTGCGCAGGACGCCGCGCGACTCACCGCCTGATACCATGTTCCTCACTGCCAGCCCTTGCTGGCAGTGTTATTTTCACCGCAGGCAGGCGTTGCCATGCATTACAGCAGACCGCTGCCTGGAAATTGTCAAAGAGGTTTGCCGTGTCTCGTACAATCATGTTGGTTCCTATTGGCAGTAGCGTCGGTCTGACCAGCGTCAGCCTGGGCGTTATTCGCGCCATCGAGCAAAAAGGCGTGAGCCTGAGTGTGTTCAAGCCGGTTTCCCAGCCGCGCACGGGGGCGATGCGCCCGACCAGACCACCACTATCATTCGTGCCAACTCCAATATCACCGCGGCCGAACCGCTGAAAATGAAACACGTTCAGAGTCTGCTGAGTTCGAACCAGCAAGACGTGCTGATGGAAGAGATAGTCGCCAACTACCATGCCAACACCAAAAACGCCGAAGTGGTGCTGGTGGAAGGTCTGGTTTCGACCCGCACCCATCAGTTCGCCAGCGCCTTGAACTATGAAATCGCCAAAACCCTGAACGCCGAGATTGTCTTTGTTATCGGTCAGGGCAACGATACCGCCGAACAGCTCAAAGACCGCATCGAGCTGGCACGCAGCGTATTTGGCGGCAGCAAAAACAAGAACATTACCGGTGTCATCGTCAACAAGGTGAATGCGCCGGTGGACGATGAGGGCCGCACCCGCCCCGATCTGTCCGAAATCTTCGACGACTCCGACAAGGCAAACTTCTCGCAGGTCGATATCGAGCAGCTGGTCGCCGTCAGTCCGATGCCGGTGCTGGCCTGCATTCCGTGGAGTTTCGACATGATTGCCGTGCGCGCCATCGACATGGCGAAGCACCTGAATGCGCGCATCATCAACGAAGGCGATATCCAGACCCGCCGCGTGAAATCGGTGACTTTCTGCGCGCGCAGCATTCCGAACATGCTGTCGCTGTTCCGCCCGGGTTCGCTGCTGGTCACCTCCGCCGATCGCCCCGACGTGCTGGTCGCCGCCTGTCTGGCCGCAATGAACGGCATCGAACTGGGCGCGCTGCTTCTGACCGGCGGCTATCCGGTGGATGAACGTGTTCAGGCTCTGTGCGCCCGTGCTTTCGAAACCGGGTTGCCGGTGTTTATGGTCGATACCAATACCTGGCAGACGTCGCTGAATCTGCAAAGTTTCAACCTCGAAGTGCCTGCCGATGACCATCAGCGTGTCGAAAAGCTGCAAAACTATGTCTCCTCTCATATCAACGCCGACTGGATTGACTCGCTGAGCGCCCATTCCGAACGTTCGCATCGCCTGTCACCGCCAGCCTTCCGCTACCAGTTGACTGAACTGGCGCGTCAGGCCGGTAAACGTATCGTTCTGCCGGAAGGCGACGAGCCGCGTACCGTCAAGGCCGCTTCACTGTGCGCCGAACGCGGCATTGCAGAATGCGTGCTGCTGGGTAATCCCGACGAAATCAAACGTGTCGCGGCCGCGCAGGGTATCGAACTGGGCGCAGGCATTCAGATTGTCGACCCCGAGGTCGCGCGTGAAGCCTATGTGGCGCGTCTGGTTGAATTGCGTAAAAGCAAAGGCATGACCGAAGTGGTCGCGCGCGAACAGCTGGAAGACAACGTAGTGCTTGGTACCTTGATGCTCGAGCAGGGCGAAGTCGACGGACTGGTCTCCGGCGCGGTCCATACGACCGCCAACACCATTCGACCGCCGTTGCAGCTTATCAAAACGGCACCGGGCAGCTCGCTGGTTTCGTCCGTGTTCTTCATGCTGCTGCCGGATCAGGTGCTGGTGTATGGCGACTGCGCGATCAACCCGGATCCGACCGCCGAGCAGCTTTCGGAGATCGCCATTCAGTCGGCGGATTCTGCCGCCGCGTTCGGCATCGAGCCGCGCGTTGCAATGATCTCCTACTCCACCGGCACGTCCGGTGCAGGTAGCGACGTCGAGAAAGTGCGCGAAGCCACGCGTCTGGCGCAGGAAAAACGCCCGGATCTCATCATCGATGGTCCGTTGCAGTACGATGCGGCAATCATGGCGGACGTGGCGAAATCGAAAGCGCCAAATTCGCCGGTCGCCGGACAGGCAACCGTGTTTATCTTCCCGGATTTAAACACCGGTAACACCACCTACAAGGCGGTACAGCGTTCGGCGGACCTGGTTTCCATCGGCCCTATGTTGCAGGGGATGCGCAAACCGGTAAATGACCTGTCGCGCGGTGCGCTGGTTGACGATATCGTCTATACCGTTGCGCTGACGGCGATTCAGTCTGCACAGGCCGACGCGGCGCTTGCCGTCGAATCCTGATAGCTTGAATAGACGCTAGCCGGTCCCTGTGACCGGCTTTTTTATGTCCAATATCGGCACATTACTGGAAAAAATTCAGAATATGGCCATAAATCAGCCCAACGCTTATGATATCTGCGTCGCTGAACGTCACGTTTTGCAGACCATAGCTGCCAAGCAGCGGAAGCAGCAGCGCCGGTAACAGGGTAATAAGCAGGCCGTGGAAGATCCCGCCTATCACCGCGCCCCGCCGTCCACCCACTGCATTGGCAAAGATCCCGGCCGTGCCACCGGCAAAAAAGTTGGTCAACATGCCAGGCAGGATCATCGCCAGTCCGACACCAGGAAACAGAAACATCCCGATAATCGAGCCGAGCGTGGTCGACAGAAATCCTACGATTACCGCGTTGGGCGCATACGGAAACAGCACCGGGCAATCCAGCGCCGGAATGGCATTGGGCACGATACGCAGGGCAATGCCGCGAAACGCGGGCACAATTTCTGCCAGCAGCAACCGCACACCCGCCAGCAGGACATACACCCCGACCACAAACTGCACCGATTGCAGGAATGCATAAATCAGATAACTCACGCCGTTGGCGTATTGCGCCACAACCTCGGGACCTGCCGCGATCGTCGGGATCAGATAAATCGGGATCATCACCACCATCATCGACAGATAGGTGTCCTGCAAAAAGGAGAACGCGCTGGGCAACGCGAGATCTTCGGTGCTTTTACTCGCATCGCCGGTCAGTTTGGCGACGCCCGCCTGAATGATATAGCCCAGCGTACAGAAATGGCCGAGAGCAATATCATCGGAGCCGGTAATTTTGCGCACGATAGGCTGCGCGATGGCGGGCATGCCGACCGACATCAGTCCGGCTATCGTTCCGCCAAGCAGAATCAGCTCGGTACCTCGCAGGCCGCCCATATAGCCGACTACCGAGCAGACGGTCGCCATCCACAGCGAAGCCTGCCCGGTCAGGAAGATGTATTTGAAGCGGGTGAAACGCGCGACGAGAATATTGATCAAGAAACGCCAGCACCATGATGAGCGCCGTTTCCCGTCCGAGCGTTTGCTGGGCAATACCGGCAATCGAGCCGACATCCGTGACCACCCCGCGCATGTTGAAGCCTTTCTGGAACACTTCGCCCAGGAAGTTGAGCGCGGAGACGATGATATTGGCACCGGCCAGCAGCACCAGAAACCCCAACAGCGTTTTCAGGGTGCCGGTGATGACCTGCCCTGCGCTTTTCTTGAGCGCAATGAGCCCCACCATCGCGATAAGGGCAATTAATATTGAAGCCTGGCCTAAAATATCATTCACGATAAAATATAAAAAAGACATTAGCTGTCCCTCGCACTCGCAGCCAGTAAATTAGGCGTAGCGATCGTTGTTATTATTTACGCCAAGATGAAGCATTCAGACTAATTCAAATATCCGAGGTCCTTTAATATCGGCGTCAGCTTTTCGGTTATCTCTTTTTTATCTACAAGGCGTTTAAGATAAATTACAGTAGAATTAAGCGTATAATTCTCAAATTGCGGTTTGAAATTGGCTCCGGTCATAATAATATCGGCCCTCGTCGACGCCGCGCTCGAGATATCGCAATGTGCAAGATTCGCTTTGACGCCCATCTCTTTCAGCGCTGCCTCGATGCTCATCTCGCAGGCGAAACTGCTGCCTAACCCTGCCCCGCACACTGCCAATATGGTTAATGATTTCATTGTGATACCTCATATTTCAGAATTGAAAATCGGCTTTTCCGGCTAGCGATGGGCCGGATTTCGAGTGAAGCGGTTTACCTTTCATTCGTTGCATTTCGCAAAGGTTGAACGCGTTTGAGTATGCTTTTTAATCAGGAAATAACTGTGATTCAGCGCACAAAGATAGCGCTATCATTTGGGACGATCGCTTTTTGTGATAGCGCTATCATAATTGGCACATCTCTTTACATTATTTACCCGCTAATGAACTATGCTAAAATTCGGGACTGTTTTATGAGGTGACACTGCCACATCATTAATAAATGTGCGGCAGTAATCGCGTTGTTTATTAAACAATCCGTAAATAACGCACTCATGGATAAATAATTTTCGAAATCGTTAAACGGTATTCAAGAAGCTGGCTCAGGAGTCGCAATATGGAGGGAAGGAAACGCCGGGGAACGGGTCGGGCCACGCTGGCCGACGTGGCAAAGTTAGCCAATGTCGGGACCATGACCGTCTCACGCGCCCTGCGCCAACCTGACAGAGTCTCCGACAAGCTAAGGGTGAAGATTGAATCGGCGGTCGCCGAGCTTGGCTATATTCCGAACTCTTCCGCCAGCGCGCTGGCTTCTGCCTCGTCGAACGTGGTGGCGGTGGTTACCTCGTCACTTGCCGAATTTGGTCACGCCGAAATGATGGCAGGCGTGCAGGAGATCCTGATTCCCGCCGGTTACCAGTTGATGCTGGCCGAGTCGCAGAATCAGGAATCGCGCGAGCAAAAGCTGCTTGAAACCTTTCTTTCCTACAATCTGGCCGCCGTTATCCTGTTTGATGCGCGCCATACCACCGCCACCTACGAATTGCTGTCGCAGGCGCAACTGCCGATTGCCGAGCTGGGTGCGGCGCTCGAAAAACCCCTGGATATCAATATTGGCATCGATAACGCGGCGGCGACGTATCAGCTTGCCGAGCACCTGATTTCATTGGGTTACAGCCGGATTGGACTCATGTCGGCGGCGCAGAAACCGTGGGTTTCGCAACAGCGGCTGCGCGGCTGGAATCGGGCATTGCTCACCCATAATCTGTCGACCACGCGGGTTATCAGCACCTATGAGCCTTCGAGTTTCAGTGTGGGTGCCAGTCTGTTACCCGAGCTATTGCTGAACTGGCCGGATATGGACGCGCTGATTTGCAGCAGCGATGAGCTGGCCTGCGGTGCTCTTTTCGAATGTCAGCGCCGCAAGATTCAGGTGCCTCGAGACTTGGCGATTGTCGGCTTTGGCAACAGTGATGTCAGCAAGGTCTGCCAGCCGCCGTTAACGACCATGGCGGTGCCACACAGAGAAATCGGGATTCAGGCAGGCAAGGCATTGCTTGCAAAAATGCAGGATGAAGCGTGGGAGTCGCAGAGAATATTGCCGTCAACCCTCTGTAAACGGGAGAGTTGTTAGGGGAATGCGCTGAGCGAACAGCGCATTTCGGATAGCCGATTATTCGTCGACGCTTAACGGCTTGCCGTGATCTTTATCGTTGTTGCGGCTCATCCAGAGCGACAGCGCCTTTAGCGAATCCGGCGTGAATTCATCGCAGCGTGCAGTAATTTCTTCCGGTTTCATCCAGCGAACTTCGGCCACTTCTTCTTCCTGCAGGGCAAATGGCCCGTGAGAAACGCAGCTGAACAACGACCCCCACACACGGCAGTTATCTTCCTCAAAATAGAAAGCTCCGTGTTCGGCAAAGGGCACACCGGCAATACCCAGTTCTTCTTCGGCTTCGCGACGTGCGGATTCGATAATGTTTTCGCCGCTCTGCACCACTCCGCCCGCCGTGGCATCCAGCCAGCCCGGATAGAAATCTTTGATGTCGGTTCGACGCTGAACCAGAATATTTCCACTGCCATCGTGCACCACAATATAGCTGGCACGGTGACGCAGGTTTTGAGCGCGCATCTGTTGGCGACTCGACTGGGCAATCACTTCGTTTTCTTCATTAACGATATCAACCCACTCGCTGCTGCCGGTGTTTTGCTCTTGGTTCGTCATCCTGTAAAACCTTCTCTAATGCGCGCAAAAGGCGCAGTGATTTTTTAATGAGTCCGCTGATTCTATCCGGCTCATCGGAATCGCTCAATAGCAACAGATGCGTTAGTAGTAGGTAAAAGCTATGTCAACCGGCGGTATAAACCATCAGACTCGTCTCACATAGCCTGCTATTATTATCAGTTACATTACTCTCTCGTCACGCCATTCAGAGAGAGATTACCGTTCAGGGAATACCGGCGCATCCAGCCCCATCCGCTGATTAATAACAGGCCGATGGACGATTAAAACTATTATGCAGGAGGCACAAATGATCGATCTTTATTACGCACCCACGCCCAACGGCCATAAAATAACGTTATTTCTGGAAGAAACCGGACTTCCCTATCGACTTCACCGCGTCGATACCCATTCCGGAGAACAGTTTCAGCCCGCCTTTCTTGCGATATCCCCCAATAATAAAATTCCAGCCATCGTCGATACGCAGCCCGTGGACGGCGGTGTGCCGCTAAGCCTGTTCGAGTCTGGAGCTATTTTGCAGTATCTGGCCGAAAAATCCGGCAAACTGCTTGGCAAGGAGTTGCGTGAAAGAACCCGCACCCTGCAATGGTTGTTCTGGCAAATGGCTGGTTTTGGTCCGATGTTGGGGCAGAATCACCATTTTACGCATTTTGCACCGCAGCCCGTTCCTTATGCAATAGAGCGCTTTCAGCAGGAAACCCGTCGCCTGTATGGCGTGTTGAATACGCAGCTTGTGAAGCAGGCCTATCTTTCCGGCGAGCATTACAGCATTGCCGATATTGCTACCTACCCTTGGGTCGTGGCGCATGAGCGGCAACGTATTGATTTGGCAGATTATCCTGCCGTACAGATTTGGTTCGAGCGCATAAAAAATCGCCCGGCAACGCAAAGAGCCTACGCGATGGCCGAGGTAAAATAATTCGCCTGGCCTCTTTCTGCGGGGGCCATTCTCCTTTCTCCTAATTTCCTCTCTGCCTAAAAACCCTGCCTTTATAAGTACAGGATGTGCACTGCATCGCGTGTCGGTGGCGTTGGATAAACTATGCTGATAACTAGGGTACGGACTGTGCTATCAGCAGGTTATCAGGAGAAAGACATGAAAATTTTAATAACCGGTGCCAGTGGACTGATTGGACGTCGTTTGACGGAAAAACTCCTGGAACAGTCACACGAGGTCACCGCCTTGACCCGTGCGCCGGAGCGCGCCGCCAAAATTCTCGGACCCAAAGTCACACTTTGGCGATCGCTTGAGGGCAGAACATCACTGGATGATTTTGACGCCGTCATCAATCTGGCCGGTGAACCCATTGCAGACAAACGCTGGACCAAAGAGCAGAAACAGAAACTTTGCGACAGCCGCTGGCAGCTGACGGAGAAGCTTTCACAGCTGATTAATGCCGGCGAAACGCCCGCCTGCGGTGTTTATTTCGGGATCGGCGGTGGGCTATTACGGCGATCAGGGGCAGGCGGTGGTAGCTGAGGACGAACCGCCCAACAAACAGTTTACCTGGCAGCTTTGTGCCCGCTGGGAGGCGCTGGCGCTCGCCGCGCAAAGCGACAGGACGCGCGTCTGCCTGTTGCGAACCGGTGTGGTGCTGGCCAAAAAAGGTGGCGCACTGGCCAAGATGATCCTGCCCTTCCGCGCAGGGCTGGGGGGCCTCTTGGCGACGGTCAGCAATATATGCCGTGGATACACATCGACGATATGGTCGCCGCCATCCTGTTTCTACTACAGCATGAAACGCTTAATGGCCCGTTCAATATGGTTGCGCCCTATCCCGTGCGAAACGATCAGTTCAGTGCGCTGCTCGGCGAAACCTTGCACCGCCCTTCCTTTATGCGCGTGCCGGCGGGCGTCGTGCGTTTGCTGATGGGCGAGTCTGCGGTGCTGGTGCTCGGCGGGCAACGCGCCATACCTCAGCGACTCGAAGATGCTGGATTTGAATTTCAATATAAAGAGTTGAAGCCCGCCATCGAGGAAGTGCTTGGCTAGGCCAGACCATTGCGGATGATTTTTGCTCTAAAACACGCTTATTAAAAAGTTGGCCTTTAGATCGGGCGATCCAAAGGCCATTCTTTTATTTTATCGATGTTTGGTAGAACACGTGTTTACCAAAGGGGTCGACCTCATAACCGCTGACTTCCTTGCGCACGGGTTCATAGATAGTCGAATGGGCAATCATGACCGCAGGCGCCTGCTCATGCATCATCTGCTGCGCCTGCTGATAAAGCGCGATGCGCTTTTGCTGATCGGTTGTCGCGCGTGCTTCGCTAATCAGCTTGTCAAACGGCGGATAACACCATTTGGCCGAGTTCGAACCGCCCTGCGCCGCTTTACAGGTATATAACGGGCCAAAGAAGTTATCCGGATCGCCGTTGGCTGTGGTCCAGCCCATCAGCGCAGCCATGTGCTCGCCGTTGCGAATACGTGTCTGATATTCCGCCCACTCATAGCTGACAATGTGCGCCTTGACGCCAATTTTCGCCCAGTCGGACTGAATCATTTCTGCCATGCGACGCGCATTGGGATTGTAAGGACGTTGAACCGGCATCGCCCATAAATCGATATCAAAGCCGTTCGGATATCCAGCCTCCGCCAGCAATGCCTTGGCTTTTTCTGCCGAGAACTCGTAATCCTGCATCGTCTTGTCTTCGCTGCTCCAGACACCCGGCGGCAGTAAACTTTTCGCAGCAGTGCCTGTTCCCTGGAAGACGGCCTCGATAATCGACGCCTTGTTAATCGCCATGCTTAGCGCCTGACGCACTTTCACATTATCCAGCGGCTTTTTCTGCGTATTAAACGACAGGAAACCCGTGTTGAGGCCCGATTTACTCATCAGGGTGATATCTTTGTTGTCTTTCAAACGCTGCAAGTCGGCCGGATTCGGGAAAGGCATAACCTGACACTCGTTTTTCTCGAGTTTGGCCATACGCACCGAAGCATCGGGCGTGATGCTGAAAATCAGGCGATCGATTTTCGATTTACCCTGCCAATACTGCGCAAACGCTTTATATAAGATTCGCGTGTCTTTCTGATATTGCACCAGCTCGAACGGGCCGGTGCCGACAGGATCGGTATCGACCTTCTGCGGCGTACCGGCTTTCAACATCTGGTCAGCATATTCGGATGAAAGAATCGAGGCGAAATACCAGCCGAGATCCGCAATAAACGGCGCTTCGGGGCGGGAAAGATTAAAGCGTACCGTGTAATCATCCACGCGATCGATGCTGGATATCAGATTGCTCATATCCAGACTGTCGAAGTTGAGGTAGGTGCCATTGGAGATGTTGTGGTACGGATTCTTTGGGTCTTTCTGGCGCATAAACGAAAAAATGACGTCGTCGGCGTTGAAGTCACGGGTCGGCGTAAACAGCTTGTTACTCTGGAATTTAACCCCTTTGCGCAAATGAAACGTGTAGGTTTTTCCATCTGGACTGATTTCCCAGCTTTCCGCCAGACTCGGCACCAGCTCCGTTGTGCCCGTTTTAAAATCCACCAGGCGGTTATAGATAGGTACGGCGCTGGCATCAACGTTCGTGCCCGAGGTATATAGCTGGGGATTGAAAATATCCGGCGAGCCTTCTGAGCAATAAACCAGCGTTTGTGCAGAAGCGCCTGCCACCATCGCCATTGCCAACATGCCGGTGGTTAATCTTGCTATTTTTCGTTTCATGCGTTTCCCTGTCATTGAGAGTTAAGACTCATTAATTCGTTAGTACGCCGATAAAAAACAGATTACCATCCACGATACACTTAGTAATACTCTGTTATATATGAAAATCTTATAGATAAACAACTCAGAGGTTAGGATGTCGACTCAAATTGCCAAGCAGCTCACTGAACGTTTTTTCCGTTACCTGTCTGTTACCAGCCAAAGCGATCCTAAAGCCACCTGCCTGCCCAGTACGCCCGGCCAACAAATTCTCGCCGATATGCTTGCTGCCGAGCTGGAAACGCTCGGATTGGAAAACATCCAGATTGATAAGCATGCCACGGTCACCGCCGTAAAACGCGGGACTAAACAGGGCGGTCCGCGCATCGGGTTTATTACCCACATCGATACCGTAGACGTTGGCCTGAGTCCGCACATTCATCCGCAAATCAAAGTATTCAACGGCGAAGATGTCTGTCTGAATACAGAGCAGGACATTTGGCTGCGCCTCGACGAACATCCCGAAATCCTGCCCTATAAAGGTCAGGAGATTATTTTCAGCGATGGCACCAGCGTATTGGGCGCAGACAACAAGTCTGCCGTCACCGTGGTGATGACATTGCTGGAAAACCTGACCGCCGAGGATCAGCATGGGGATATTGTGGTGGCGTTTGTACCGGATGAAGAGATTGGTTTGCGCGGGGCGAAAGCGCTGGATCTGAGCCGCTTTGAGGTCGATTTTGCCTATACCATTGACTGCTGTGAACTGGGCGAAGTGGTATACGAGAACTTTAACGCCGCGGCGGCAGAGATTACCTTTACCGGCGTGACGGCGCACCCGATGTCGGCCATTGGAGTATTGGTCAATCCATTATTGATGGCGCATGATTTCATCAGCCATTTCGATCGTCAGGAAACGCCGGAAAAGACGCGGGATCGCGAAGGTTACGTCTGGTTTAACGATATCAGTGCCAATCAGCAATCCGCCAAACTCAAAGCGTCTATCCGCGATTTCGACAGTGCCAGTTTTGCGGCGCGTAAACAGAAAATCGAGCATGTGGCGAAAGTGATTGGCGAACAGTATCCGACGGCGAAAGTGTCGGTTTCCATTAGCGATACCTACAGCAATATCAGCAGCGCCATCGGTGAAGATCGCCAGGCCATCGACCTGATTTTCTCGGCGCTGGCCGAAATTCAGGTCGAGCCAAAAGTCATTCCGATGCGGGGCGGCACGGACGGCGCAGCCTTGTCGGCAAAAGGCCTGTTGACGCCCAACTACTTTACCGGCGCCCACAACTTCCATTCGAAATTCGAGTTTCTGCCTCTCTCTTCCTTTGTGAAATCCTATGAACTGACCAAGGCTATCTGCCTGCTGGCAGCCCGGGACAAATAGCGGCAAAGGCCCCTGCCTTTCCTTTTGGCAGGGGCATTCCTTTGCACGTCTTTCAGGAAACACCCTCAGGCACGGCTTTTGGCGTCAGGCCAAAATACTTTTGCTTGAATTCGATGTACAACGTCAGAAACGAAGGCCAGGATATACAATCCGCTGTAGGTGAACACGACGCCTTTTACGCCGACAATCGGCAGCAGGATGGTGGCGAGTGCAGGAGCAAAAAAGTTGCTTAAACCCGCAGAGAGATTGCACACAGAGATGGCAGCGCCCTTGTGTCTGGGTTCAAGCGCAGGAAACAGCGCGGTCATCGGCACGAATCCGGCGGTCGATGCCCCCAGCAGAATGGCACCCAGCGCGGCTATCCAGAAGTTGGGGCCGAAGTAGATGGGCAGGAAGTAAAAGGTGATACTGAATACGGCGCAGGCAATTGCCCCAAACCAGCGGATCACGCGCAGAATGCCCCATCGTTGCGACATGATCCCCCAGAAGACGTTGAACACGATGGTGGCGAAGAAGAACAGAGTCCAGATTTGCAGCCAGTCGGGCATACTGAAACCTATTTCATCGATAAACACCATCGGCATGATAATGGGGAAACCAAATAGCGACAGAGTATTGATGATTCTGACGAGGCTCGCCAAACGGATATTTTTATTGGTAATTAATAGCGTAACCGCCAGACTCATTTCGCTGAATTTTTGTTTGGTGGTTAACGTGAGCATATGGGAAGAGGTTTTAATATTCCTTAATGACACCATTGCAATAAGACCGCCCGCCGACACCCAAATCAACGAAAGCCACAAAACATTCAACTCACCTATCTGGGTAATGAACAGGCTCGGCAAATAACTACCCAACACGCCTATCCCGAGCGAATAAGCCGCCCAGAACCAACCGCAGGCGGAACCCACTAATTCCTCACGGACGTTGTGAACAATAACGACAATGAATGAATATAGGAACAAAGGATAAGCCAACCCCTAATTCCATAAAACAGCAGAATGAAATAGTAGTTTTTATTCATCAAACCGAAATACATAAATAATATATGGAAGACGACCCACATCATAAAACCTATTCTCATGGCTTTTTGCGGGGTAATCACTTCGGCAATGACGCCGGACCCCCATGCAGCAAGGGCTGCACAAAGTCCATAAACGGCAAAGGCAAAGGTCGCCTGGGAGGGTGAAAACCCTAACTCAATGATATATCTAGAAAGAAAAGCCAGTTCAAAACCATCGCCTGTCATGAATAAAAATATGGCGATATACCCCCACAGCAGATTTTTGGGCAATCCTAGCCAGTGATCTTTTATTATGTTCATCATTAGTCCTTCATTATTTTTATAAATTAAAATAACCGAGCTTGCCTACACCACGAAAGCCCATCTAATCAGTTTTACCCCTACCAACGTCAACTTGATATTTCGATTATAGCGCGCAGGGTCACAAAATAAATTTACCGCACTTTGTTAATTACTTTTACAACTTATTGACTCAACTAATAAGAAAGAAATAAAACATTAACCAATAAGCGAATTAAAGTGACGACGCTCTAAATTATTATTTAATCCATTGACCGTCCATTGACGGATGAGATTTTAAAAATTACGGTAGCCAAACCCATTAGAGAGGAGAAGGAATTCAAATGACTAATTTACCGCAAACAATTAAACAAATAGTGAATTATGGGCCGCATGATTATCGTTTAATTAAAAACGTCCCGTTGCCCATTCCTCAGGCAAATGAATTACTCATTAAAATCAGCGCCTGCGGTATCTGTGCATCGGACGTTCACTGCCACGGCGGCGCTCCCATGTTCTGGGGCAATGGCGAGTCCCCTTCATGGGTGAAACCGCCGGTGGTGCCGGGTCACGAATTTTTCGGGGTCGTCGTCGGCGAAGGTCCCGGTGGGTTCGCGCATTTTGACGTGAGGCTCGGCGACCGTGTAATAGCCGAGCAGATTGTTCCCTGCGAAAAATGCCGCTTCTGCAAAGGCGGTGACTACTGGATGTGCGAAAAACACGATATTTATGGTTTTCAGCATCAGGATGCCGACGGCGGCATGACGGAATACATGATTTTCAAACCCACCAGCCGCGTTCATAAAATTCCCGACTCGTTATCATTAAACGAATGCGCCCTCATCGAACCTTTCGCCTGTTCCATTCATGCGGTGAATCGCGGCGATATCCAGTTCAATGACGTAGTCGTGCTTTCCGGCGCAGGACCGCTCGGCATGGGCATGATTCAGGCCATCCGTCTTAAAACGCCAAAGCTGTTTATCGTACTGGATACCGTTCCCGAACCGGCTGGCGCTGGCAAAACATTACGGTGCCCATGTGGTCATGAATCCTCTGGAAGAAGATGTGGTCGCCAAGGTCAAGGCACTCACCGACGGCTACGGCTGTGACGTCTATATCGAAGCCACCGGCAATCCGGCCAGCGTACCGCAAGGCCTGAACATGATCCGCAAGATGGGGCGCTTCGTCGAGTTCAGCGTATTTAGCAAAGATACCACCGTCGACTGGTCTATCATCGGCGACAGAAAAGAGCTGGATATTCGCGGTGCGCACCTCGGCCCACACTGCTATGAAACCGTCATCGACTTCTTCGAGCGCAAACTCTTTAGCTCGGAAGGCATTGTCACTCATTCCTATTCACTTGATGAATGGGAAGCAGCATTCGAAATGGCACACGGGACAGATTCGGTCAAAGTTTTGCTGGTTCCTTAAAGGAAATCCGCCATGAAATATGTCATTGGAGTCGATATCGGCACACAGAGCACCAAAGGCATCCTGATGGATGCCAATGGTCGTATTCATGCCAGTGCCTCGCAAAGTTACCACGTAGAAACGCCGAAACCGCTCTGGGCCGAGCAGTGGCCTGACGTCTGGCTGGAAGCCGTACTCTCTGTCCTGACCGACATCGTCAGGCAATCCGGCGTCGACAAGGCACAGATTGCCTCGGTGTGCATCAGCAGCCTTTATGGCGGCTCCGGCATCGCCGTCGATGAAAACATTCGCCCGCTCTATCCCTGTCTAATCTGGATGGATCGCCGCGCCGGCGAGCGGGTCGAATGGGTCAGAAACGAGGTCGATACCCATGAGCTGTTCAACATCACCGGTAATGGGCTGGACAGTTACTACGGCTATACCAAGATCCTGTGGATCAAGGAAAACGAGCCCGACGTCTGGGAGCAGACGCGCTATTTTCTGCCGCCCAACAGCTATATCAATTACCACCTCACCGGTGAAATTGCCGTTGATCACTCATCGGCGGGCAACATTGGCGGGGTTTACAATATCAGGAAGCGCGACTGGTCGACCAAAGCCTGCCGCATGCTGGGTATTCCAAAATCGATGATGCCGCCACGACTGCTGGCGTCGGACGAAATAGTCGGCGGTCTCCTGCCGGACATGGCCGAAAAACTCGGCTTGATGGCGGGCACACCGATTGTGGCCGGTGGCGTAGATGCCGCGGTCGCGACGCTGGCGGCAGGCGTTGTCGCGCCGGGTAATCATGTGGCGATGATCGGCACCTCCATGTGCTGGGGTTTCGTGAACCCTAACGTTGACGCGCGCCACGGGCTGATAAGCATGCCTCACGTCAATAATCCGCTGGAGGATGTCTATACTTTTGGCGGCGCCATCACGGCGGGCGCTTGCGTCACCTGGTTTATCGATCAATTCTGCGCGGGCGAAAAACAACGGGCGGCGGACCAAAACTGCGCGGTACACTCTCTGCTGGAAGAACAGGCTTCCCTCCTGCCGCCCGGTGCCAACGGGCTGATCTTTTTGCCTTATCTGATGGGAGAACGCAGCCCGATATGGGATGCCAAAGCAACCGGCACCTTCGTCGGGTTAAGCCTGTATCACCGTCGCTCCCATCTGTACCGCGCGGTGCTCGAGGGCATCAGTTTTGCACTTAAAGACAACATCGAGTCAGGCAAGGCGTGCGCCGAAAGGCTGGATAACGAACTCATCGTGGTGGGGGTGCCGCGTTTTCGGATATGTGGATGCAGATTATCGCCGACGTCACCGGATATCCGGTGCTGACTATCCAGGAAGAGGTTGAAGCCCCGCTTGGCGACTGTTTTCTTGCCGCGAAAGCCGTCGGCATCATGCACAACGCCGAACAGATCAAACAATGGTTCACCCTCGAATCCCGCGCAACTCCCAACGCGGAGAACCACGAAAAATACCACGCGCTGTTTCAAACCTATCGATCGGTCTATCAACATCTCAAAGAAGATATGCACCAGCTGTATGATCTCACTCAGGAGCCATAAAAATCATACGTCGATGTAGAGCGTTACGTATGTCGGGCATAGCCCTATGTGATTAGCGTTGCAGCAAGGCGGCGAGCCTTGAGAGAGCAAGCGAAGCCAACGATGCTGCAGCGTCATGTATAACGGGCATAGCCCTATGTGATTGGCGTTGCAGCAAGGCGGCGAGCTTGAGAGTCCCGATGAGCTGACACAGGTCAGTGATTCGGGCAAACAAGCGAAGCCAACGATGCTGCAGCGTCATGTATAACGGGCATAGCCCTATGTGATTGGCGTTGCAGCAAGGCGGCAAGCTTGAGAGTCCCAATGCGCTGACACAGGTCAGTGATTCGGGCGAGCAAGCGAAGCCAACGATGCTGCAGCGTCAAGAACGACAGGCTATTTGAGCGCCCCGGAGAGGAATTGTTGAAGCCGTGCACTTTTAGGGCTACCAAACACATCGACCGGATTGCCCTCTTCTTCGATAACGCCCTGATGCAGGAAAATGACATGATTTGAGACGTGGCGCGCAAATTCCATCTCGTGGGTGACCACGACCATGGTTTTGCCCTCTTCCGCCAGCTTCTGCATGATACGCAGCACTTCACCCACCAATTCTGGGTCCAGCGCCGAAGTCGGCTCATCGAATAGCAATACTTCGGGTTCCATCGCGAGCGCCCGGGCAATCGAAACGCGCTGCTGCTGACCGCCGGAAAGGTTAACCGGATACTTGATGCGCGCACGCTCGTCGATGCCAACCTTGTCGAGATAGCGCACGGCCCGCTCCTTCGCTTCGGCCTTGCTCAGCCCCAGCACCTGGATCGGGGCTTCCATGACGTTTTCCAGCACCGTCATGTGGCTCCACAGATTGAAATGCTGAAACACCATCGTCAGCTTGGTACGCAGCAGCTGCAGCTGTTTCTTGTCGAAAACCTTGAGCTGGCCGTCGGTATCGCGCACCATGCGAATGTCCTGATTATTAACGCTTATCGAGCCTTCACTCGGTTTTTCAAGGAAGTTGATACAGCGCAGGAAGGTACTTTTTCCGGATCCGGAGGAGCCGATAATACTGATAACATCACCGGCATTGGCCGACAGTGAAACGCCTTTCAGCACTTCGTGCTCGCCATAACGCTTATGCAGATCGATTACGGCTAATTTTGTTTCTGACATGATTTTTCCCGCACAGGTGAAGGTTGCACTGTTGATACGCTTATTTTAGTGAGAGGACTGGGGCTTGACGTGCCCGAGCCAGCGCTTTTCCGCCTTGCGGAACAAACTTATCAATCCAAATGACACAATCAGGTAAATCACCGCCGCGATGCCAAAGGCATAAAAAGGCTGATAGGTCGCGGAGTTGATGTCTCTGGCAATCTTTAGCACATCGGGCACGGTCGCGGTAAAGGCGAGCGCCGTAGAGTGCAGCATCAGAATGACCTCATTGCTGTAAGCCGGTAACGCAGTGCGCAACGCGGAAGGCAGAATGATGCAGGTATAAAGCTTGAAACGCGAAAATCCGTAGGCGTTGGCAGCTTCAATCTCTCCGTGCGGTACCGCGCGAATCGCACCGGCAAAGATCTCGGTGGTATAGGCACAGGTGTTCAGCGTCAAAGACAAAATGGTGCAGTTGAGGCCGCTGCGGAAAAAGGCGTTCAAAAAGTCGGTGCCACGCACTATCTCCAGACTGTACATGCCGGAATAAAACACCAGCAGCTGCACATACAGCGGCGTACCGCGAAACACGTAGGTAAATAGCCAGATAGGCGTACTGATAAAACGATTGGGTGACACGCGCCCGACGGCCATGACGATGGCCAGCAGTCCGCCCATAACCACCGAACTTATCAATAGCCACAGCGTTACCGCGAGACCGGTAAAACGGTAGCCGTCGCTGTACAGCAGCGCCATACCGTATTGATGCAAGATATCAATCATAGCTCGGCCCTCTTCACACCCAGCGAATAGCGGCGATCGAGCCAGACCAGCACACCATTGGAAAGCGTGGTAAATATCAGGTAAATCACACCCGCAACGATGGCAAAGTAAAACGGTTGATAGGTTCCCTTACCCGCCAGCTGGGTGGCTTTTACCACATCGTTGAGGCCCAGCAGCGAAACCAGCGCCGTCGCCTTGAGGATAACCTGCCAGTTGTTGGCGATGCCCGGAAGTGCAAAGCGCATCATGGCCGGAAACAGAATGCGGCGAAAGATTTTCGGCCCGCTGAAACCAAAAGCCACGGCGGCTTCGATTTGCCCGCGTGGTACGGCCATAAATGCGCCACGGAAGGTTTCGGTAAAGTAGGCACCGTAAATAAAGCCGAGGGTAATGATACCGGCGCTCAGCGGATCGATATCGATTTGATCCATGCCGAGAGATTCGGTCAGGCTGTTGAGGGCAATCTGCAACCCGTAGAAAATGAGCAGCATCAAGACCAAATCGGGCACACCGCGGATAAGCGTGGTGTAGGCACCGAACAAGCCCGAGACCGCCCGGTTTCTGGAAAGTTTGCCGCCCGCGCCGATAAGGCCGATGACCACGGCCAGCAGCACCGAGGAAAGTGCCAGTTCAAGGGTGACTATCGTGCCCTGGATAATAACCTGGGAATACCCGTATAACATGAAAATGTCCTGTCTTTGACGAGAATCAGACTGCGTATCGCAGGCTTATAATTGTTCTCCTGAAAGCAGCCTGCCACGGGGACAGGCTGCCGTTGAGGAGTTTTCCTGACGTCGTCAGATGTTGCCTAGCCGCCGTACACGTCAAAGTCGAAGTATTTTTTCGCCAGCTTGTCGTAGGTGCCGTCTTTACGCATCGAGTCGAAAGCCTTGTCGAGTGCGGCTTTCAAATCGCTGTCGCTTTTACGCAGACCCATGCCCGTTCCGACGCCGAAGAACTTGTCGTCTTTCACGGAAGGACCCGCAAACGCATAGCCCTTGCCCGCAGGTTGTTTCAGGAAGCCTTCGCTGCCTGCCACTTCGTCCTGGAATGCGGCGTCAAGACGACCCGACCCCAGATCGGCATAAATCAGATCCTGGTTCTGGTAAGCCACCACGTTGATGCCTTTTGGCTGCCACATTGCGTTGGCATAGGCTTCCTGCGTGGAACCCTGCAATACGCCTACGTTTTTACCTTTGAGGGAGTCAAGCGTTGGCAGGACCTTCGAGCCTGTCGTGGCAATCAGGCGCGCGTTGGCAGCATAGAGTTTTTCGGTGAAATCGATCTCTTGCTGACGTTTCTCGGTAATGGAGAGCGAAGATATGATGGCGTCGATTTTTTTGGCTTTCAGGGACGGGATCAGGGCATCGAAATCACTTTCAACATAGGTACATTTGATTTCGGCACGTTTGCACATTTCGTTGGCCAGGTCGATATCGAAACCAACCAGTTTACCGCTGGAGTCTTTTGACTCGAAGGGCGCATAGGTTGGATCCGTACCGATTTTGATTGCCTTTGGCACGGCAGCAAAAGCGCTACCTGCGCTGGCCAATACTAATACCAGAGGAAGAACCTTGAACAACTTTTTCATACTTTACCCTCAGCCATTAATCGTGCGTTGTTGTTTGTTGTGTGTTGTGTGTTGTATGTCGTGTGAGTGGATTATCGAGATAACCGTTTTATTATTAGTCACCGGTCTATGTCGGTAACATTTTTACTACATTCACCTCTTTTTTCACTGCATTAACGTCTATGCAGTAATTATGCATAAGTTATGCAGTAATCGTGCCGACTTTTAGCAAGCGGCGTTTTAGTGAGCGACAGTACGTAAAATGGGTGAGGAATAGTCTGCAAAATCACCGCCTAAACGCCCGCTGCCTAAAGATTGAAACAGAAATGCACCAAAATAAAACATAAAGAGTTCAATTTTGGTGCATCGATATCATATTGGGCAAATTTAGGGCAGAAAGGCTTGCAAAAACTTAATGGCTGCCCTGCCAGCGAACAAACAGGTCTTCGGGCAGGTCGATGTCAAACTGGTCAATTACGCGGTTAACGGTCTGATCAATGATGTCTTCCACCGATGCCGGACGATGATAGAAAGCCGGCACAGGCGGCATGATAATCGCGCCAAGCTCGGCGGCCTGGGTCATTAAACGTAGATGGCCCAGATGCAACGGCGTTTCACGCACGCACAACACTAGACGGCGGCTCTCTTTCAGCACCACATCGGCCGCGCGCGTCAGCAATCCATCGGTATAACTGTTGACGATGCCGGAAAGGGTTTTGATTGAACATGGCAAAATGGCCATACCGGCGGTCTTGAACGAGCCGGAGGAGATGGTGGCGGCGATATCACGGGAGTCGTGAACCACGTCCGCCAGCGCCTGCACATCACGCAGGTTGTAGTCGGTCTCGAGCGCCAGCGTCTGACGCGCCGCGTTGCTCATGACAAGATGAGTTTCAACGTCTGCGACTTCGCGCAGCACTTGCAAAAGGCGAACGCCGTAAATGGCGCCACTGGCACCGGAAATACCGACGATAAGTCGTTTCATGAATACAGCCTCTGAAAAGACGAACTAAAACTTTAGAACGTATGAATAGTGCAATGACTTTGCCGTAATGAAAAGCGCTTGGCAAGTGAGTTCAGGAGGCGGGAGGAGATTGCGAAGAAGCCGCCTGCTGCGCCCTGCGAAACAGGTAACATCAGGCGGCTAAAAGGTTGATTAACCTTCGTTATGCATTTCGAGGTTCTCGGCTTCCTGCTGACCGCGCAATGCCTGGGCATCGTCGTTACGCAGCGCGTCGAGATATTCGAGGTAGTTCTGATCCACATCTTTGGTGACATAGATGCCGTCGAACACCGAGCATTCGAACTGCTCGATGTCAGGGTTCTCTTCCTTCACCGCGTCGATAAGGTCGCCTAAATCCTGGAAGATAAGCGCATCGGCACCAATCATCGCATTGATTTCGCTGACTTCGCGACCGTGTGCGATAAGCTCGTTGGCGGTCGGCATGTCAATGCCATAGACGTTCGGGAAGCGCACTTCCGGCGCAGCCGAGGCCAGGTAGACATTCTTCGCGCCAGCATCGCGGGCCATCTCGACTATCTGCTGCGAGGTGGTTCCACGAACGATGGAGTCGTCGATCAGCAGCACATTTTTATCACGGAACTCGGCACGGTTGGCGTTGAGCTTGCGGCGAACCGACTTAACGCGCTCCTGCTGGCCCGGCATGATAAAGGTACGGCCGACGTAACGGTTTTTAACGAACCCCTGACGATAGGGCTTGTTCAGAATACGGGCAATCTCGAGCGCGATGTCGTTGGAGGTTTCCGGAATCGGGATAACCGCATCGATTTCCAAGTCTTCCCATTCGCGGGCGATTTTCGCACCCAGCTTCTGGCCCATACGGCGACGGGCGCTGTATACGGAAATCTTGTCGATGAACGAGTCAGGACGCGCAAAGTACACATACTCGAACAGGCATGGATTGTACTGAGGATTCTCGGCACACATGCGTGTAAACAGCTGGCCCTTTTCGGTGATGAACACCGCTTCGCCCGGCGCGACGTCACGCAGGAACTCGAAGCCCAGCGTATCCAGCGCCACACTTTCGGACGCGACCATGTACTCGCAGCGACCGTCTTCGATTTCGCGCCTGCCGATAACCAGCGGACGAATGCCGTGTGGATCGCGGAACGCGAGCATACCGTGGCCGATGATCATTGCGACGCAGGCATACGCCCCGCGGATCTTGGTGTTCATCGCCGCCACGGCTGCAAAAATGTTGTCTGCTTCCAGCGGGTAATGCTGGAATTTATCCAGTTCGCTCGCCAGAATGTTCAGCAGGATTTCAGAGTCGGACGTCGTATTGACGTGACGACGTGCGCCTTCGAACAGCGTACTTCTCAATTCATGTGCATTCGTCAGGTTACCGTTGTGGGCAAGCGTAATGCCGAACGGAGAGTTGACGTAAAAAGGTTGAGCCTCTGAAGCGCTGGAACTGCCAGCCGTAGGGTAACGAACGTGACCAAGGCCCATGTTGCCCTGCAAACGTTGCATATGCCGTGCTTCGAATACATCCTTCACCAGGCCATTTGCCTTCCGCAAACGGAAGTTGTTGTTGCCATCAATGGTGACGATGCCTGCGGCATCCTGCCCACGGTGTTGTAACACCGTTAACGCGTCATAAATCGACTGGTTTACCGGCATGAAACCGGCGATACCGACAATACCGCACATGTTGTCTTTTCCTCTTCAGCGCTGCCAAATGCTAGATATGCTTTGGCAAGAAACTCGACGTGCTCTGCAGGTAGTCAAAAAACCACCTGATGATATAACTAAACTGCGGGACCAACTGTGATTGTTTCCAGTCTTCACTTTGAGAAAAGCTGGTAAAAGTGTCCAGAAAGAACAGCCCTGCGGAGACTATCAACACCCCACGCAGCGCGCCAAAACAGACGCCTAATACCCGGTCGGTGCCGGATAGACCGGTACGTTCGACCAATGAGCCAATCACATAGTTGACAATTGCACCTACGATCAACGTCGCGATGAACAAGATGGCAATTGCGATCCCGTTTCGAACAACTTCGTCTTCGAAACGTGTGAAATAGACGGCGAGGTAAGGATAATAGTGGCTGGCAACGAAGAAGGCGCACCCCCAGGTTACCAATGATAAGGCTTCGCGAACAAAACCTCGAATCAGGCTGACTAACGCAGAAAACCCGATAACCGCAATAATGACGTAATCAATCCAGACCATCACTTTATCAATCTCATCCAGGATAAGACCCTTTGTCTTTCTCGCAAAAGCGACAATGACTCTGGGAACCACTCGCCCGGCATCCAAATCGCTGCGAATTCTAACAGAAAAAGAAAACGTTTGCGTAGGGGAAATCTGCCGGTCAGCCAAATTAATATTAGTGGCGAAAAAACATCAATCGCCGCATAAAGATAGCGAAACTTTTTGTATTGTCGATAAATAAAAAGGGCACAACATGCCCCTTTTTATTGACGTCTCAGCCTACTCGCAAGCCACACCAAAAGTCTTGATGCAGCCCACTTTCTTCTGTAACAGATTACTTGCCTGCCGAGTAGGCGCGCACGACGCCGCTTAATCCGCTGACGCTTTTAAGCGAAGGCAATGACGCCTCGAGATTCTGCCTGTTGGCCTCAGGCCCGACAAACACGCGGGTAATCTGCCCCTGCACCGGCGTTGACGGCACGGTATAGGCGCGATAGCCCGAGAGACGCAGCTTGGCGACTATCTCGTTCACCTTGTCGGCATTTTTAAGCGCGCCCAGCTGAACGATGTAAGACTGCCCTGCCGGCGGTTTTTCTGCCGTTTGCGGTTTAGTCTCGGTTTTAGGCGTTTCTACCGTTTTTGGCTCAACCGCTTTAGGCTCGACCTTTTTAGGTTCGACTTTCTTCGGCTCGACCGGTTTGGTCTGTGCCGGTCTGGTCTGCTGTACCGGCCGCGATTCGGTCATCGGCGGTGGCGTCAGCGCCTTCGGCTGAGAGGCGGATTTTGGCGAAGTGACCGTTTGCGGCGCTTCACTTTCCTCGCTTTCACCGTTGGCCTGGGCGGCGGCGTGCGCAGCCTCTGCGGCTCCGGCATTTACGGCCTCGCCTGCCCCTTCCGGAGGCTGGGCGGGCAGAGACTGTGTGACCTGCCCGGCGCTGTCCTGCTCCTGGCTGTCACCCGGTTTTGGCACCAGAGGAATCGAGGCGAACTCATCCTCATAGTGTTTCTTTTTCCCATCCAGCAGGCCGGGAAGAATAATGACTCCCAGCGCGACAAGAATGACGGTGCCAACCAGACGATTTTGAAACTTACTTGCCACTGGTATTCCCCGTATCCAACGCAGCCATCACATGCGCTACGGTATGAAATGATCCACAGACTATAACAATATCCTGACTATCAGCATCCTGCATCGCCTGTTTCCATGCTGCCAGTACGTCGGGGAATGAAAACGCCTCGGGAAGATGTTCGGTCAGGGCTTCAACCGTGGCACCGCGCGGCCCTTCAAGCGGCGCGCAATACCAGACATCAACTTGAGGTTTCAGACACGCCAACGTTCCGGCAATGTCTTTATCCAACAACATGCCGATAACTGCACGCACTTTTCCACCCTGCCCTGGCAAATCGGAAAGTTTACCGGCCAGATACCCGGCGGCGTGCGGATTATGAGCAACATCAAGGATTAGCCTTGGCGATTCACTCACCGTCTGGAAACGTCCCGGCAGAGAAGCTTGCTCCAGACCTTTTCTCAATGCCTCGTCGGAAACGGCAAGGGATGCATAATTCAGAGCCGCCAACGCCGTGGCGGCATTGGCCAGCGGCACATTCGGCAGCGGCAGGGCTTCATGGGAGACGTCGCCGTTGCGGGTGTGCCAGCTCCAGTCGGTTGCCCCCACCTGATAATGCCAGTCGTGGCCGACCTGATGCAGTTGCGCGCCTTTTTCTTCGGCGACGAGGCGAATGGACTCGGGCATATCCTGCTCACCGACAATGGCCGGACGATGACCGCGGAAAACCCCGGCTTTCTCGCGGCCAATGCTCTCGCGATCTGACCCTAGCCAGTCTGTATGATCCAGCGCAATGCTGGTCACGACAGCGACATTGGCATCGACAATATTGGTGGCGTCCAGACGACCGCCCAGCCCGACCTCAAGGATGACGACATCCAGATTGGCCTGTTTGAACAGCTGCAACGCCGACAAGGTGCCGTACTCGAAGTAGGTCAGCGAAATATCGCCGCGACCGGCTTCCAGCAAGGCAAAGGATTGGCAGTGCTCCGCTTCGCCAAGCTCCCTGCCCTGAATGCGCACGCGCTCGGTATAGCGAACCAGATGGGGAGACGAATAAACGCCCACGCGGTAACCGGCGGCGATCAGCACGGCTTCCAGTGTGCGGCAGGTCGTGCCCTTGCCATTGGTTCCGGCGACGGTAAACACCTGTGGCGCGGGTGTCAGCAGGCTCATGCGCGTTGCGACGGCTTTGACTCTGTCGAGACCGAGTTCAATTGCCTGGGAGTGGAGATTTTCGAGATAACAAAGCCACGTGGCCAAAGGCGACGTGGCTTGGGAAGTAGGTATGTTTTGCATAAGTCCCGCCTAACCTAATCTGTTCAGAATCAAAGCGTCTGAAGGACGTGCATTACCGGACGTTACGACAGGCAATGCCCCTTTGTCAGTGCCTTGCGCACGACGCCGGATACAGCCCTATGACCTTTTCCCGTCTGGGATGAGGGTACAACAAGGGCGGCAAAGAGACTTGCCGCCCGTTTTAACTGCACAGGCTATAACGCAGCCTGTCAGGCATCCGGTTGATCGACAGACGCGTCTTCAACACTGACCACAGGCACGGCAGCCAGTTTTGGCTCAGGACGACCTGTCAGCTTGGCCAGCACGCTGCCCAGCTTGTTACGCAGTTCAGGGCGACGAACAATCATGTCAATCGCGCCCTTTTCGATAAGGAACTCACTGCGCTGGAAACCGGCTGGCAGTTTTTCGCGAACGGTTTGCTCGATAACGCGTGGGCCTGCGAAACCGATCAGCGCTTTCGGCTCGGCAACGTTGATATCGCCAAGCATTGCCAGACTGGCGGAAACGCCACCCATGGTCGGGTCGGTCAGCACAGAGATGTACGGCAGACCGCGTTCCTGCAGTTTCGCCAGTGCAGCACTGGTTTTCGCCATCTGCATCAGAGACATCAGCGCTTCCTGCATACGCGCGCCGCCGCTCGCCGAGAAACAGACCAGAGGACAGTTGTCTTCCATTGCCTGCTCGACTGCACGAACGAAACGTGCGCCTACAACCGACGCCATTGAACCGCCCATGAAGGCAAATTCGAAGGCGGCCACGACGATTGGCATACCGTAAAGGGTGCCCTTCATCACGACCATGGCGTCTTTTTCATCTGTCTCTTTCTGAGCTGCCAGCAGACGATCTTTATATTTTTTGGAGTCTTTAAACTTGAGCAGGTCTTTCGGCTCCAGTTCGCTACCCAATTCGACCTCGCTCCCTTCATCCATGAATGTGAACAGACGCATGCGCGCGGACATGCGCATATGGTGATCACACTTGGGACAAACCATCAGATTGCGCTCGAGTTCAGCGCGGTATAACACCTGACCACAGCTATCGCATTTGGTCCAGACACCTTCTGGAATGCTTGCTTTACGGGTTTGCGAGATGTTGCTTTTATTAAGAATTCGTTCAATCCAGCTCATCGATGACCTTTCTGTTTGAACCTGGCAAATGCCAGTTCGCTGTTCATGCTGTAACAAGTCCCCTGCTTTAACTCAAATAACCGCCCCTGATTTTTCAGTGATAAACCGAGGGCAGAACGCCGCCGGAAAACCGCTGACAGGGAAGGTTGTTCGCAGGAACAGACCACAAATGTCGCTCATTAAACCATAAGAGGTGAAGCCTGTAGATAAAAAACTGGTCTTACCCTTTGGTTTAAGGCCTTTAATTTTAATAATTCGCGCTAACTGCGGGGTTTCCCCGCCGGTCAGTTTGGTCGCTCGCCCGTCTTGCCTGCGCCTTTACGATGACGAATCACTTCGATAATCGCTGGCAAAACAGAGACAACGATAATGGCGACGATCACGAATTTCAAATTGTTCTGCACAAAAGGCACGTTGCCAAACAGGTAACCGGCATACGTCAGCAGCAGGACCCAGATAAGGGCACCAACGACGTTATACGCGGCAAAGTGGCGATATGACATGCGCCCCATACCGGCAACGAAAGGGGCAAAGGTGCGAACAATCGGCACAAAGCGCGCCAGAATAATCGTTTTACCGCCATGTTTCTCGTAAAACTTGTGGGTTTGTTCCAGATAACTGCGGCGGAAAACCTTCGAGTTCGGGTTGGCAAACAGTTTCGCGCCAAACAGACGGCCAATCGTGTAATTGACTGCATCACCCGCAATCGCGGCCACGACCATCAGGAATACCATGACGTGCACATCCAGACTGTTGGTTGGCAAGGCCGCCAGTGCGCCCGCAACAAACAGCAGGGAATCACCCGGCAGGAAAGGTGTCACCACCAGACCGGTTTCGCAAAACAGAATCACGAACAAAATGGCATAAATCCAAACGCCGTACTGTGCGACGAGTTCGGTTAAATGCACATCGATATGCAGGATAAAATCGACGATATAGTGGATATATTCCATGGTATTACCTCATATGTCCTTAATCAGCCAGTCTTAATCGGCAAGAAAGAGCGGTCCCATCGTGACCTTCGGCAAAGCAAATTTTTCAGGATAATCAACAGCGACTAGATACAATCCTTCTGCCTTGGCCGTCGCGGCGGCAAGATTGCGATCCCTGGCCGCCAGCAGCTCCGCCATCCAGCTTTCAGGCTGGTTGCCAGCGCCTATTTCAACCAGGCTACCCACGATATTGCGCACCATGTGATGCACAAAGGCGTTGGCTTTAATATCCACGACCACATAGTTGCCGAATCGACTCACATTCAGGTGCATCATGAAGCGCCACGGCGTTCTCGACTGGCACTGCACGGCGCGAAATGAGGTGAAATCGTTTTCGCCCAGCAAACATTGCCCTGCCCGCTGCATTTTTTCAACATCTAAAGGCATATGAACGTGCGTAATGCCATGATTCAGAATACCCGGACGATAACGGTGATTGTAAATGACATAACGGTAACGCCGCGCCGTCGCGGTAAAACGGGCATGGAAGTCTTCGCCGACGTGGCTGACCCAGCGTACGGCAATATTTTTCGGCAAATGGGTATTCACGCCCATCGTCCAGGCGGCATCCTTGCGGATGACCGGCGTATCGAAATGCACCACCTGACCCGTTGCGCTGACGCCAGCGTCCGTTCTTCCGGCACACTGCACGGTAATCGGCGCATCGGCAACGCGGCTGAGCGCCTTCTCGAGACACTCCTGCACGCTGCTCACTTCCTGCTGTCGCTGCCAGCCATAATACTGGCTGCCGTCATACTCAATCCCTAACGCAATACGCTCGGCAATAGCCGCCGGTGCCGCGTTGGGGCGTTGCTCGTCAGACATCAGTACCAATACTCCTGGATCAGTTTTTCTGCCGTTTCAACCGCCATCAACGCGCCGCCAAAACGCACGTTGTCGGCAACCGACCAGAATTGAATCAGCTCGGGAATGCCATAATCGTTGCGAATGCAGCCGATGCTCAAAGAAGCGTTGCCCGAGGCATCGCTGACCTGCGTCGGGAAGTCGTCTTCATCGCTGACGTTGATATCGTCGGCCTGCTCAAGTTCGGCGCGCGCCTCTTCCGCAGACAGCGGACGCAGCCCTTCCACGTGCACAACCTGCGCGTGCCCGTAAAATACCGGCGACTGTACACAGCTCACGGAGATAGGCAGACCGTCGTCCTGCACCACTTTGCGTACCTGTTCAACCAGACGACGCTCTTCCAGCACACTGCCTTCCTTGTCGCTAAGCAACGGCAGCATGTTAAAGGCCAACTGCTTGCTGAACATGCCTTCTTCGGCGGGAATGCCGTTGAGCAGGCGCGCGCTCTGCCCGGCGAGATCGTCGACGGCGGCCTTACCCAATGCAGAAACGGAAAGCAGCGAGGTCACGTGCAGGCGAGACAAGCCGGCAAGTTCCGTGAGCGGTTTGATAGCGGTCAGCAGTTGGCTGGTCAGGCTGTCGGCCACGGCAATGATGTTGCGGTTGCGGTAATGGGCCAGCACGTCGGGGTTGACGCTCGGCACGACCAGAGGAATGTCGTGCTCCATCGCGAACAGGCCGCTGCTGTCGATAACCAGACAGCCCTGGTTCGCGGCTTCTTCGGCATAGTTGGCCGAAGCTTCGGTACCGGCCACGAAAAACGCCAGCTGCACCTGAGTCCAGTCAAACTCGGCGACGTCACGTACCAGCATGCTTTTGCCGTTGTAACGGATCGTTTGTCCGGCGCTGCGCTCGCTCGCCAGCGGGAAAAGCTCACCAACCGGGAACTGACGTTCAGACAGCAACTCCAGCAGCGCGTCACCCACTGCGCCAGTGGCGCCAAGCAGCGCAATATTCCAGCCATCAGACATGTTGGTATTCTCCAGAAATTCAAACTACAGACTAAAACGGGCAGTGTTTCACTGCCCTTGTAAATGCGTGCGAAGGATATGACGCGGACATGAAGAGGAAATTAAATGACGTCGCTGTTGAAGCCGAGCTTTTCAAGCAGATCGGCGGTGGCCTGATTGTCACAGTGCACACACAGCGAAGACCACTCACGGCGCTCTTCATAAAACTTGCGTAAACGGTCAAATTCGCCGCTTTTTCCCGCCACTCGACGGAGCGGCGCATCATCGCGGCGCACATCATACACCAAGTGCGCCAGACGCAGCAGTTTAGGTTCGGTTAACTCACCGCGCAGCGTGACCTCGCCGAACTCGGGCGCAGGCAGCAGACTGGCAAGCGGAACCTGTTGCGGCTGACCGATAAACTGGCTGTAGGCTTCAAAGACCTGCGTGGTGCCGCGCGCCTTGCCCTCAAGGCTGTAACCGGCGATATGCGCGGTGCCGATGGCGACTTTGTCCAGCAGGGCCAGCGACAACTCCGGCTCCGGCTCCCACACGTCGAGCACGGCGGTCAGTTTTTTCTCGCCGTTAAGCGCATTCAGCAGTGCGGCGTTGTCGACAACCTCGCCACGGCAGGCGTTGACAAGAATAGCGCCGGGTTTTAGCGCCGCAAGCATGGCGGCATCAACCAGATGGAAGGTTTTATCCGGACCGAAGAGGTTAAGCGGAGTATGGAAGGTCAGAATATCGGCGTCGGCCACCAACTGTTCGATGGCGACGAAGTCTTCACTATCGTCGTGCTGCGCGCGTGGCGGGTCGCAAAGCAGTGTGCGGATTCCGAAAGCCTTGAGGCGCGCATTGAGACGCGACCCCACATTGCCTACGCCGACAATACCGACGGTTTTATCGCGCAGCGAAAAGCCGTCGCGCTGGGCCAGAATCAGCAGGGAAGAGAACACGTATTCCACCACGGCAATCGCGTTGCAGCCCGGCGCCGCAGAGAAGCCGATACCGGCCTGCTGCAACCCCTTGTCATCGACATGATCCGTACCGGCCGTGGCCGTGCCGACAAACTTGACCGGCGTATCTTTCAACAGGCTTTCATTGACCTTGGTAACGGAACGCACCATCAGCGCATCCGCCGAGGCCAGCGCCTCTATCGGGATCGGACGACCGGGAACGGCCTGAACTTCACCCAGACGGCTAAACAGCTCGACCGCATAGGGCATATTTTCATCAACCAGGATTTTCACGCTTGTCTCCGTTGCCATGCTAAAAATTCGATAATAGAGAGTAATGGCGGTCATTTTGCCATAGCTATTTTGCCAGATATACCCGGCCACCTATTGCTCGTTGCGAAAACGCTGCGGCGTGGTGCCGGCAATCTGCACAAACATTGAGATAAACGCCGACGACGAGCTATAACCCACCTCGAGCGCGACCTCGCCCACGCTTTTCCCTTGTTCCAGAAGGGAAATGGCATACAGGAAACGCAGCCGCTGCCGCCATTCACTGAATGCCATGCCAAGTTGCTCCTGACAGCGCCGTGACAGCGTGCGTTCAGAGGTATAAACCTGGGTGGCCCACTCCGCCAGCGACAGATTATTGGCCGGGTCTTTCTCGAGGGCCGATAAAATGGGTGCCAGCAGCTTGTCCTGCGAGCCGGGCAAATAAGTATCGAGACGCGGACAAATCGCAATCTGATCCAGCAGTACCTGACACATCCGCATATCAGACGCCGTTTTCGGTACTGAAATTCCCCGCGCGATACAGTCGTCGGCAATGGCCTTGAAGACCGGTGTGAGATTCAGCATACACGGCGTCTGCGGTAAATCCTTTGCTAATTCCTGCGCAATATCAATCGCATAAAACCTCGTTGCCTTGCGGTTATAGCTTGAATGCAGAGTGCCTGCGGGTAGCCAGAATGCAAACTCGGGCGGCGCAAGAAAACGCTGGCCCGCCACCTCCATTGACAGTACGCCAGATTTCACGCAAATAATCTGGCTCCAATGATGTAAATGCGAGGCGTATTCCGTATTGGCGCTTACTGACTCGCCGCGAAACAGCAGCGTTTCGGGAGCCAGCATCGGCAAGGGATAGGAGTGCGGCGGCGGGCGGCCTCGGCGCGCGGTGTTCATAACGATAAATCCTGGGTTGGCAAAGGGTCTGTGTTGACTCAGGGTAAAAAACGCTACTCTTGAATCAAATTGGCGGGCAAACAAAAAAAGATGTCTGGTTATCAGTATATATTACAAACCAGACAGCTCTACACTAGGTCAATAACTTACTTTGGATCTTGTCGATGAACCTTTTGTTCCCTCTTTTTGCCGTAATCATCTGGTCGTTAAACGCTGTGGTCAGTAAAGCTGCCGCGGGTGCTATCGACCCTGCCGCCATTTCTTTCTATCGCTGGGTCATTGCACTGGTGGCGCTCACGCCTTTTGTTCTGCCTGGCGTATTGCGCAATCGCAAAGAAATCAAAAAATATTGGTGGAAATTTTTGGTGCTCGGCCTGCTCGGCATGGTGATGTACCAAAGTTTGGCCTACTATGCGGCGCATACCGTCAGCGCCCTGTTTATGGGCATTATTGCCTCGTTGATCCCGCTGTTGACGGTACTGATAAGCCTCGTCGTGCTTAGCGTAGTGCCTACCGTTGGCATTGCGGTGGGAGGTCTGGTTTCACTGGCCGGTCTGGTTTGGCTAGTCAGTACGGGTCATCCAGAAAGATTGTTCCAGCAGGGCATCGGCATGGGTGAAGTCATGATGCTCGCCGCTTCGGCTTCCTACGCGCTTTACGGGGTATTAACCAAACGCTGGGCCATTCCGCTGCCTAACTGGCAGTCGCTTTATATCCAGATTATTTTCGGCGTTGTGATGTTGGCACCCAATTTCCTGATGACAAACAATGTAGAATTAAATGAACAAAATCTGCCGCTGGTGCTGTTTGCCGGTATTCCGGCTTCAATCATTGCGCCGTTTTTATGGATCAAAGGGGTACAGCATCTTGGGGCCAATCTGGCGACCATTTTCATGAATCTGACCCCCATTTTTACGGCCATTATTGCGGTGATTTTCTTGCACGAACATTTGCACAGCTATCATCTAATTGGCGGCGGCATTACCCTCTTTGGCGTGATACTGGCTCAGCGATTGCGCACGCCGCTGTTCAAATGTCGACCAAAAATCGAGCTGGTTGACTCCGAGCTGAAAAGTTAAGGGAAAGAATCTTGGCCACGGAGGCATTCACGGTGTCGATAGTTAACATTTATCTGTATGATGTCGCGCTCGACGCCGCGTTTAACTCTTCTCTCTCCCCTGAAATCAACCTTCGGGAGGGAAATACTCTTAGCAAGGACTGGTAATATGCAACCATTGAGTGGCCGCTCACCCGTTGATAACTCTCGGGAACAGCCTACTGAACGAACAGTCCCTGCCGGAGCAGGCGAAAATCAGCCGCTCACCCCCGCGCAGCGCACCACGCTGGAAAAGCTGATTGTAAAACTCATGGCGTTGACCGCCATGAAATCGCCGGAAATCTGGGCCAACCTGCGCCATGATCTTGCGTTGTCCCACGACAGCGAGTTAAACGCCAGTCAGTTCGCGCGCGCCGAGTCTTTGCTGGTCAGCAAATTAAGCCAGGCGCAGGATGGCCACGCCACCCGCCAACTCATGCAGCAACTCACCGAACTGCTGCCGCTCGGCAATAATCGTCAGGCCGTCAGCGACTTTATCCGTCACAACTTTGGTCATACGGTGCTGAGCCAATTGAGTCATGCGCAACTCGAAAAAGTGCTGCAATTGATTCAGTCTCGCGAAATGACCATTCCGCAACCGCAGCAGACGACGATTATGGATCGCCCTTTGCTTCCGGCCGAACATAACAGCCTGCAGCAGTTTGTCACCAAACTCAGCGCCGCCACCGGTGAAGCGCCGGCCAAAATCTGGCAGGAGCTGTTTATGATGGTGGGCATCAAGGTCGGCGATCCTATCCCGGCCAAGCATTTCCAGCTGCTAACCCAGTTTGCCCAGGTCAAGATTACCGTGAGCCAGCAGAGTGTGCCAAGCCTGACCAGCTTGTTGAGCGTGTTAAAACAACCTGCCAGCGAACGCGAACAGCATCGCCTGACGGAGTATGTCGCAAGCAACTTTAACGCAACCCCGCATACACCACTGACACCGACACAGGTTAACTACCTGATTCGGGTCTTGTTCGACCTGCGTGCCGACCGCGCGCCGCGTAGCGACAAGTCGGAAGAGCGCTCACCGCGTATCGGGCGCGGCGAAACGCGCGGTAATCCGTTTGTCGCCATGCTGCCCGAATCGATGCAGCCTAACGGCGGTCTGTGGCTGACCCTGATTCTGCTCTTCGTGCTCGCGTTGATTCTCTGGTGGGCTGTTTAATTTCTGGCCCGCCTAGTCGCAGCCACAGTCCACAGATTGTTCATTGGCCGGATAAACACCGGCCTCCGTGCCTTTGGCCTGCGGATGCCCATCGCGTATCCAGAAATCCAGTCCACCTATCAACTCCTTGACCCGAAACCCAAGACGCGCCAGCTTGTAAGCGCCCTGCGTCGAGCCATTGCACCCAATTCCGTCACAATAAGTGACATACACCTTGTCGCGTTCCAGCCTGCGGGTCGTGTCTTCGCTCATTAAACGATGCGGGAAGCTGATGGCACCGGGTATATGCCCTGCCTCGTAATGTGCTGGCGAACGTGTATCAATCACCACCACTTCCTGCACGTGTCGTCGCAGATCTTCGGCAACGTCCCAGGCATCCGTATAGAAACTCAACTTCGCGTGCAGGTACTTTTCACTAACTTCGGGTGGCGGTGGCGCAAAAGCGAGGACTTTGGATTTGGCTTGCATCTGGACCCCTTGAAAGAAAAATTCGACTGTGGAGAATCAATTTTGCCGCATTTTGGTCTTATAATTAGTACCAATTATTTACGTACGATAAGACCCATTTTGAACAGTAAACCTCACACTTCACCAGGAGCGCGTCAGGGCGCCCTTGTTCAACTGTTTGAACACGTCGGCGAGAATCTATCGCTGCGCGATCGCCTCTGCATGGCGCTGCGACAGGGTATTAACAGCGGCCACCTATTGCCTCTGCAACGACTGCCCTCTTCGAGATTGCTGGCAGCCGACTTGGGAATCTCACGCGTTACGGTCGAAGCGGCCTATAGCCAGATTGAAGCCGAAGGTTACCTTGTTCGCCAAGTTGGAAAAGGGACGTTTATCAGCGCCGAGGTGACACCCCTGGCTGCGAATAAACAGCCCCTTGAAGGTCGAGAACATCGTTTCGCCAGAAAAAACGCTGCCAGTAACCTCTCTCAATATCCGGGGCTTTCGACGCGTGGAGCGGCCATTATTGCCACCGGCGGCTGTTTTGACCCGCAAACTCCCCTACCCTTCGCTGCGGGTTCGCCAGACCTTCGCGCCTTTCCACACCGGCTTTGGCGACAAACCACGCATAAAGTCATGCGTCTCAAGGGCGAAAATCTGATGGGTTATGGCGACCCGCAAGGCTACCTGCCGCTTCGCGAAAGCATTGCCCAGTATCTTCGACAGTCACGCGGTGTTGTCTGCGACGGCTCACGAGTTGTCATCACTACCAGTTCCCAGCAGGCATTACAGCTCCTGGCGACCTTGCTCGTTGATAACGGGGATTGCGTATGGATTGAGCAGCCCGGCTATCTTGGCGCACGCAATGCGTTTCTGGGAGCTGGTGCCGACCTGCAACCCATTCCCGTTGATGCTCAGGGGATGAACTTTGCAGGTCACTGCCCTGTTCCTCGGCTTATCTCACTTACACCTTCGCATCATTACCCAACAGGCGTCAGTCTGAGTCTAGCGCGCAGGCTGGCGTTACTAAAATATGCAGCCGAGCAGAATAGCTGGATAGTCGAAGACGATTATGATAGCGAACTTCACTATGATGGCCGTCCGCTTCCCGCCATGCAGGGACTGGATAAACAGCAGCGCGTCATCTATCTGGGCACCTTTTCCAAGGTTCTTTTTCCCTCTCTTCGCATCGCCTACATGGTGCTTCCGCCCCAACTCGTTGAGCCAATGACCCAGTTGCGAACGGTGTTTGACGGGCATAGTTCGCAGTTTATGCAGGCAATCACTGCCGAATTCATCCAGCAGGGGCATTTCGCCGCTCATCTGCGCGCAATGCGCCAGCTTTATCACAGTCGACGCGATCACCTGCTGTCGCAAATACATCAAAAGCTGGGCAGCTGGATGGTTCCTCAAACTGCAGCCGGTGGTTTGCAGCTTGCAGTAAAGCTTCCAGACAAGCAGGAGCTCGCGCTGACTCGGCAGGCTCGACACCTCGGCGTGATAACACCGGGTCTTTCAGCGCTCTATCTCCCTGATTCTTTTCCCGCCGCGCCCGCATCCGATTTGCGTGCGCCCGCGTGCTCTCCTCCCGTCAAAGATGGTTGGCTGCTCGGGTTCTCGGCGTTGACCCCAGCAGAGATAACCGCCGCTGTTGCGCGTTTATCCCAACTGGAAATCTAGAGCAGTGCCAGCATAAACCAGCCGACGAGGCCGCTGAAAAGCAAGAACGGAAACGAATAATAGTGAAAGGTCAGCCAGATTTTCTTCTCGCCAGACATGCGCATGGCGATGAGGTTGGCGAGTGAGCCGATGGCCAGACCAAAACCACCTGCGTTGACGGCATAAGCCAACAACGCATTGGGGGGCATATAATTTATCAGCAAAATGGTGGCAGGCACGTTGCTTATCACCTGCGAAAGCCCCATTCCAAGCAGGTAATGCCCATATTCGGGTAACGATGAAATCCCGCCGAACGCCTGCTGCAACGGGCCAAGGCTGATAATGAGCTGAACATCGATAAACATGGCAATAAACACCAAAATCAATGGCCAGTCGATTCTGAGCAATACCTGTCGCGACATTATCAAAAACCCCGCCAGCACTGCGACCAGTCCATAAAGCGCCAGGCCGACATCGACACAGACGATAAACAGCAGATAAAGCACTACGCAGGCCAACAGCAGGGGTTTACTGAAGGTGTTGCTATGCTGGCTGCCCTTTTTTTCAGCGTATGCGATGGAAAACTGAACCAGGTCACTATCAGCAGTGCCGCCATTGTCACAAGGGCAAGCGGAGCCATTTGCCCGATAAAATGTACAAAAGATTCGCCGGAGCGGTTCCATAACAGAATGTTCTGCGGGTTCCCGACCGGCGTCAGCAAGGAACCGGCATTCACCGCCAGAGCCTCGAAAATAATCAGCCGCGTGACGGGTAGCGCAGTGAGTTTTTTCAGGGTAATGGTCAGCGGCACTACAATAAACAGCGCCACATCGTTAGTCATGAAAGTCGACAGCACCGCCGCCGCACTAACTAAAAACAACGCCAATCGCCGTTCGTTATCCAGCGTGTCGAGCATTTTGCGCCCTACAAAATCGAAGTAGCCGCTCAACTCTACCCCTTTGGTCAACATCAGTAACCCGAGCAGCGTAACGATGGTATTCCAGTCAACAAAACTGGCGAATTTCGGCACTTTTTCAGGGTGAAAGCAGGTCAATATGACGCCGAGCAAAAGAAGCACATGCAAGAATCGGTCACGCAAAAATGGACGAAACAACATTGTAAACGTCTGAGCCATGATAAAAACACCGCAAATTCAAAGACCGATAAAGGATGGGCAGACGTTACCTGAAGGCCATGCTTTACGCCAGAGAGATAACACAACTCTCCGCGACGTCTCGCAAATCCATAAATAAAAAAGAGGCGCCACTTGCGCCTCTCCTGATGCATGTTATTTTGCCGCAGAGGTAATCTGCCGCGCCTCACGCGTTCGGGATTGATGCAGCCAGCGCAGCAGGTCTACCAGCAGGAACAGAAGCAGGCTTACGCCCATTACCGGCAGACTGAACGCCAGAGCAACCACCAGCGCCAAAAAGCTCCAGCGCATAAGGATAGGTAGCGCACGCCAGGTTTGAATCAACGTCGCGGCAGGACTTCGCTGACCCGCCATTTTTGGCCGACGCTGCCACCAAAGCAGATAACCCCAGCCAATGAGCGCGCAGGTCCCGAGTCCGAAGAAAATCAGCAGCAACTGATTCGCTGCACCAAACAGTACGCCCATATGGGCATCGACGCCCCAGCGCGTGAGCTTGGCGAGGAGCGGAAATTGCGCAAAATAGACGTGGTCGACAATGCGAAGTGTCGCGGGATCAACGGAGACGGCATCCACCCGCGTAGGCCAGCTGCGGTCGATTTCGCTGACTGTCCAGGCTTTTTCGGCCTGATAGGCGGGGCGGATTTCAATTTTGGCCGCATGAATACCGGCATGGCGTGCAGCGGCAACAACGCCGTCAAAGGTTACGGCATCAACCTGAATGCTGCTGGAGACAGGTGAATGATGCATGCCGCTCATGACGCTATCCGGCATATCGGGCATTTTCATCTCGGACATGTCCATATCGGACATGGACGACGCGTGGTGCTCGGCATGTTCATCGGCAGGTTGCGGCTCCTTGTCCTCTCCCAACTGGGTGGAGACGGCCGGGGTTAGCCACCCCATGTCGGCGCGCAAGATGCCGATATTATTGCCGGCCCACTGCGACCAGGTCAGGCCGGTTGCAGAGAAGAACAGCAGACCGACAAGCAGTATCAGACCCAGCGAAGTATGCCATAAACGCCCGCGACGCTGCTGTGCGCCCTGCTTGCTGATACTGCGTGCGCTTTTATGCCCTGTTCGTGTGAAGGCCCAGAGCAATATGCCGCCCAGCGCAGCGACCCAGAGCCAGGAAGCGGCAAGCTCGCTGTAGTTGCGGCCAATGTCGCCCAGCAGCAAGCCGCGATGCAAATTGTCGAGCCAGGTGCGAAACGGCAGCACACCGCTGGTGCCATAAACAGTTAAGTCGCCTTTCACGTCAAGAGTTACGGGGTCGATAAACACGGCGCGGCTTTCGGATGCGCCTAACCCGCTCCGAGAAAACTGTACGCGGGTCGTTTCGCCCTCCGAGGGCGCCGGGCGAATCGCATAGATGCGGGCCTGTTCTCCCATGACCGCTCTCGCCGCGTCTATTTGTCGAGAAAGTGGCTGAACGTCGCCACGTGAGGAAGTAAAAAGCTGTTCGGCATAGATTTTATTTTCAATTTGCGGGGTAGCCACATACAGCACCCCCGTCAGGGCGGCAATAAAGATAAACGGGCCGACAAAAAGTCCGATATAGAAATGGATACGTTTTAGGAGCGCCAGTGCGGCCGCTTTGGCGCTCGGCTCGACTGTCGTCGCCATAGGGCCTTGGGTGTGATTCATAACAATGTCCTGAAGCCTGTCAGTAATAAAAAATCAAATCACGCCGCGGGCAGACAAGGTGAATGTCCCTGCTCGCAGAGTATTGAGGTCAAATCAGATTGTTAAACGCTTTTTTGCCTTATGCGGCTAAATGAAAGCGAACAGGACAGAGGCAGGCGGAGCACGGGGTTGAGAATCTGTTAACGTTGGCGAAGAAAGCAGGCAAGGCGTAATGCGGGAAAACAGCGGGCGGACAACGACAGAGAGTGACCAGATCAACGCCACGGCCAGTAACACCAGCAATGGCAGATGCATCAGCAGCACGCAGTATCCGCAGGCGACGCCCATCATCTCATCCGGAGACAACGTATTGGCCGGTGCAGAAGTTGATGATAACGAGGTTAAGGTCGATGCCGGAGGAGATGCTGCTGCGGGATGTGTCGGCATAACATGATCAGGCATCGGCATAGCGGCCATCTTTGCCGCATCCGTAGACGTGGACATTTCGGATGTCTGCGGCATCGCCGACGACAGGGTCATTTCCGACGACATGGTCATTTCGGATGTCTCTGGCACCTCAGGCGACAGGGTCATGTCGGCCATCATGGGCATGGGCATGCCCTGCGCGACTAGTATGTTTGACACAACGGGCGCAATAAATAGCATCAGGATCGCGCCGATGCCCAGCCAGGCAAACAAGCGACGTCGTGAATACACTATTTGGTTTAGCAGAACCGTCATGTTTAATAAAAATTAATCTTATAGAGAAAGACGGCAGCGATTGTAGCTGAAACAGCTAACGAATGCAGGCAAATAGAAGCCATGCCGGAGACAGGTTTTAACGCGGCAGTGAAAAAGAAAAAGCCCACCTTAAGGCGGGCTTTCTTTAACAACGGTAAATCTACAGGAGAGATTAACGGTCGTTTGGCAGCTTACGCATTACCAGAGTGGCGTTGGTGCCGCCGAAACCGAAGCTGTTGGACATGACGGTTGTCGGTTCGCGGTCGGTTTTCTCGGTAATGATGTTAACGCCTTTTGCCGCTTCGTCGAGGTTTTCAACGTTGATGCTCGGCGCAATAAAGTTGTTCTCGGCCATCAGCAAGGTGTAAATCGCTTCCTGCACGCCTGCGGCACCCAGAGAGTGACCGGTCATGGCTTTGGTGGAAGAGATTGCCGGCGTGTTTTCGCCGAACACTTCACGCACCGCGCCCAGCTCTTTCACGTCGCCGATTGGGGTAGAAGTACCGTGTACGTTCAGGTAGTCGATCGGGGTATCAACGCCCTGCATCGCCATCTTCATACAACGCATTGCGCCTTCGCCGGATGGAGCAACCATGTCGGCACCGTCAGACGTTGCGCCGTAACCCACGATTTCTGCATAGATATGCGCACCACGTGCCAGAGCATGTTCCAGCTCTTCAACAACAACCATACCGCCGCCGCCTGCGATAACGAAACCATCGCGCTCGGTGTCGTAGGTACGGGATGCTTTTTCAGGGGTGTCATTGTATTTACGTGACATTGCGCCCATTGCGTCGAACTCGCAGGCCATTTCCCAGCACAGTTCTTCACCGCCGCCCGCGAAAACAACATCCTGCTTGCCCAGCTGAATCATTTCGTAGGCGTTACCAATGCAGTGTGCAGAGGTCGCGCAGGCAGAGCTGATGGAGTAGTTTACGCCACGGATTTTGAACGGGGTTGCGAGGCAGGCAGAAACGCCGGAAGCCATCGCCTTGGTCACCATAAATGGACCCACGCCTTTGAGGCCGGTCGCACGCATGGCATCGGAACCCGCAACCTGGTTGCGTGGTGAACCGCCGCCGGAACCTGCAATCAGACCGGTGCGTTCGTTGGAAACCATTTCAGGCGTCAGACCGGAATCGGCAATCGCCTGTTCCATAGACAGATAAGCATAAATAGAAGCATCACTCATGAAACGCACAATTTTGCGATCGATTAGACCAGCTGTGTCTAGTTTCACATTGCCCCAGACTTTGCATTTCATCCCGGCATCTTCAAATTCTTTAGAGTAGGTGATCCCGGAGCGGCCTGCTTTCAGCGACTCAAGAACTTCCTGCTTGTCGTTACCGATGCTCGAGATAATGCCCAGGCCAGTAATCACAGCACGTTTCATTTAATACCTCTTTTACTATTCACTATTCGGGATTTCGTCATGCACTTTAGCGTACAGTTGTACGCCGAACAAGTCCGATCAGCAAATCCTTGTGTAAAGAATTGAAATTTGCGCGAAGTTTACCAGACAGTTAAACTTCGCGCACAGCCTAGAACCAAGAGAGTTTTACGTGGATCACACCCCAATACAGCCAGCCGATTTAAGGTGGAACGAACAGGGTACACCTGTTTCCCGACAGTTCGATGACATCTACTTTTCGGACGACGGCGGCTTGCCCGAAACTCGCCACGTGTTTCTGAATGGCAATCATCTTCCCGCGCGTTTTGCCACGCACGCTCGTTCGCTGTTGGTCATTGCCGAAACCGGTTTTGGCACAGGTTTAAATTTTTTAACGCTTTGGCAGGCCTTTGCCGACTTCAAACAGCAGCAACATCAGACAACGCTTCAGCGATTACATTTCATCAGCTATGAAAAATTTCCACTTTCCGTGACGGATCTGGAAATGGCGCACCGTCACTGGCCTGAACTGGCCGAGTTTGCCGATGAACTGCGCACGCAATGGCCCCTGCCTTTCGCGGGCTGTCATCGACTTCTGCTCGACGGTGGGCGCATTACGCTGGATTTGTGGTTCGGCGATGTCACCCATCTGCTGCCAAACTGTGACGCGAGCCTGTATCAGCAGGTCGATGCCTGGTTCCTCGACGGTTTTGCGCCCTCCAAAAATCCCGATATGTGGACCGACGACCTCTTCACCGCGATGGCGAAGATGACACGTCCGGAAGGCACTTTTGCAACCTTTACCGCCGCCGGATTCGTGCGCCGAGGTTTGCAACAGGCTGGATTCAACGTGAGCCGCGTCAAAGGCCACGGCAGAAAACGCGAGATGCTGAGCGGCTGGCGCGAAATCGCCCCCAAACACCCGCACCCGATGCCGTGGTATGACCGCACCGCCGCCGAAAACCCGCAGGATATCGCGCTAGTCGGCGGCGGTGTTGCCAGCGCCCTGCTCTCTCTTGCGCTACTGCGCCGCGGTTTCAATGTCACCCTTTATTGCGCCGACGCCAAACCGGCACAGGGCGCTTCCGGCAACCGTCAGGGCGCGGTGTATCCGCTGCTAAATGGACAACACAACGCCATCGAGCAGTTCTTTGCCCATGCCTTTACCTTTGCTCGTCGCCAGTACAGCGCCCTGAGCGCCACCGGTCTGACTTTCGACCATGACTGGTGTGGCGTGGTGCAGTTGGGCTTTGACGAAAAGAGTCAGAGTAAAATCGACAACATGCTTGCCGGTGAATGGCCGCATGAACTGGCCACGGCGCTTGATGCCGAACAGTTTGCCCTTGCGGCAGGTTTGCCCTGCGGCAACGGTGGGGTGAGTTATCCGCTGGGCGGATGGCTGTGTCCTGCCGAACTGACTTCGCAGGCTATCGAACGCGCCGAGGCGTTGGGTCTTCGCGTGCATTTTCAGCATCCGATTACCGCACTGACGCCCACGGCTAGCGGCGGCTGGAAACTGGCGTTGCCGTCAGGAAATGAAGTGGAGCACGCTACCGTGGTGCTGGCCAACGGGCCAGGCATCGCGGCTTTCGAGCAAAGTGCAAAATTGCAGGTTTATGCCGTGAGCGGACAAGTCTCGCATATTCCTACTACGCCGCGTCTGAGTGAACTGAAACAGGTACTGTGCTACGACGGCTATATGACGCCCGTAAATCCAGGCAATCAACAACATTGCATCGGCGCAAGCTATCACCGTGGCGAGGAACAAGCGATTTATCGCGATGAAGACCAGCAGCAAAACCGTCAGCGACTGATCGATTGCCTGCCGGACATCGCCTGGCCGCACGAGGTGGATGTGAGCGAAGGGCTGGCGCGCAGCGGCGTGCGCTGTGCCATGCGCGATCATCTGCCGATGGTCGGCGCTTTACCGGATTATGACAATCTGCTGGGCGGTTATGCCGATCTCCCCCGCCAGTTAAAAATAATGAACAGATTGCGCCTTCACCGGTGCATCGCAATCTGTTTTTACTGGGCGGATTAGGCTCGCGAGGCCTGAGTTCAGCGCCGCTGACCGCAGAGATTCTGGCAAGCCAGATAGCCGGAGAACCCTTACCGCTTGATTCGACTACTCTTGCCGCGCTCAACCCGAACCGAATGTGGGTTCGCAGGCTGCTCAAGGGTCGTCCAGTCACGCAATCTGAGTGATTCACCGCACTGCCAGACATAAAAAAGGGCCATCAGGCCCTTTCTTTTTTTATGTTTCCGCCAACTCAGCGCTCGGTTTCAGGCAGAGCTTTCTGATAAAGGTTTTCCCACATGCCGAGCACCAGAACCTGATCGCGCGGAGAGAGTTCTCCGGCCTGAATCGCCTTGTCGAGACTATTCTGTACACGCGCTTTCAATTGCTCGGACGTGTTCTCGCCGTTGGCTTCGGCATCGGCCACCGATACCGTTAAATGCCCTTGCAGATAACCGCTGGCAAACAGCTCATCGTCGCTGGCACTTTCAACCATATCTTCAATAAGCGCGAAAATACGCCCTTCAAATTCTGCGATCATCCTCTTCCTCTTCCTGTTTCTCACTGACTGAGGTCTTCGCTATCAACAGGTTTTACGCTGCGACAGTCGGTAATTCAAAGGTCCTGTGGAGCAGGAAAAGACTCTGCACTCAACGGGGCCGTATGATAGTAGGCTTGCAGGGCATTGATGAAACGCGCCGGGCGTTCAGGCAACCCTTTCGCCAGCGTGTCCAACACCGCTTCCCGCACCTTGCGCTGAAACCCGATTCTGTCGGGTTCACAATCGCCGCTCAGATTGTCACAGCTGACATTAAAGTTAAAGCCCGCAGCGACGCAGAACATCCACTCGTAAGACTGCGGCTTGATTTCAACTTTTTCAAATTCGCCCTGTGTCTGCGCGTCGCGGCCGTCTGGGCAATACCAGTAGCCGAAATCCACCAGTTTACGTCTTTGTGCACCCGCCACACACCAGTGCGAAATTTCGTGCAGTGCGCTGGCGTAATAGCCGTGGGCAAACACGATGCGGTTGTAATCTTCCTGTTCATCGGCAGGAAGATAGATTGGCTCATCATCACCTCGGATAAGCCGGGTGTTGTAATCTTGACTGAAGCAGCCATCGAAAATATCGATAAGCTGCTGATAATGATGATTTTCTGGTAACTCTGAAATAATGGCTGACATGGTTACGGGCTAACTCGACTCAAGACAAAACAGCAAAAACGGTAATTACAGCTGACCGACGTGGTTATCAAGCAACGACTGGCATACGGCCGGTAACGGCGGCGGCTCTTTTTTCACGGGAACACCGCTGCCAGGTTTTGGCGGCAGGAACCAGCTTTGCAGTTCGGCGCCGCAACCATCGCCCGGAGGCGGCGGTGCCTGGCTTTCACAGTTGTGATCACCGACCGGACAACGCAGACGTACGTGCATATGGGCGCGATGTCCAAACCACGGCCTGACCTTGTGCAGCCATTCGCGATCGCTGCCGGCATCGAGGCATAGCTGCTGTTTTATCGCCGGATTGACGAAAATACGCACCACATCGGTGTCCTGCGCCGCAAGTTTGATCAGCGTTTCGATTTGCGGCTGCCACTGACTTTTGACCACGCTTTTGCCGTCGCGACTGACTAAATCGATAGGCTGAGGTTTTAGCAACTGCTGCGCTGTCCAGCGTTTGCGCGGCATTTGCAGCCAGATATCGACATCCAGACCGGACTGATGACTGGCATGACCGCTGCTAAAGCGCCCGCCCGCAGGCATCGCCATATCGCCAATCAGCACGGTGCCCAGGTCTTCGCGATTGGCTTCGGCCGACAATCGTTTGATAAACGTGAGGAGATCGGGCTGACCATAGAAGCGGCGCTGATCGGTTCGCATCACCTGATAATCGGGCGAGTCGATAGGCAACGGCTTTGCGCCAATCTGGCAACCGTTGGCATAGCTGCCCACGGCCTGCGGCACACCGGCAACAGGCTGAGTAATACGCTGCCACGGCGTTGCCGCCAGCGAGGGAATCGACACTGCTAACGCCAGTAAACCGGCCAAACCGATTTTTATCCGCATTCTAGGGTTGCACTCTCTGTTTACCAGCGGGGCACGCTGGAATTGACGTCGCCACACTGGGCGCGCTGGCGCAGCAGGTGGTCCATCAGTACGATGGCCATCATCGCTTCGGCAATCGGCACGGCGCGAATACCCACGCAAGGGTCATGACGTCCCTTGGTTATCATCTCGACCTGCTCGCCTTCGCGATTGATGGTACGGCCGGGCACGGTAATGCTGGAAGTTGGTTTCAGCGCCATGTGCGCCACAATCGGCTGTCCGCTGCTGATACCGCCCAGAATGCCGCCTGCGTGGTTGCTTTCGAAACCTTGCGGCGTGATTTCGTCACGGTTTTCGCTGCCGCGCTTGTTAACAACCGCAAACCCGTCACCAATTTCGACGCCTTTAACGGCATTGATGCTCATCAGCGCATGGGCCAGGTCGGCATCCAGACGGTCAAACACAGGCTCGCCAAGACCGGTCGGCACGTTTTCTGCCACGACGGTAATTTTGGCACCGATTGAATCGCCGGCTTTTTTCAGCTCGCGCATCAGGGCATCCAGCGCCTCGATTTTGCTCTCGTCGCCGCAGAAAAACGGGTTGGTTTCAACGAAATCCCAGTCTTTGAGATCACAGGTAACATCACCCATCTGAGCCAGATAGCCGCGCACCTGAACACCGAACTTCTGTGCCAGATATTTCTTCGCGACCGCACCCGCCGCCACGCGCATTGCGGTTTCACGGGCAGAAGAACGGCCTCCGCCACGATAGTCGCGAGTGCCGTACTTTTGTTCGTAGGTGTAATCGGCGTGACCCGGACGGAATACGTCTTTAATCGCGCTGTAATCCTGCGAACGCTGATCGGTATTCTGAATTATCAGACCAATGCTGGTACCCGTCGTCACGCCGTCGAAGACGCCGGAGAGGATTTTTACTTCATCGGCTTCACGACGCTGGGTGGTATAGCGCGACGTGCCGGGACGGCGACGATCGAGATCGTGCTGCAGATCAGCCTCGGTCAGTGGAATGCCCGGCGGCACGCCATCGATAATACATCCAAGCGCGACCCCGTGGGATTCACCAAACGTAGTGACGCGAAAGAATTGTCCAATACTGTTCCCTGCCATCACGGCTCCTTAACCATCAGTTAACTGTTTAAAATCGAAGAATAAGTCGAATCGTTATTTGCGGAACAGGCTGAAATGCTCAGCGCAGTCGAGCAACTGCTGTTTGGTCAGCATAAATACGCCGTCACCGCCGTTTTCAAATTCAAGCCAGGTAAACGGAATGTCCGGATACTGGTCCATCAGATGCACCATGCTGTTACCCACTTCGCAGATAAGAACACCGTTGTCGGTCAGATAATCAGGGGCGCAGGCCAGAATGCGACGCGTCAGCTTCAGGCCGTCACTGCCGGATGCCAGACCCAGTTCAGGCTCGTGGCGGTATTCGTCAGGCAGGTCTGCCATGTCTTCTTCGTCGACATAAGGCGGGTTGGTGACAATCAGGTCGTACTGCAAGGCCGGTAATTCACGGAACAGGTCGGAGCGAATCGGTGTCACCCACTGCTCAATGCCGTGAGTTTCGATATTGCGTTCGGTCACGGCCAGCGCATCGGCGGAGATATCCACCGCGTCGACTTCGGTTTCAGGGAAGGCATAGGCGCAGGCGATAGCAATACAGCCGCTGCCGGTACACATATCGAGAATATGCTGCGGCTGATGTTGCAGAATGCCTGCAAAGCGGTTGTTGATAAGTTCCCCAATCGGCGAACCGCGGAACCAGTACGCGTTCGTCAACGTAGAATTCCATGCCGCAGAACCAGGCTTTGTTGGTCAGATAGGCGACCGGTACACGCTCGTTGACGCGGCGGATGACACGCTCGACGATGCGATGACGCTCGCTCGACGTCAGACGCGCGGAGTGCATGTCTTCCGGAATATCGAGCGGTAAAAAGACGCTTGGCAACACCAGTTGCACGGCTTCGTCCCAGGGATTATCCGTTCCATGACCGTAATATACATTAGCGGCATTCAGGCGGCTGACGGTCCAGCGCAGCATATCCTGAATGGTATGCAGCTCACTGACGGCTTCGTCGACGAATATCTTGTCCAATTTTCTCTCCTGGGGTACGGCGGGTGGCCCATATCGTGGCCATAAAATTTCCGCATAGTTTGCCATGAAGACGGCAACAAATCAGTAATAATCCCCATTCGTCCGCCCAAAGTCCTCGGGATTGTCGTCGGGCGGGCGGGAGACGCGCGCGTAAACGCAAACGGGTGTTAGTCGACAAGGTGCGCGTCAACGAGTCAACGCCGCCGGGGCTACAATCACGCAGGGCAACGAGTTTTATTTAGAAACCGGCCGAGGAATAGGTACACTGTTAAAATGTGTGACGAATGATGATATTGCGATGAAGAAAAAATACTCGCTGAGTAAGGAAGAACTGGCGCTGTTTCGTGAGGCGGTGCCCGGCACCAAGCGGCTGAAGAACGATACGATTTTGCATAAACCTGAACGAAAACCGCAGGTGGTGTCGTCGCCTAAACGTCTGTTACAGGAACAGGTCGATGCCAGCTACTATTTTTCGGACGAGTTTCAGCCGATGCTGGACGATGAGGGGCCTGTGCGCCACGTGCGGCCAGACGTCAGTCATTTTGAATTGAAAAAACTGCGCCGCGGTGATTACTCCCCGGAGCTGTTTCTTGATCTTCACGGGTTAACGCAGAAAGAGGCCAAACAGGAACTCGGCGCGCTGATTGCCGCCTGTCGCAGAGAACACGTGCACTGCGCCTGTGTGATGCATGGGCATGGCAAGCACATCCTCAAGCAGCAAACGCCGCTGTGGCTGGCGCAACATCCCGATGTCGAAGCTTTTCACCAGGCACCGCGTGAACTGGGCGGTAATGCCGCATTGCTGGTACTGATTGAACTGGATGACAAGACGTTGGAACAGTAGCGAGAAAAGAGGAGAAACAGGCGCTTGTTGCAGGCTAGCTATGGCTTTCTCCGTACTGCTCACTTTATCGGCAACAGAAAATGCCCTTTTCTTTTCATCCAAAATAGCAAAAGGCACAGCAAGCTGTGCCTTTTTGACGTTTGCCCAAACTGAATGTTATCAGCAGACTTTTGCTATCACCTGCGAAGGACTGAACTGCCAGTCCAGGCTGCCACAGCCGGTATCGGCGTTGATCTCGACGCTCGCCATCGCCGAGGTTGCAAACATTGGCGGGCACTGGCCCGGGCAGAGCTCTGCCACCAGATAACCAACCAACGGCAAATGAGACACCACCAGTACCGAACTTACCCCCTCTTTCGCCAAGGCCTGAAGCTCCTCCGCAACCTGCGCGGGATCGCCGCCTGGCGTCAGTTCGGGTAACACGTCAACCTTTTCGGGAAGCGCGAGGCCCTGACGGACTTTTTCCAGCGTCTGCTGCGCCCGAAGATAGGGGCTGACCAGTACGCGCTGAATTTTCACTGAGCGGCCGTTTAACCAGGACGCCATACATACCGTTTCGTCACAACCACAATCGGTAAGAGGCCTGACGGAATCACTAGCTGCATCGAGAGCAGCTTCACCGTGACGCATAATCACAACTTGCATATTGCACCGCTTTTGTTAACAAAAATAGCGCTATACAGGAACGCTTCGCGTGCTGTATTACCCTTCTGCCCACATCCTAGCAGGGCACTACACCAACTTCACATCAACGAAAACACGCGGTCTGTATCGCGGCCGGGCATTTTGCCTGAAAGTCATCGCAATTAAAACGCTGTTTTTTACACCAACTGCCAGAGGATGTAAATAGGCTGCGGATTTTACCCGCAACCTGCCAGCGTTTGTCTGTTGTTGCAAAATCCTCAAGGGCTTTACACCCAAACGATCGCCTATTTTACGCTCAATTTCCTAGCTATACAATTTTTGTCCTTCGGCGGCCCGGCGCACCAGCCCCTCGCAGGGCGCGAAACGATCGCCATATTTTTGCTGAAGGTCTTGCAGTTTTTTTACCAGATTGGCCGCGCCCAGTGTGTCGATATACCGCATCGGGCCGCCAAGAAAAGGAGGAAAACCAATGCCATATACTGCACCGATATCGGCATCGCGCACGGTGCGCACCGTGCCATCGTCAAGACAGCGCACCGCCTCGTTCAACATCAGCGCCAGACAGCGCTCGGCGATGACGGGTTTGCTCTGTTTATTGTGTGCCGTGATGTGTAAAAGCCCATAGATAGAAGGGTCAGCCTGCCGTTTTTTACTTTTACGGCCTTTATCGGGGTAGAGATAGAAACCCCGACCGTTTTTACGCCCTTTTCTCTCGTCATTCAAAATGACATCAAGCTCGGGCGGAGCGGCAAAGCGTTCACCCAATGCGTTGACCAGAACCGGGCACGATTTTGGTGCCAACATCAATGCCGACTTCATCCAGCAGTTGCAGCGGCCCCACCGGGAAACCAAAGTCCAGCAGCGCGTCATCGATATGTTCGATGCCCTCGCCTTCGAGCAGGCAGCGCGTGGCCTCATTGATATAGGGAGCAAGAATGCGGTTGACATAAAAACCGGCACTGTCGCCTACCACAATCGCCGTTTTGCCCTGCTTTCTGGCAAAGGCGACAGCGGTGGCTATCGTTTGCGCACTGGTGCCGGCATGAGGGATAACCTCGACCAGCGGCATTTTGTCGACCGGACTGAAATAATGCAGACCAATGACCTGTTCAGGCCTTGCAGCACCCTGCGCAATCTTGTGAATAGGCAAGGAAGAAGTATTTGAGGCAAAAATAGTGTGCGGAGCGGCGTTTTGCTCAACTTCAAGGATAGTTTGCTGCTTGAGCGCCAGGTCTTCAAATACGGCCTCTACCACCAGATCTGCCTGCCTGAAACCGCTGTAATCTGTGCTACCTGACAGCAGTGTCATCTGTTTTTGCAACGCGGCGCGTGTTAAATGCCCGCGTTGGACTTTCTTTTGCAATAAATCCCAGCTGTATTTCAGAGAATGGCTAATCCCCTGCTGACTGATGTCTTTGATCCTGACGGGCAATTGCGCGCGGGTTGCCGTAACGTAGGCAATACCGCCTCCCATCAGGCCACCGCCCAGCACACCGACATGGCGTATCTCGCGAGGTTCGGCCCCTGCACCAAAATCTTTTTTAGCGCCGTTGATGCAAAAAACAGCGCGCGCAACGCCGCAGATTGCGGGGTCATGACGAGTTCACCAAAGGCTCGAGCTTCCGCCTGATACCCATTGCCGCTGCCTTCGTTAAGGCCCGTTTCAACGACATCGATAATTTTTTCAGTGGCAGGGTAATGGCCTTTGGATTTGGCGCGCGTCTGCTTGCGCACAAAATGGAACAACAGCTTTTTGCCTAATGGCCCCTGCATCACACGGTCTTGATAAGACAGGGGTTTCTTCGTCGAATGCCCTTTTCGCACCTGCTCGAGCGCGGTGTGCAGCAAAATGGATTGAGGCACGATATCGTCCACCAGCCCCATGCGCAGCGCCTGCTTCGGGCGCAGCGAACGACCGGTCAGCATCAGGTCGAGCGCTTTGGCAACGCCTATCAGGCGCGGCAATCTTTGCGTGCCGCCGGAGCCTGGCAACAGCCCCAGCTGCACTTCGGGCAGCCCAAGGCGGGTTTCGTCTGCCAGCGAACAGATACGACTGTGGCAAGCCAGCGCCAGCTCAAGCCCGCCGCCCAGACACGCGCCGTTAATGGCCGCCACTACGGGAACGGACAAACCTGCAATGTAGGCCATAACGGCCTGACCCTGTTTAGCCAGGGCTTCGGCTTCACTTGCCTGCTCGCAGCGCGAAATCATGCTGATATCGGCACCGGCAATAAAGGAGTCTTTTTTACCCGATACAAACACGACCCCTTTGAGTTGCGGATGCAGCTGCGCTCGCTTGAGCAAGGCGGTTATCTGCTCGGCAAACTCGGCTTTTAGCGTGTTGACCTTTTCATCGGGCACATCGAGGGTGACGATGGCGATATTGTCGTCGGTAAAATGCAGTCTAAAGGCCGAGGCCTTGCCGTTTTGAGGCTGTTCAGTGGGTGAAATCACCGGTTTATCGCTCATTCTGCCACCTCCAGAATCATGGCGGCGCCAAGCCCGCCGGCGGCACAGGCGGTGGTTAATCCGAGCTTGCCGCCACGGCGACGCAGTTCATGCAGGGTTTGAACAATCATGCGCGCACCGGTCGCCGCAAAAGGATGACCATAAGCCAGCGAACCGCCAAGAACGTTAAACTTTTCCCAGTCTATTTCCCCGATTGCCGCGTCACGCCCCAGCTTTTCACGGGCAAACTGCGGGCTGGCAAACATTTTCATATTCGCCAGCGTCTGGGCGGCAAAGGCTTCATGCATATCGATCAGATCAAGATCCTCCAACGTTAATCCGGCACGATCCAGCGCGATCGGCGTGGCGTAGGCCGGACCCAGCAACATGTCTTCCTGAACATCGATGGCGGCAAAGGCAAAGCTGCGCAGATAACCCAGCGGCCTGAGGCCTAGTTCGCGCGCGCGCGATTCGCTCATCATCAATACGGCAGCGGCACCGTCGGTCAGCGGCGTGCTGGTGGCGGCAGTGACAGTGCCGTGCCTGCGGTCAAACGCGGGACGCAATTTAGCGTACTGTTCGATGCTGGAGTCCAGACGAATATTATTGTCTTTTTCCACCGCCTCTTTATAAGGCGGAACATGGGCAGTCATCACCTGCGAAGCCAGCAGGCCGTCCTGCCAGGCACGCGCTGCGCGCTGATGGGAGCGATGCGCCAGTTCGTCCTGCTGCTGACGGGTAATGCCGTGCGATTTCGCCATTTGTTCGGCGGTATCGCCCATACGCAGCCCGGTCGAGTATTCGGCAACCGCAGGAGGCACGGGCAGCAAGTCGCGAAAACGGAGTTTACTGAACAGACCAAGCCGTTGTGAGAGGGTACGAGCCTTGTTGACATCAACCAGAGTACGGGCCAGCGCCTTGCTGACGCCAATGGGGAGCACGGAGGAAGAATCTGCCCCGCCTGCAATACCGACGCTGATAGTGCCCGCCATAATACTCTCGGCGATATTGGCTACCGCCTGAAAACTGGTCGCGCAGGCGCGGGATACGCTGTAGGCGTCTGTAGTGACCGGCATACCGGTCCCGAGCACGATTTCGCGGGCAATATTGGGCGCTTCAGGCATCTGCACGACCTGACCAAATACCAGTTGCTCGACCACTGACGGGTCTATTGCGCTTTTTGCCAGCAGTTCGCTGACCACCATTTTTCCTAAATCGACTGCGGGTATGCCGTGGAACGCGGTTGCCTGCCTGGCAAAAGGAGTACGCAAACCTTCGACGATTGCGATGCGATCGCCCTGCCGCGTAACCAGTGGAATGGCCTTGTTCATGCTGGCTCCTGAGTAAATCAAACGCTCGATACGCGTTAAAATAGCGGCTTTTGTGTGGCTAAATTCAAAGTCTCTTTGATTCAATCCCTTTTATTGCCGCAAAGTGAAGCGATCTTGGGATCAGCCTGCTGATTTTAAACTATTTAAAACAGGTCTGACCTGATACTTCAGTGTTAACCATGTGCGGATGATTGGCAAAGTCAGGAATGATGAATTGCGAGCAATCGCAAATTTTCGGCTGCAACAGGGAATGTAAGCGGGGAGAATACCCTGCACCAAAAAATGCAGGGCGAATCACGGCAGGATTAACGCAGGGCAAGCTGGAAGTTGATCGACTCAATCTGGCAGCAGAAAGAGAAATCGGCAATCAGTTCGACGCCGCCTTCCACTTCGTCGAAGCGACGGGTTATTACGCAGGGTTCCGATTCGGCTTTGCGGGCACATGCCGTCAGCAGTTTGAAGGCCGCGACCGCGTCTTCGCGAGTGGCAAACAGCTTCTGGTAAGTGGCCGTGCAATCCGAATTATCGATAACCGTACCGATTTCAACCCGGCAGCAGGCTTCGTTTTCTTCTATGAAATCTAAAGCGGGTGAAAGGTGCGAGACAGCGCGTTTAGCGCCACGAGACAGATCTGATTCGCTGTTTATGCCTGACATACTCTCTCCTTTCGACGCGGTGAGCGTCTGGCCCAAAGGTCATAACGAGTCCTGCCGAGGGCAGGGTTAACTACGCGTCATCTTACTCCTGCCCTGACCGGACGAACAGCCATACTTTTTGCAGGGTTTTTAAGTGATTCAAATCACGAGATTAATACGTTGATAAAACTATGAGTTATTTTTTTCACCAATAGTTCAATCCGTCCTGTCAGTTTTGTGAATTGGATTCGTCTTCTTTTTGTTAAGCGGATCTAATTTTTAAAATCTAAATACCAATAAGTGTGAAACAACATTGCAACATGTGTACAGGTCAGACCTATAATTCGCTCACTGGTCTGATTAGTTGGCCCATTGCGGTCCCACGAATCCGCCGCTCATCGCTATTTATAAGCAAACCTATAAATGACGCTGTTCTATAAATCATAAAATGAGGTTTTGGTCATGAACCAGAAAAACCTGTTTACAAGGTCAGCTGTGGCAGCTGCAATGGCGCTCGTCTCTACTCACGTTTTCGCGGCAGGATTTCAGTTAAACGAATACACGGCAGCCGGACTGGGCCGCTCATTTTCCGGCGAAGGCGCCATCGCCGACTCGGCGGCTTCCGGCAGCCGTAACCCGGCAACCATGACAATGTTCGACCGCCCTTCCTTCTCCGGCGGCGCAATCTATGTCGATCCGGATGTCAAACTCACGGGCAATTCACCGGTTACAGGGCGTAGTCTCGACGACGACAATATCGCCCCCAATGCCTGGGTGCCGAACCTGCACTTCATTTTACCGGTTAACGAACAATGGGCGCTGGGCGCTTCCGCAACCTCCAACTACGGTTTATCGACCGAATTCGAAAACGGTTATCCTGCTGGCCCTCTGGCCGGTAAAACCGACCTGATCACCGAAAACCTCAATCTGAGCGCGGCCTATCGTCTTAACGAACACTTCAGCTTTGGTGTCGGTTTCGATGCGGTTTACGCCAAGGCGAAAATCGAACGCAACGCCGGTGAGCTGGTGGCGCTGCAAAGCCGTGGCAGAATTCCGACTGATACCACCGCCGCGCATTTGAACGGAAACGCATGGGGCTACGGCTGGAACGCCGGTATTCTCTATGAAGTCGATGAGAACAACCGTTACGGCTTCACGTATCGTTCGAAAGTGGATATCGACTTCGACGGCAACTATCGCAGCGATCTGCCGGTGGCGGCGGGCGGCACAGGCGGCAGTACCGTTCCGGGATCCTTGACCCTGAATCTTCCGGAAATGTGGGAAGTGTCGGGCTATAACCGCGTCGCCCCCAAATGGGCCGTGCATTACAGCTTGACCTACACCAGCTGGAGCCAGTTCCAGGAGCTTAAAGCCACCGGCAGCAACGGCAACACGCTATTCCAGAAGGATGAAGGCTATCACGATGTTTATCGCATCGCGCTGGGTACCACCTACTACTATAACGATCAGTGGACATTCCGCACCGGTATCGCCTACGACGATAGCCCGGTTCCTGCCGATAACCGGACAATTTCGATTCCCGATCAGGACCGCCTCTGGCTGAGCGTCGGTAGCACCTACGCATTTAACAAAGATGCGTCGGTCGACCTGGGTGTCTCTTATATGCACGGCAAATCGGTACATATCAGTGAAAAAGTGGCCGACGGCGTACCCAATTACGAGTTCGATGCCAAAGGCACGGCCATGCTGTACGGCGTGAACTTCAACTACGCGTTCTAACGAAGGCTCAAGCCGTCTGAATAAAGGGTAATCGCCCACCGCGCTTACCCTTTATATACTCTCGCGAACGCCGTCATAAAGGTTGTAAATATTGTCCGGTACCTTGGTGGGCGACGAGAAATAGACATACAGCTGGCCTTTTACATTTCTTACCGCACGCAGTTCGAGATAGGCATTGGGTTTCACGGCGACGTGGTCCGGAAAGAATGAGTTAGACAGGATTTTTTGATTCACGGACTCATCGAAAATATAAACCACCGGCACCTCGTTACCGGCTCTGCCCTCGGTAACAAACCCGTCCGATGCCCACTGTCTTGCATTGGTCGGCATAACGGAAGCCGACTGCACACCCCGGTCATAAAACACCTTGTTTCGACCTGTCTTAAGCGCATCCGCACCTTGTGGAGTCACAAAAGCGACGCGGTAAGATACGCCCTCATAATTGTTCAGCCTTTCGAATTCGGCCATAAACGCCTTGCTCTTTTTGGTTTCGACCTGACCTCTCAACGCCTCGTTGATTTTTGCAGAGCCAGCTTCGTTATAGTCTGCCACCGCCTGAGATTCGCCCTTGTTGTCACCTTCGCTGACTAATTTAACCAGCTTGTCGAGCAACTGCTCATTTTCCTCGGCGGTCAACGCCGATTCCGGTTTGGAATAAAGTGCGATATGTTCATCGAGAAATTTTTTGGCATCACGATGTTTGGAGGAAGAAAAAAGATTGCGCCCTGCGCCGCTTATGCGCTGCCATACCCCTTTTTTACCTCACCTATGCCGAATGACTTAATCGACTGATTATCGGCGTCCCAATAAAGAAGTTCCGACTGACCATGAAGGGGCGTTTTATCCGCGTAAACATCAAAGCCTTCGGGATGCGTAATGGGGACTTTCTGGTATTTATCGGTCAGCAGCGTTTTTTCATCCGCCGAAGGATTATCCATCCCTCTGGAATGGGAAGCCGCCGGGGCGTTATGTCGAGAAGGATTTTGGGCCGAAGGCAGGTCATCATTTTTGCCAAAGGGATCGGCATAATTATACTCTTTATACATCACCCTTTTTTGCACAGCTTCAATTTCAGCTAACAGTTTGGCCAGTTCAACTCGGGTAGTCAGGTCGTATTTATAGTTACCATTAATCCGAGCGATTAAATGTGTTTTTATCGAGGTGGAAAGCGTGTTCAATGCGCGATCTTTGGCATTGGCCGACATTTTGGAAAACACGTCTTCATTGATGTTATCGAAATTATCCAGCACCGTCGCGAGATCGTCGGCATTTCTGGGTTTGAAGGGCACGATTTTATTGAGTCCTAAATCCCGGCTTAACGCCTGCCTGTTTCTCATGCCCAAAAAATTGGTTTTGCCTTGACCCAGATTAAAGAAGAGATCGTAATCATCAACGTTGATTTTCGCAAGTTCCGGTAGCAGTTTCACATCGGCTGCAACCTGCCTGTCAGCTCGCACTTTCAATAGCATATCGTTGTAAAGTGCTTCTCTGCCCATTTTTCTTTTAAACCAATCAGGCTGATTCAGTGTAAGCCCCGGAACATCATAAGGCGCGCCGATGGCAAAGGAAGGATCCCGCAATAATCCGCCCTCTTTGGAGATTTGCACTTTCAGCAGCGCGTTTTCCTCTCCCTCTTTCATGAGTTTGAACCAGGCCTGGGCAGGTCCCATATACACTTTCTGGTCGAAGACTTCCTGTCCGGCACCGGTGATTTCGTTATTGAGGATCTTGCTCTGGAAATAGGTATCCTGTGTAAAAGTGGTGTCCAGAACATATTTCTTGCCATTCACCTCAATCTGCAAGGCATAGTGGTTAATTGCCGCATCCAGTTTGCGATTCCAGCTCAGTAATTGAATGACTTCCGAAGAAATGCCCATCTTGCGGGTAATTTCCAGCGTTTTTTGTGTGGCATCGCGACACTTCTCGAGCGGATTTTTCATCAGGGTCTGTAATACTTCATTTTCCCTAATGGCCTGAATAAGATTGGTTTTGGCGACACCAAATTCAGGATCCACTTGAGCATGAACGGGCGTAGCATCTAAATCCATCGAGGACACAAGGCTGGCCTGCCGACGGTTACCGACATCGGCCAAATCCATGAAGGAGAGTTTCGGATTATGAGTACCCTGAATTGGCGTATCGCCCAGACCTTTGGTATTGGTTATCTCGATGAGCCTAAACTGGGGTGCGACGTGGCCAAGGTCCGTCTCTACCATTTTTTTACCTATCGTGCCTTCAAGCGCATCGAGCATATATTTGCTTTTGGTATATTCGGCCATAGAAACACTGGGGTCGATAAAGTAGAAAAGCTTTTCGTTATTTTTATTGATCTTAACCGCTACCGTCATCGCATGTGACTTGGTCTGCAACAGGAAAAAGCTCGACTGCTTGCATTGCTCGAGCTTGTCGATAATTTCGGAGATTTTTAGCTCGCCCAAATCCTTCTGAAAGGCAGCATCCACCTTTTGAAGGTAAATCTTGTTATGGGCTTCCATATAGGCTTTACCCTGTTCCAGCTTGCTGCTGTCTCTTGCGCCTTTACGAGGATTATTGCTTTTCAAGATATTGGAATAATTTTTCGCCCAGGGTTTTTCAATATCGTTGGCCAGCGCGACAATCCCGACATAAGACATGGGAAGACAGAGGCCGTTGGTATAATGCATGTCCACGGAGGCGAGCAGACTTTCCTGATCGAGATCCATGACATAGCGGGCATTTTTATTGATGATTTTTTTACGCGATTTTGAACCGTGGAGCGCGGCACTGATAGTCTCCCGTCTTACAAAGGTATTTTTTCGCTGGTTAATAATCTCGAACAGAATACCACGTTGATAATGCGAGATAGTGCCATGCTCGGTGGTTTCGGTGGTTATTCTGTTATAGAGATTAATCAGCGTAATATCATCAAGTTCGAGATAGTTGTCGGGCAACAAAGTCTCGACCTGCGCAATTGTCTTGTCGGCATCCGATTTAAAGTCTTTGACTCCCCGGTTGAATTCTTGCGCGTTAAACTCGTGATTTTTTATTTTGCTGTTAACATAGTTTGCCTTGATATTGGAGAACGCGCTGCGCAAAGAGTTTTTGGTTTGTTTGTTACCGAGCTGCTGATTTCTAAGAATGACAGACCGTTCTTTCGCCTGGTTAAAGAGATCTCTAAATATATACGCCATAATATCGAGTTTGACTTGCGGCATGGGGGTGCCGGGACTATTGACTTCGGCACCGTCGAAATTCGTCACGAGAATTGTTTTTTTGTTGCGGTTAAAATTTGCGTTAAAGGTCGTAATATCAGGATGAAAGACATTGAGCTTTTTCATCGCCTCAAGCGAATTCTTGACGACCGTATCGATGTCGGCCTCGCTGAGTTCACTGAACAACGCCTTGCTCTTTGTCGAAGCAACATAATTTTTGACAATATTATCAAAGGACTGCCCTGGGGCTTTCGAGAAGGTAACCGATATTTTTTGCAGTCCATTTTCAAAATAGCGATAAAGCCTGGCAAAGCCCGGCTGATAATAGCGGTTCAGTAACTCTTTATTCTGTTCGGCTTTGTAAAACACTTCGATATCATTGATGCTGCCATAATGGGCATCGTGATTAACATTATAATCCTTGGCAAATTTATTTCTATCATACTGATAAACCGTGCTGGCAATATCAGTCGAGATTTTTTTACCTTTTCTATAATCAATATTGGGTGGCGCTTGATTATAGCGATTATAGGGAATAATCAGATTGTCAGGATGATAATCTGCGATGTCGACAGGCTTGAACCGATACCCTCTTTGCAGCAGGTTAATTCCGTAAATCAGCCTTGCCATAATGCCATTGGCGTCCGCAAAGGGCTGAAACATCGTCATGGCATTCAGGTTGAGCAGCGGGAAATCGCTTCGGCTCGTGTCTATGGTTTTCAACCATTGTCTATAACCTTCCATGCCCGCTTTATTGCTCAGGAAAACATTGTCGCCCATATAGCGGTTCAAGGTGGGCGTCTCGCGGTGGTAGATTTCCTGGTACAACCGATTTAAATTTCTGCCATGTGTCATGTCGATAGCGATGTAGCGCTGTATCGTGCTTTCAACAAAGTCTGGTGACAGATGACTACTTTCCATTCCCTCGACGGTCGTTTGTATCCAGTGTCGAATACGTTTACTGGCCGAGACAATATTTATTTTCCTTGGCGTACGGGGTAACGGACTTTCCTCTGCCATCAGTGCTAATGTGCCTTTGATATTCCTCAGTCTTCTGGATTCAATTTTTAATTCGACATCCAGTGTCCCTTTATGCATTTTCTCTGTTTGCCAGTGAAAGGCCGATCTGGAACGACCCAGTGAATTCAAGCTGAGTCTGTCATCGACCAATTTTTTAACCAGAGCAGCGCCTTGCGGGCCAAGCTCTGTGGCTAAATCTCGTCCCGATGTCGAATGAATGCTGTAATCTTTTAAATAGGCAATCTTGGCGTACGTGTCCATCGCCTTGAAGCTTTTGGCGACACCCTGATTGGTCAAGGGCTTGAGTTTTTCCAGTACGTCCGAATAGGCATTCACAAATCCACCTTCTTCAAGACGATGGGGATTCCGCTTGATAATTTCTTTAATTCTCTGGCGCATCTTATCCGCAGATGTAGTCTGAAGCTGTCTAAAGACTTCATCCGTTTCCATGATTTTTTCGGTCAGAATTTCGATTTTATCCACAGATGAGCTTTGGTCGAAATGCTGACTAAATTCACGCAGATTTTTTCCCTTTATGGCGTTTAACCCCTCAACAACAGGTTTTAGCGCAGAAGGATTTAGCCCGTTACGTATTTTTTTGACCATTTTTTTGACGACCGGCATCAACATTTTATCCATGCCGACATCAGCCAGTAGTGAAAAGATGACCTCATATTTGATGCCGGCAAATGCGGCTTTTCTTTTCTCTTCATTGGTTTGTGCATTCGCTTTGAGCAATTCTTCAGCACCGGATACGCCCGCCGCGGCGAGAGTCTGCAATACCCAGATGGTCTTTTGACTAAATTGCAAAATCACCCCTGCCGCACCCACGGTGAAACCTGTTGCCGCACCCAGAGCCAATGAAAGCAAAAACCAACCCGTTTCTTGCCACTGCTCCTGACTCAACTCTGCCTGATTCTGTGCCTGTGTATCAAAAGTACGAAAACCCGAAAACATATTGCCAAAAAGATTATCCGAGACGGTCTCGATCAGGGGCTGATTTCTTAATCTTCTGGCCCCGGTTCTGACAATGATTTCTTTGCCCTCGTCAGGATAAAGATTCGCGTAAAGGAAAAGCGCTTTTTTGAAATCTTCGGGGCTGTGGGTCATCGCACCAATGATATTTCGGTACTTATCATAATCTTTATGGTATTTGTAACCCTCCTGCAGGGCATGTTTAATCAAATTGGCGCGAGTGGCCATGCGATGCCATTGGTGTGTCGTTCGAACAAGATTAATGCGCCCGCCGTGCCCTCTATTCCTTTGTGCCTGCTCGTCTTGAAAATCCTGAATAAGCTGCTCCATATTGTTTCTATTCTTGACGGTAGCATCCTGGAGTTGCTTGGGGTCCATATGGGAAATAAGAAAATGGAAGACTTTTCGAGGTAACTGATCGGTCATGGAGTGGTCGTAAAGCTTTGAGAGTGTCTCGGCCGTGATAAATACAACCTCGGCCGTTTTTAGTGAGAAAATAACCGAATTGGCCTCATTTATCGGCAGCAGGACGATATCGGGAATAACGATTTTGCCTGTCTTGGACTTGGCAATAATGGTCGTATGTTCAACCGGTTCCCCGTTTAACAGGGAGATTAATATTTTATTCGCCGCAACATTGCCGCTCTCTTCATAAATCGATTCCGGCGCAATGCCCAGTTGAATATTCTCCTTTACGGCACCGGCGGCCTGTATTCCCAGCCTTGTCTTGCCCCTTTGCATCACTTCATTGATTTCTTTATCGATATAAAAGGAGAAGCTTTCGAATTCGAAGGCCTTTTCGTCAATCTCCTCGGTAAGAATATTAACTTCCTGAGGCGTTAATGTTTTTGTTCCATTCAGGAAAGCCTCTTTAATCACCGGAGTATAATGCGCGAGCGGATTGATAATTTTTGCCAGAAAACCCAGTTTTGCCATATGTTTCTGTACGCCAACTGCCGGAAACCAGGCCGCTTAGGGTCGTTTCGATGGTATCCGACTCGGCAAAAATCAATTTGTGCAGCATGAACATCGGATTCTTATTATCAAGCCAGCTTACATGCTCAAGCTTAAGCCTAACCGGCGTGTCTACCGTGGGGCGGGAGTATTTTTGATGAGTCAGCGAAATAGACGATTTATCGATACGCTGACGAGTAATCTCTTCCATCGCCTTTTCGGGATCGGTATATTTTTCAATGGCGGCCAATAAATAGTTGTCGTAGGTTCTCTGTGAGGATGATTTTTGCCACGCTGTAGCATGGGTATAAATGTTTATTTCGCGCAGCAAGGTGCTATTTGCCGAAACGTCGGGCGGCAGGGTTAGCCTCTCATTTCCCGGTTTGCTTGCCTTGATGGCCTCAATGATATCCTCGGTAGAGACATCCCCAAACTGTAAGGCCAGGTTTTTCGCCACTTCTGTTTCGGGCAGATGCAGCATGTCGTTAACAGGAATAAATTGCCCAAGGCCGTTCTTGAAATCGTTAAATTTCTGCTGGGTGTCTAATGCTATATTTTCTCTGGATAATATCTGTGCTATCTCATCATAAGTTATATCTTTCTCCTGACCTTTGAATTCCTGGTTCAATTGCGCCGTCCCCATTCCATATTTGATAGCTTCCATTTTTTTTGCCGAGGCATTGAGGTGGCGGCAATCTTGTTGCCCGCTATCCATTGGTAGGTATCGCGGCGTTTTGTCTCAACCCGCGAAAACTTCAGCAATGACTCGACGAACTGTGAGTTTTTAAGCAGAACATCCAGGTCTTCAATGCCTGGGGTGACCTTTTCGGCCCCCTCGTCGGTGGCCTCTACCGACTGACGATAGCGGTCGATTGTTTTAATTAACGCCGCGCTAAAACTTGCCGGATACGTAACCGGATATTCTTTATAGTGCGCGGCGGAATAACGGTCATACGGCAACTGTAAAAAATCATTCAACGGCAAATTATGCTCCGCGACCACGACTTCCGTTCCGTTATTCTCATCCGGCAACAAAGGCAGAGATACTTCTGGGTTATTTTTCAGTTCCGCGCCGTGCACCTTGCGAAGCGCATCCATGAACGCGTCGGCTGGCAGGCTATAAGCCTCATCATTAAGAGTCTCTTTAAAATTTTCGTACTGATTCACCTGTAATGTGCCGCTTAATTTAACGCGCGCGCTGTCTGCGACAAGGTTGTCAATTACTGCATTTTCTTGTGCACCGGACGTTTCCTGTGATTCGGAAGGCACCAGCACGAAACGGGTTGCGGGTTTGGGGACAGGACTGGCCGCCACGCCAAACCATGAGCCGCCTTGGGAAGGCGAAAGCGCGCCGCTGCCCGCCCCCGATTGCGAGGCGTAGAGATTGCTCAAGTCAGGCATTTTTTTGATAAATTCGGCATAAAGCCGCATTCCGAATTTATTGAAGCGCTCTCCGCGGGGAGGTGCGGCGACAATAGGCGGCGCGACATTGTGGCTCAGATCAGGTTTTAACTCCGCGACACCCAGCCCCAAACGTATTCCGAACAGCGCTTTTTGCACGACGCTCAGTTCGCGAAACTCACGCCCCTGTTCCTGAGTCATAATATTGGGCATGGTGTGGGCCTTATTGGCCTCTCCCTCTTGTCCGGGGGTGTTTTCCTTCCGCCAGCGTAACACTGCCTGACCTGGAGTGAGTGCATCATAAGGGTCTGAAATATTCTGCGCGGCCTTCGGATTATTGTTAGTGATATCGTCAGATTGTGGTGAGCCACCTAATAATGAAAACTGCTGTTCGAAATGCGACAGGGTAATGTTGCCCTCAAGCGAAAGTGCGGCGACCGTTGATTTTCCAAGACGCACGCGTGCACGCCATTTGAGAAAGGCCGCTTTCATGCCATCCAGCAGATCTTCAAAAATACCAAAAGCTGGATGCTGCCGAGAGGCCGCATCGGACTTCAATTCGGTGAAGATATCCGTGTACTTCTTGATGACATCTGCCCATCTCTCTTCCATTCCCTGTAGGACATCCGGCTTTTCGTAAAGCGGCGTCTCCCCGGTCGGGCGTTCGTTTTCGGCGAGAGGGTCCATCTCGTCGGTATCTTGATAATATTGAGTGAAATAACGAAACCATGAGTAACCCTCATCTTGAGGAGGCGATGAGGGAGGCGACGGCGAGGCCGCAGAGTGAGTGGCTGATTTTCGGGTTGACGATTTTTGCGTTTTCTTTTCGCTCGCTTCATCCGGCTTTTTATCGTCATAAACTGTCATTCACGCCCCCCATCACCTCGTCGCCATTTCCCCTAGGTATAGCGTTGCCCGCGCCCTGAAAATAGGTGGAAGGTTTCATTTTGAGAGGGGATGGCTGCGGGCAGGCATGGCATTTGCGTGAGGATAAAGCAAAAAAATGAGGCCGGACTTTTTCAAGCCAGGCCTCACGGGATTTTACTGCGAACGAGATAACCTTTCAGTTATAGCAGACGCTTTTCAGTCTTAGTTATCTGAATCGATGCTGTCAAGATCACCCTGAATCGCCGCAGCGTTAGGGTTGTCAACCGGCGTCAGCTTGCCGCCATTGGCGAGGAAGTCATGATGCTGGAAGTAGGCCGCACGCAGGAACTCGTAAGGATCGGACGAGTTCTTCAGCAGACCGTCGGAGTCCAGCAGCTGTGCCCGGGTTTCGATGCCCTGAATCGCCCACTTGCCTGCCGTCATCCACCAGGTCAGATAGCTCAGCGGGAAGTAGAGGTCATCGACCAGACCGCCGACGTCTTCACGCGGCGTAAAGCTGCCGTAACCCGGCAATACCGCGTAGGTGCCGTAACCGACGCCATAATGCCCAAGCGTACTGCCGAAGCGGTGCGGCTCTTCTTTTGCCAGATCCGGATTGGCCATCGAGGCGACGTCAATCAGACCGCCCATCCCGAGGATGGTATTGAGGAAGAAACGGGTAAAGTGCTTCGCCCCTTCATTGATGTTTCCTTCAACAAAGTAGTTCACCATCGTAGACGGCTCACTCAGGTTGTCGAAGAAGTTACTTAGGCCATTACGCGCAGGCGACGGCAAATAGTCGCGCCACGCCACGGCGACCGGGCGTAAAACATAGGGATCGAGCACGTTGTAGTTGAAGTCGAACATCGTGCGGTTAAAACCCTGCAAGGGATCAGAGCGCCCGCCAAGTTGAGGATCGACCTCTTGGGGAGCCGGTGGATTCGACGCATCCGCCGCCGTCGGTGCCTTGCCGGTCGCAGACGCCGTGGTCGGCGCCGTGGCCGATGGCGTTACCAGCGATTTCGGTTTGTCTCCACTTCCCGCACAGCCCACTAAAAATAATGTGGCAAACGCCAGCCCAGTCAGGCGAAAGTCCATTATGATCTCCCTGTTTATGCTTCGGCTCCCGCTTAGGGAACCTGCTGATTAATTTCAATGTTGACCTGTCCGGTTCCCGAGAAGTCGGTCAGCGGACTGTCGCCGTACCAGTCGCCTGATGACGGGGTCGCGAGGCCATTTTGTGAAATACGTACTCGTACTTTTAATTGATGCAGCGAAGAAAGCAAGCGCTGAGGCATCATGGCATTGGTATCGTCAACCGTTGTGGACAGCGGGAAGCGACTGAGCGGCAGCTTTTTGACGGCAACCGGCACCGGCGTGCTGCCGTCCGTCACCGAAATAAATACCGTGCCCTGCTGCGGAAGCTGCTGCTGCGCACGCGGCGACAGCGCCACGGCAACGCCTAACTTGACCTTATCCATCCCCGATTTGGCATTGGCCTGCTCAATGCTGGCCTTGACCATTTCGGTGCGCTTGTCATTGGCGGGCAGAATCTTCAACATCACCTGCCACGCCCCTATCGCCTGCGGATAGTGACCCTGCTCGTATTCATTATATGCCAGTAAACTCAATACCTGCAGATTACCCTGATTATGTTCCAGCATATCGCGCAGCATATTGCCGCCATTGATATTATCCTGAGGATCGGTAGAACGCGTCAGGACGTCAGCATAACCCAGTTTGATGTCCATATCATTGGGGGAAAGTGCGTAGGCATGGGCGAAAGCCTGCGTCGCGGTGCTGGCGTTGTTCAACGCCATGCCCACACGTCCGAGCATCAGCCAGTCTTTGGCATTGTTCGGATCCGCCTGCAAATCGGTACGCAACCCCAGGCCGAGGTTCTGAATATCCATCATGTCGAGCGGTTTGGCGTTGACATCGGCGACGCGCTCACGCAGTTCCGGCATGCTTTTCATGACCTGATTCCAGGCGCTGACCTGAGCCAGTCCCCCCGTATAAAGGTAGAAACCACAGGTAACGATGACCAGCAGCAACGCGCCCGGCACCAGCGTCCAACGCGGGATGGGCTTGCCGACCCTGCTCGACTGCCCCGGAATATCGCTTAGCAGATTCTCCTGCAACTCTTTGACAAACAAGGGACGATCGGTGACCACGCCCTGATCTTCATCTTCTTCCAGTTCGGTCAGGCGGTGATGATAAAACGCCTTGTTCAGGTCGTCGCGGCTTGTCGCCAGATCCGCACGATCGCCGCGAATGACCGGCACGATAAACAGCGCGATGCCCATCAGCACCAGTACAACAATGACCAGCCAAAAAACAATCATGATTCTTTCCCGTCACTTTCGCCAAGCAGACGCGCCAAACGCTGTTGCTCCTGCGAAGACATCTGCTCACCCGGTCGGCGACGGGCGCGTAAAATAATAACCAGCGCGCCGACCAGCACGAACAGCGCTGGTCCAACCCACAAAATCAGCGTCGACGGCGTCACCGGCGGCTCGTAAGTCACAAAGTTGCCGTAGCGCGCGACCATATAATCGATAATCTGCTTGCTCGACTGCCCCTGATTCAACAACTGATACACTTTGGTGCGCATATCCGCCGCAATAATCGAGTCCGAAGCGGCAATATTGGTGTTCTGACATTTCGGGCAGCGCAGCTGTTTCTGTCAACTGACGGTATTGCTGCTCCTGCTGCGGCGACGTGAACTGGTAGGTATCGATGGCGGCAAATACGCTAAAGCTCAGCACCATGCCTAAAAATAGCGCCAGGATCCTCATGCCTTGCCTCCGTATTTGTTATAAAGCGGACGCACTTCCTTCTGCCACACCTGCTCGTTGAGATCGCCGGCATGGCGATAACGTACGATGCCGTTGCCGTCGATCAGGAAGGTTTCGGGCGCGCCGTAAACGCCGAGATCGAGGCCAAGCATGCCATCGCCGTCATACAGGCTCAAGGCATAGGGATTACCTAACGTATTCAGCCAGTTAACTGCCTTGTTGCGGTCGTCCTTGTAGTTCAGGCCCACGACGTGCACGCCCTTCGCAGCCAGCGTATTGAGATAATCATGCTCGGCGCGACAGGTCGGACACCACGTCGCCCAGACATTGAGCAGAATCGGCTGGCCTGTGTGGAACACCGCCTGATCGTATGTCTTGCCCGGCTCGAACAGCGATTCGAGCTTGAAAACCGGCACCGGTTTGCCGACCAGCGCGGACTCCAGCAACGTAGGGTCGTCGCCATTGGCGTTGCGGGTCAACTGCACCAGAAACGCCGCCGCCAGCGCCAGAAAAAGAAACAGCGGTATAAAGAGAATCTTACGGCTCATACTTCCTCCACCGCGGCTTTGCCCTGACGTTTGAGTTTTTTGGTCATTCTGTAACGCGGATCGAGAATACACAGAACACCGCCGACCGCCATAAACAGACCGCCCAGCCAGATCCAGCGCACAAACGGTTTGTAATAGAGACGCACCGCCCACGAGCCGTCGTCCAGCTCTTCGCCGAGGGCGGCATACAGGTCACGGGCCAGATTGCCGTCGATGGCGGCTTCGGTCATCATGCTGCGCGCAACGCTGTAGTAACGTTTTTCGGCGTGCAGCTGCGTGACGAATTTGCCGTCGCGAGTGACGTCGATATTGGCTTCGCCGCCCGTGTAGTTGGAGCCTTGAATGTCGGTGAGGCTGCGAAATTCAAAGTGATAACCCTGAATGTCTACGCTGTCACCCGCTTTCATGCGCACATCGCGTTCGACGCTGTAGTTCTGGCTAAAGGCAATGCCGATAACCGTTACCGCGACGCCAAGATGCCCGAGCACCATGCCCCAATGGCTGCGTGAAAGGTGCGTCAGCCCGCGCCAGAAGCTGTGGCGGTGCGTCGCGCGCTCGTGCAGCTCCATCAGCGTCAGTAAAATCACCCACACCGACATCATCATGCCAACGACCGTCATGCCGACGATTTTGTCCTGCAACAGCCACGGCAGCAAAATGGAGAGCAGCAATGTCACCACCAGCGCAAGGCCCAGACGACGCCACAGCTTGCTCGGCTCGTCACGACGCCAGCGCACCAGCGGACCAATCCCGAGCAGCAGCGCCATCGGTGCCATCAACCAGGTAAACATGGTGTTGAAGAAGGGTTCGCCAATCGAAATACTGCCGAGGCCCAGCTGTTTATGAACCAGCGGCAGCAGCGTACCGAGAAGCACCACCAGCATCGCGGCGACCAGCAGCACGTTGTTGCCGAGCAGGAAACTCTCGCGGGAATACGGCTCATGGCGGCTCGGCGCCCGCACGGTGTTGCCTTTAATGGCATAAAGCAGCAGCGAACTGCCGATAACAATCACCAGATAGGCGAGGATAAACATGCCGCGAGCAGGATCCGAGGCAAAGGAGTGCACGGAAACCAGCACGCCCGAACGCACCAGGAAGGTCCCGAGCAGGCACAGCGAGAAACAGGTGATAGCCAGCAGCACGGTCCACGCCTTGAAGGTGCCGCGTTTTTCGGTCACGGCCAGCGAGTGAATCAGTGCCGTACCGGCGAGCCACGGCATAAAGGAGGCGTTTTCGACCGGGTCCCAGAACCACCAGCCGCCCCAGCCAAGCTCGTAATAGGCCCAGGCCGAACCCAGCACGATGCCGATGGTCAAAAATACCCACGCCGCCTGCGTCCACGGACGCGACCAGCGTGCCCAGGCGGTATCCAGACGCCCGGCCATCAGCGAGGCAATCGCAAACGCAAAGGCGACCGAGAATCCAACATATCCCATATAAAGGATAGGCGGGTGGAAAATCAGACCGATATCCTGCAACACCGGATTCAGGTCGCTGCCGTCAATCGGGAAATTCGGCAGCGTGCGCAGAAACGGGTTGGAAGTCAGCAGAATAAACAGCAGGAAGCCGGTGGTGATAAGCCCCATTACCGCCAGAACGCGCGCGACGGCGTCGTTCGGCATCCGGCGGCTAAACAGCGCCACCGCGGTGGTCCAGCAACTCAGCAGCAGCACCCACAAGAGCAGCGAGCCTTCGTGCGCGCCCCAGGTGGCCGCCATTCGGTAGTAAACCGGCAAATGGGTATTGGAGTTGTTGGCGACGTAAGCCACGGAGAAATCGTTCACCACGAAGGCGTGAACCAGAATGATAAAGGCCAGCAGAATACAGCCGAACATGCCGTAAGACAGCGGACGGGCCATCGCCATCATCCGTGCGTCCTGCCGTGAAGCGCCCCACTGGGGATAAATGCTCAATAACGTTGACAGACCCAGCGCCAGACACAGAGCAAAGGTACCTATTTCAGGGATCATGACTGGCCGTTTCCTTTCGCAGGAGCAACGTACGCCGAGGCAGGCCCCGTATGATTATCTTTCATTGCGTCTTTCACTTCCGGTGGAACATAGTTTTCGTCATGCTTGGCAAGAACCTGCTTCGCCATGACCACGTTATTGGCTTCCATTACGCCCTGTGCCACAACGCCCTGCCCTTCCCGGAACAGGTCGGGGAGAATGCCGTAATAGGTCACGGCGATAGCGCCCCGCGCATCGTAGATTTTAAAATGCACTTCCAGCGTCTTGTCATCGCGCTTGACGGAACCCGGCATCACCATGCCACCGATGCGCAGGCGCTGGCCGACGGTTGGCATTTCATGATCCTGCCCTTTGCCCTGCAATATTTCGCTCGGCGTGTAAAACAGGTCGATGTTGGAGCGCAGCGCATACATCACGAGCGTGGTGGCAAGCCCGAGGCCGACCAGCACGATGAGCGCCAGATACATACGATTTTTACGACGTGGATTCACAATGACTTCTCCCGGCTGGGTTCCGGCGACCGGGACGCGGCGGCGTGGGTCTGTTTTTTCGATTGACGGATGCGCTGCTCGCGAGACTGACGACGGCGGATTTCCGCCAGCAGCTGACGACGATGCCAGACGGTATGCGCCACGATGCCGATAAGCGCCGCAAGCGTTACGATGACAGACAGCCAGACATAGAAGGCGTAACCGCCCATCGCGAAGAAAGCCTGCCAGGTAGGGAATGCTGCGTTCATCAGCCGCGCTCCTTGTTGACAAGCGATGCCACCCACGGGCGCAGGCGCTCCTGATTGATGATGCCGTTACGCAGTCTCATCAGGGTCAGCGTAATAAAGAAGAACAGATAGCCGAACACCGCCCAGAACCAGCGGATAACGCATGCTCGGATCAATCGTTTTACCAAAGTCGCTGGAACCCTGATGAAGCGTGTTCCACCACTGTACGGAGTAGTGAATGATGGGAATGTTGACCACGCCCACCAGCACTAGAATTCCGGCGGCACGGCCTGCGGTGCGGCGATCGTCAAACGAATTGTAGAGCGCGATCACGCCCAGATAGAGGAACAGCAGCACCAGCTCGGAGGTGAGACGCGCGTCCCAGACCCACCAGGTTCCCCACATCGGCTTGCCCCAGGCCGCACCGGTCACCAGCGCAATCAGGGTAAACACCGCGCCGACAGGTGCCATCGCCGCCATCGCCAGCTCGGACATTTTCATCTGCCAGACCAGGCCGATAAATGCGGCAATCGCCATTGAGCTATAGATACCCATCGACCAAATCGCGGCCGGCACATGAATATACATGATGCGATAACTGTTTCCCTGCTGATAGTCGGGCGGTGCGTAGCCGAAGCCCCAGACCCAGCCGACAAGAAGACAGACAGCGCCCGCGATGGCGAGCCAGGGAATAAAACGGCCGCAGACGTGGTAAAGCCGCTCAGGCCTTGCGAGTTGATGTAACCATTTCCACATTATTATTGGTGCTCATATTAAAATTAAATCGTGTTGAATGCCGTAACCTTTAGCTCTGTTACCTTGAACAGTCAGGGGCGTTTCCGTCGCCTTCCGCTCTTTTAAGCATGTTCTCTATTGTTCACTATCGAGAAGTGTGATGTTAGTCAAAGGTTGCGTTTTTTCAGCCGTATTGTAACTACTCGTAAAAACATTAGGCTTTATGGGGGCTATAGACATATTTCCCCTGCCTTATATAAGTTTGCTAGTGCACACTCACTCGCAGTGCAGCCGACGTGGCAAAAGGGGCAAGAGTGATACTGCCCGCCAGCATCGCGCCCAGAATCGCCAGGTAACCCCCGATAGGCATCGCCATGGACGCCGCATCGATTGCGCCCGTTGAAAATATCAGCACCGGAATATACAGCGGCAAGACCAGCAGACTCAGCAATACGCCGCCCTTTCTTAATCCTACGGTCAGTGCCACGCCAATCGCGCCAATAAAACTTAAGGTCGGCGTGCCCAGCAGCAGCGTCAGCGCGACGGCTTCCCAGGTTTTAAAATCCAGCGAGAGCAGCAGGGCAATGAGCGGAGAGAGGATAAGCAGCGGCAGACCGGTTACTACCCAGTGAGCACACACTTTGCCGATAACCGTGAGTGTGAGCGGCGCGGGCAGCAGCAGGAGCTGCTCCAGCGAGCCATCGAGATAGTCGTCGCGGAACAGGCGTTCGAGAGAAAGCAGAGAAGATAACAGCGCCGCTACCCAGACAATGCCCGGAGCAATACGCGCCAGCAACGTGGGTTCAGGGCCGATACCTAGCGGAAACAGCGTAATGACAATCAGGAAAAACCACAGCGGATTAATAATCTCGGCGCTTTTTCGGAAAGCAATTTTCAGTTCACGACGAAATACTTTAACAAACATTAGACTGACTCTGTACTTGTCAGACGTATTTTACGCACTGCGCGACCTACGCCCGGCAAATCCTGATGGGTGGTTAACAACACCATGCCGCCGTTCCGGGCATGACGTTCAAAAAGTTCAATCAACGTGGCGACGCCCTGTTTGTCAATGGCAGTCAGGGGTTCATCCAAAATCCACAGCGGCGCACGGCTAATCCACAATCTGGCAAGCGCAACGCGGCGCTGCTGACCCGCCGAAAGCTGGGCCACAACAACGTCTTCGTACCCTAGCAAGCCGACCTGCTCCAGCGCATCGAAAATGGCGTCTTGCGCTTCATTTCCTTTATCTGACTGATAAAAAGCCAGATTTTCATATGCGGTCAGCACCGATTTTATCCCTGGCTGATGGCCGAGATACAGCAAATGCGAGTGAAAAGTCTCACGCTGACGACGGGTATTATGCCCTTCCCAGCGCACTTCCCCTTCTTCCGGTGCCGACAGGCCCGCAAGAATACGCAGCAAACTGGTTTTACCTGCCCCGTTATGGCCTTCTATCTGGACTATCTCGCCCGGTTGAATGGTGAAACTTAAGCCGCTAAACAGGGTTCGTTCATCACGAACACAACTAAGGTCAAGCGCTTCAAACATGGGGCGAGTCTCTTCTCTTTGGGAACGGGCATCATAACATAAGCCTTACAAACCCTGTAGGTTCTGGCAGCGCAGTTTACCGCTATCTAACTTGAATTTTACAGAACTAATACAGCTTTTAGCATCTAATAACAAAACGTTAATAGATTGTTATTTTTCCGAATAAACGATTCCACCCCGCGAAATGCACAAAAACTCACCTATGCTTAGTGAATGAAACAAAATGTTAACGCATCACTTTTTCTTGAGTGACGCGTTTTGCGCAAGATTTTACGCCAAGGGGTTTTACATGAATCAACGTTCCAATGCCGCGCATGCCGCCAAAGAATCGATTACCGATGGCCCGGAAGTTGACAGCAAAGAAGAAGAGGAAGGCACCGAGATTGAGGTAGACGAAGAAAATCTGCCCTCACGCGCGGCCGCAGTGCATGAACAGATTCGAATGGAAGGTGAAAAAGAGCTTGAGCGCGATGGGCTGGCGCTGATGTGGTCGGCGATTGCCGCAGGTCTGTCGATTAGCGCATCGCTGGTGACCAAAGGCATTTTACATGAACAGCTGGAAGACACTCCGGCGCGGTTCTTTCTGGAAAATCTAGGTTATACCGTCGGGTTTATCATCGTTATTATGGCGCGCCAGCAGTTGTTTACCGAAAACACCGTCACCGCCGTGCTCCCCGTCATGCACAAACCCACCCTTAAGAATTTTGGTATTTTATTCCGTCTCTGGGGCGTGGTCTTGGCCGGCAACCTTATTGGCGCGGCCTGTGCATCACTGGCGTTTATCTATTTACCCCTGTTCGAACCCTCTATTCTTCACGCGATGACAACCATTAGTCTTGAGGTGATGGAAAAAGATCCTGCAGGCATGTTTGTCGGGGGTGTGGTATCAGGCTGGTTGATTGCGACAATGGTCTGGATGCAGCCCAGCGCCGGAGCCGCCAAAATCTGGGTTATCCTCCTTATGACCTATCTGGTCGCCATCGGCAATCTTACCCATATTGTCGTCGGCTCCGTCGAGGTGCTCTATCTTGTGCTGTCCGGCACTCTTCCTTGGGAAGCGTTTCTGTGGCCTTTCGCCCTGCCGACTCTCGCGGGCAATATCATTGGCGGTACTTTTATTTTTGCATTGATCAGTCACGCGCAGATCCGCAACGATTTGAGCAATGAGCGCAAGAAAGCCCAGGAACTCGAAGGTAAAGACAAGGATAGCGACAAGGGGCAAACCGGTGGCAAAAATAGAGGTCAGGACATCAAGAAACGGCCGGGCCATGATAAAAACGCGCAATAAGCTTAGTCGTTTAATCGCTATTTGAGCATGGCGGATAACCTGAATGCTAAAGGAAGTCCGAGTGAATTTCTGGCCTGCCTTGTTCTTAATAATTCTTGGAGGGCTTTATGCTGATAGCGCAGGTGTCAGATATTCACGCTTCGCCCCAGAATGATCATCTGCTCCGCTTCGAACATGTACTGACGTGGCTTGAACACATGTCACCGGACGTCCTGGTATTAACCGGTGATTTGATAGACGGGCAGTGGCAGGAAGGTTACCGACAGATTGCCAGTCGGCTGAATCATCAGTCTTATCCTTCACTTATGCTTCCGGGTAATTCAGACGACCGCCATGCAATGCTTGCTGAATGGGGTAAGAATCGATGGGTGCAGGATGCGTCAAACAATGCCCTTCACTTTCTCTACGATTTGGATGGTCTACGATTAATAGGTCTGGATACCAAAATTGATGCAGAAGAGTATGGCTCTGTGACGAACCATTTAACCTGGCTCGATAGACAACTTAAAGAGGGACATCATTCTCCGTCGCTGGTGTTTTTGCATCATCACGTATTTGCAACCGGCATACCGACGCTGGATGAAACAATGTGCAGAGGGTTGGGCCAGTTGGAAGAGTTGATTAGGCACACACGCGCCAAAGTGCTGGCCATATCGTCGGGGCATGTGCATCGACCCGTAGCGAGTGTATTTGCCCGTATCCCGGCTTATATCTGTGGCTCAGTCTGCCCGGCCAATCCTTTATGGTTCGGCACAGAACATGTTCCACCGGCAGAGAATGCCCCCGCGTTAATGATTCACCGCTATGTTAATAATATTCTTACCAGCCATCACGTGAGTCTTTAACCGATACGGTGAGGTGAAAAGTGGCACAGAGTCAGTGGACTACTTTTCCAATCATGTAGGTTGACTATTCAAGTTGCAGCTAACCGGGAAGATAAAGGTTACTGAAATTTCATTCATGCGCTGATAGCCCAAGGTTATTGGCTGGATACAAGGGAAAAGAATGCCCATGATTTTCGGTGAGTTATCTGGTGCTCCATTATGGGTGCCTGCGGTATTGCTCGTCACACTCTCATTCGCACTGGGATTCCTGGCTCGATTTATTCTTCTCAGATTCGTTCGCTACTGGCAGAATCGTGATCGAAAGCTCTTTAAATCACTTGAAAAGCATCTTCGCGGGTCGATGTTCCTGTTCATCCCCTTACTGTTGATTAATGTAGGGGTCAACTATATTAATCTACACCCAGATTCTCTGGCTTTTATTACCACCACCGTCAATATTTTCATCATATTGTCATTTTGCTCCATTCTCATTAGATTGATTAATGTTGCACAGGATATGCTTTTCATACGCTACGACATCAATCTTTCCAATAATCTTCGCGCCCGTAAAATTCGCACCCAAATTATCTATGTCAAAAAGGTCGCAATCGTCTTACTCGTGGCATTCTGCCTTACCTTAATCTTGCTCAATTTCCCTGGTGTGCGTAAATTCGGCACGACCATTCTTGCCGGTGCCGGGGTTGCTGGAATAATAATAGGTTTTGCCCTTCAGAAATCCCTCGTCAACCTGTTTGCCGGAATTCAGATAGCCTTTACTCAACCCATAAAAATCGACGATGCCGTGGTGGTTGAAAATGAGTGGGGCTGGATAGAGGAGATAAACCTCACGTATGTTGTTGTACGTATCTGGGACCTGCGCCGACTCGTCCTGCCCATCACATACTTTACGGAAAATGCCTTCCAGAACTGGACGCGTAATAACGCACAAATATTGGGCTCCGTGTTTCTTTACGTCGATTATTCCATGCCCCTCGATCCACTACGCAAGCATTTTGAAAAAATACTCAGCGAAACAAGGCTTTGGGATCAGCAGACACAAGTGCTTCAGGTTACCGATACAACTGATAAAACCATGACGATCAGATTGTTGATGACTGCACAGAACTCCCCTATAGCCTGGGATTTACGCTGCCACGTGCGGGAAAAAATGATTGAGTTCATCCAGCAAAATTATCCGCAGAGCCTTCCACACGTACGGGCCACACTGTCCGATAAAAAAGATGACAATCCGAAAGCCGTGGATTAATCACACCTCTTTTTTTGGCGAAAGTTGGCGATATTGGCGATTCGCAAAGGGACTTTTAAGGGGGCTTAGTTAGCAAAACAACGGTGCTCTCACTGTAAACAAAAACTGCCCAAAATTTTTATAGGGGTGGCACCCGTTACCAGAGCCTTTGAAAGAGGTAAAAATAATGGCATCAGAAGGTAGTCGAGAAAAAGCATTTCTTATTTGAACAATGAATTTTTATCATGCGGCGACTAACGGAGAAAAAAACAGAATCAAGCTGTTAAATGATGGTTAAAAACCTCGTAATCTCACAGGCATAGACAATTCTTATAACTCATGCAAGTGATTTCTCTGCTATTGATAATTCTAACCGTATTGTTAAATGCCTTGAAATAGAAGCTTGCACTCAAAAACAGGGCAGTAATGACAGCTAATGCCCTATGTTTCATTATTAAGTTATCAACGACTAAACTCCACCCAATCAGAATTGCTTAAAGTTTATAGAGTCCTATTAATTATCTGCTTGACATGACAAACATGAACATAAAGATATTACTAACGCCTTGCTCAAGGCCCTATACCCAACTCGTCCAGCAAAGCGTCTCCTTGAAATGTTGTATTAGAAAATCAACGTAAAGACGAATTTTTGGCAGTTGCTGACGATCCGCAAAGGTCAAAATATGCACAGGCTTTGCCACCGGTGGATAATCGGAAAACAGAGGTATTAGTTTGCCTTTACGCAAATCTTCTGCCAGAAGAATTTCTGGTTGCATGATAATCCCCAGCCCATTTAATGCTGCATTTCGTAATGCTTCACCACTATTCACAGACATAATAATATTTACCGGTATCTGGATGAGTTTACCTTTTCGTTGCAATGTCCATTCACTCCCGGCTATAGGGTGTGCGAATCCTAGACAACGATGATGGGTTAATTCATCGGGGGTTACAGGTTGACCCGCTTCTTTGATATAAGCAGGCGAAGCACAGATAACCGAGCGATAAGGCGCCAAAGGGCGAGCAACCAACGAATTAACATGCTCCAACTCACCAACTTTTATCATGACGTCAATGCCTTCTTCAGCCATATCCATCGCTTTATCACTGAGCACTAAATCTAATTTCATGTCTGGCCAGGTGATAAGAAATTTAGAAGAAGCGGGCGAAAGCGCATGAGCCCCAAATGACACGGGGCAGGCTACTCTCAGTTTTCCACGTGGACTCTGGTGCAAAGTTAGTGCAGCTGATTCGGCATCTTCAATATCTGCTAAAATTCGACGGCAATTTTGATAATACTCATGTCCAAAATCGGTCAGACTCTGACGGCGAGTCGTTCTGTTTAAAAGACGAACGCCAAGGTGTTCTTCCAGCGCTTTTATGTGTAGCCCTATCATTGTTCCGCTTAGCCTCATTTCTTCGGCAACCGCGCTAAAACTACCCCGCTCCACTACACGGGCAAATACTGCCATACTGTCCAGTTTATTCATGATTACCAAGTTAAACTTGTTAAAGATTAAAATATATCGCTGTTTATCAAAAAGTGTTAGTAGGCTTTAATAGATTTTTTCTTAACAGTGGACATTAACATGAATATTAACCCAGAGCTTCGTAGACGCGGGATGGCACTCTTTGATGAACTATATGGCAATGGTGCTGGAGAAGATTTACGAAAAGATATGGCAGATATATGTCCTGACTTTACGGATATATCGATTGAATGGGCAATGGGGGAATTCTTGCGCGACCCGGCCTAGATGCCAAAACCCGTGAATTGGTCGTCATTGCTTCCTGCGTAACTATGGGGCATACCGTTCCTCAATTGCGTGCACATACTCAGGCGGCCTTGAATGCAGGTGCGCGTCGTGAAGAGATTATTGAGACAGTTTTGCAATTACTGTTTTATGCGGGAGGCGCGGCAGTACGCAATGCATTGGTGAATATCAGGGATATTTTAAATGCACCACTTAAAAATGAAATGCAGAGTACATAAAGAATTTAACACCCGTCAATTTTGATGGATAATATACTGTACAGTCGTGCTAAAGATAATGCCGATACTTTACACCTCGGCATCATCAATCTCTTCAATGAGGTCACGGCCTTTATTGCGGATATTCCCCACTTTTTTTGTTACCGGATGCCAGGCAAATTTATCCAGTTTTACTGCGCCCTCTTTAACTATCTCTTCAGACTGTTCAGGGGTATTTTCAGGGTTAATCCACTCGATTGCGGCTTTGGGTTCAAGCGCCAGTGGCATTCTATCGTGAATATCCACGAGTCCCCTGTCACTTGCGGCAGTTACAATGACAAAACCCTGAGCCGGATTATCTCTGTCAAAAGGGGCATGACCCATCGCTGCAAAAAATAGTGGCACCGCACTCTTGTGGTGAATAAAGTAAGGTTGTTTGGCCTCTCCGTCGCGTTTCCACTCAAACCAACCATTGGCAGGCACGACAGCGCGCCCTGTGCGCCAAAGGGGTTTAAACATGCGACCGGTAGCCGCCGTTTCGCTGCGGGCATTAATCAATGGCGCTTTATGCCACCATTCGGGCCCATATCCCCAATGAACGGGCTCAAGGTGAAAGTCGCCATCAAGTCGATGAAGCAAAAGCACAGAAGTGCCTGGAGCCACGTTATAGCGCCCGATAGGTTCTGGATCAAAGAGAATATCGTCGGGAGTCAGCCCGAGCGCGTCGAAATAGTTGTCTCGACTTTCATACTGCGTAAAACGGCCACACATAGATCTTTCCTGCTTTAGGCACCCTAGTTAAGCATAGCAGTTGCCGAACCCGAACCATGTGAAAGGATCCCTTGATGTGAACGCGATTCTGTTTCCTAAACGGCGTGAAATCAGACAGGAGTCGATGACCACGACTAGAAAGGTTTGCCCCCTCACTCAATGCTTTGCCATTCTTCTGTTAAACGTGGCGAGGTGCATTGTGACGCATGCCGACTCTATTCTTTCAAAAGGTTATGAATCTCTGGCTTGCGCATCAAGAAAGACGACGTAAGGGTTGTAAAAACATGAGCATTTACGCTAGGATACCCCCGCAACGAACTCACCATTTTAGTGCAAAAAAGCGTCTCCTTAGTTAAACGGACTAAGTTAAAAAAATAGATAAGCACCTGTATTTACTAGCAAAAAAACGACAATCCACTTTACTTATGTACCCCCTTCTGTACACAACTTAAAATTAATCAAATTAATTTTACATTCTCCTTTCAAGTCCCATTTCATAGCAAATTTTCAAGTTCATCGGCACATCATGGTTAGGACAAAAACAACCTACAACATCCCGAGAACTAAACTCCGGCTAACATTCCAAATTTGTTAAAACAATTATTGCAATTCCCATTCAAGAAACTATTCATAAAAAACTTATACAAAAGGTGTTCTATGTATAAGTTTTGTGTATCATAATCGCCCGCTTTACCCTGATACGACGACAGTTAAGTGGTCAGGTTCGATGGAGCATGAACTTGTGGGTTTTGCGACAATTATGAATGGACATCATTTTTAAGTTTTGGCCGTGGTTTATGTCTGCTGCGATTTGAGGCTAATGAATTGATGAATTTTAATGCTAGTAAAAAGAGCTTCATTTATGAGAATTGATGAAAACGACTCCAGTTTGAACGATACTCTCATAGGGGATGCAGTTTTAACGTTACTGAAATCTGGTAAGCCTGTGACAGTTAGTGAGTTGATGGAACAACTTAAGAAGATGGCAGATGATTCAGAAAGCGCACTCGTTAAACGAGCCTGCGAAAGAACAATCTCTGCTCTAAACACCTCCATTAACACCTCCGCAAATAGTACGAACTATTCTGTTCGTGATGCGGGCAATGTACTCCAGCATTTTTCCATTGAAGGACTATCAAATGGCAAAAAGAACCACTAAGCCTTCTGATGCTGAGCTTTTATCTCAGGATTATCTTTTCAGCGATTCAGGTTTTAATGAAGTTTCATCGACTAAGGATTCTATCAAGCTTGATAAGGGTCCTATGCACTTTGAAAGAATTTTCAGTAGTATACAAGAGGTCATAGGTTCAATAGCTTATGAACTTATACTCGCACGTGGCTTTATTACAAATAAAGATATTATCTTGCAAATCATTTTGCTACTTGAGTTTTCTGACAGTATGACTCAAAAAGATCTTTTGAGAGATGCATTGCAAGCCGTAGTCTCTGCTACACCAGACGATGCTTAAAATATAGATGTAAATATCATGCCCACTTACGTGGGCATTTTATAAGCGATGTTAGATAAGCGGGCAATCATCAAACTCTTCAGTACAGGCATCGTTGATGATATGCGTCACCACGCCCCACACGATAGTTTCGCTCCCCTCCAGATCGCCACTGCTGATAAGTCGAACCTCCTCGGGATTGTCCAATGATTCAAGGCGCATCACGGAACCGGTTTTGAGGCGCTTGACCTCAAACTCTCCCTCATGGTCAACAATCACCAGGCTGCCGTCTACCGGCTTACGGGCTTTATTGACCACCAGCACGGCGTCCTTTTTGATACCGGCACGCCAGCTGGCATCATTCGCGTGTACCAAAAACTGCGCTGGGCTGTCTTTCCATTTGCAGGCCACGTTCGGCGTGACCCTTCCTTCTGCGTAATCTGCTGCCGGAGATGGGAATGCCATATCAAAAACCTCCATAGGGGTTGTAACACTGGTAGGTTTTGTCTTCACCCTCCTGTGTCGAGATATCGCGGTAGCCGGTAACGTAGAGCCGGATCCATTCATTGGCCTCGCTTAATGAAAAGTGCCAGTTTACTTTTTCCAACTCCTTAACGAAGTCCTGTGTTTTAACGGTCCGGCGGCCGCCAGGATGCACCTGCTCGGCCGCAATGAATGCGCCGACTTTATCGCTATAACGTGGCATGGGATTGCCCTCACTTATACTGGTTATGCATACAGTATAATCATGTTCGGGCATTAATGAAAAGCGCTGAGGGGTAATCAATTACTCGGGGAGTTGAATGCCGTAAAGTTCTTCATAATTGCTCGTCGCACTGAGGTCCTTGATGCTGTTGTAGTACCCTACCCAGGCATCGTATTTGGCTTTAAATGTCGGATCCACTACGGCCATAGCGGAATATTGCTGTATCCGACTCATCGCCAGCTCAATGCGCATTTTCGAAGAATCCTCAAAATTAATCGAGGTGATGATCGCATCATCATTGATGGGGATGTCACCGGAGTCAAAAACGGTTTCCGGCTGTTCGTTTATGTCCAATTGATCGCTCATGTTATGCCTTTATCCCGATTGCTATTACCGTGACCCAGACTGAAATGGTTGCGGCGTTATTATTTCTGATAAAACCGGAGCACCCGCCTCCTCCCTCACCTTCAGTTCCTACACGCCAGTCGGCCGAGTTGGCACCCGAACCTGAAACCGATAGCGCTGGATATGTCGTAAAGCCCACACTCAGTTCTGACTGCCAGCTGTAACTCCACCCTGTGGAAGAGGTAGCCGCCGCCGACACCAAAAATCGTCGCGTAATGATCATCAACCCCGAGTCGTCATAGCGCAGGAACCTGACGACCCCCGCACCGGGGTTGGCCAATCCGTTAAAGTAGCCCACGCCCAATTTCGTTCGCGCCAAGGACTCGGTGTTTGCTCCCGTCCCCCCTGACTAACGGCAAGCATGGTGGTTAAACCCGTAATCTGGGTAATATCAGAATTGACCCCCTTTGCCGCTTTCGAGGCCATGTCTGCGGTTAGCTTGGCAAAACTGCTGAGGTTAACCGTGGTCCCGTCCGGCGCGGTCAGAGCAATGGTGCCGGTGCCGGTCATGATTTGCTGCCAGCCGTCCATCTGGCTTTGGTAGTAACTCAGCTGCGCGGCGAGGCGTCGGGCAAAGTCCGGCACCGAATCGACATAAAAGGACGGGATGGCGTAGGCCGCCGCCGTGGCCGTGGTGCCGGTAAATGTGCTCGCCAGCGTCAGCTGCGTATTGCTGTCAACGCTCAGGATTTCGAACATCAGCACGGTGCCGGAACCAGGTACCAAAAACATTTGCCCTGGGCCAATGCCCTGTTTGTTGTCGGCCCATGCAGTGCCTGTACCGGTGACGACCGCGCTGCCCTTCGTTACTTTTGCCGTGCCGGTTTTATACCAGTTGCCAGCCATAAAAATCTCCGTGGTTTTATTATCCAGAATTGGATGATTTTGATTCTAAAAAGTTTTTAATCAAAAATAGGTGTGCATCAGTCATGCGCCGCAAAACTGATAGAGGGTTTTGAATATACGTTTCAGCTGAGGGAATTTTGATAATAGGCGTCGTAGAAGGACGTCTCGATATACAGATAGTTGCTCATGACCGGCGGCGACAGCGCCATGCCGGATGAGGTATTTCTGACGATGATGGCTCCCCTCTCGACACCGGCATTGCTCGCGCACAGACCAAAAATTGTGTCTACGCCGATAAAGTTATTGCCTGGCGACGTGGGCTGGAACTGATAATCCAGATATCCGCCCACAACAGCGCAGGGGACGCCAGGATTTGACTGCGTGGATCCTCTAAGCAACCTTAGCGGCAGGCTACGGCCCGAATAAATGCACACGCCATTTTTATAGAACACGATCCCGACGGAAGGTCGCTTGAGCACAATGTTGGCAAAGACATAAAACCTGACCGTGAACGTCGGCGACGCGGTGGGTGACGCATTACCAATACTGATCACCTTATTGACCGAGCCGTTTACCACGCTGAGGAAACATCCACATCCGGCAACGCTTGCACGCTGAAAAACGATGCAGTTAATCCCGTTTGGAATGTTGGTCTGAATTTGAACGTTGCCGCCCGAGGGGACGGCATAGTCGATAACCTGTGCCAGCAGCAGCGGGGTTACGTCGGGAGAGGCAACGAACTGCCCCGCGTCGGTCCGTATGGACATCCCGTAAGCCATGAAATTACTCCGCGTAAACAATAAGCTGATATTGAGAGGAAAGGTTTGCCCAGCTAATCACGTTGCCGCTTATTGAATAGCTCGGCGCTGTGCCTGTTCCCCCCATTGAAAGTGCAAATATTTCCGCCTTCATCAGTTTCCCCGTCGGCACGGCCTGGGCTTTGCTACCCGACACCGTGCCGCTGATAATATCGAGGTAATAGGAAGGCAGAAACGCGTTGACGACATCAAAAGAGGTGCCGTTTATATAAAGCCGTGCGCCCATTGCCATCAGAACGCTCCCGTGATCACGCCAAGCTCGACGATAAGATTTCCCGCCGCATCGGCAATCGCTATGCGGTTGTTGGTCTGTTTCATCTTGCCGGTATTGTCCGAACCGAAATTCACGAAGGTCCCGCCCTTATCCAGCCTCCAGCCCTTCGAAACGCCGTCATAGTTGGTCGATTGAATAAATGACCCTATTTTGGCGTTGTCGATTGTGCCGTCCTGGATAAAGGCTTCATTCATAAACGTCTGGCCGTTCCGCACCGCAAAGAAGGCGCGGGGCGAACCGTTAACATCGGTCATCACGGTAAAGTTACTCGCCAGAAACGCCACGTTGGTTTGCATTCCGTTCGGGGTGTTTTCGATGCCGATCCCCATTCCCGCCGCGTAATAGGTGCCGTTGCTGGTAACCCCCAACTTGATGCTGTACATGGCGGCAACATTGCCCTTTAAATCCGTTACCGCAGACGACGTGGTCTGGACCGCGGCGGTCGTGGTGTCAAACTGGGTCTGAACAGTCTGCTGGTACTGTGCAAATGCCCTGTCTGCATCGGCCTGTGCTTTTTGGGTTGTCACCACCTGGGCGCGAATATTCCCCGAGACAGCACGTTGAGTTTGCGCATCCTTGTCGTTGGATAGCGCATTTTCAATGGCGGCCACGGCGGCGCTGCTGAACGACGCCGCTGTCTGCTGGGTAAAGTCGGCAACCGCGCCGGCAGTGGTTGTCTGGGCGCTCTGCAGGCTGGTGATATCCGCCGTGTTTTGCCCTGTCGTCGCCTGCACGCTATCAATCCTTGTCCCCAGCGCGGTATCGGCATCGGCCCGAGCGGTGGACTCCGATAAAATGGCCGCAACATTCGCGTCGGTCGTTGCCTGCACGGCATCGATACGCTTACCCAGCGCCGTGTCGGCCGTCGTGCGGGAGGAGGCTTCGGACGTGATAGCCGCCGTATTGTTGTCGGTCGTGGTCTTGATTACGTCAATACGGCTGCCCAGCGCGGTATCGGCATCGGCCCGTGCCTTCTGCTCGGTGGTTATTGCCGTGGTATTGTTGCCGACGGTTGTCGTCAGGCTATCAATTCGCGTACCCAGCGCACTGTCGGCTGTGGTCCGTGCCGATACCTCGGAAGTGATGGCCGAGGTATTGCTGTCGGTAGTCGTTTTGATGGCGTCAAGGCGACTGCCCAGCGCCGTGTCGGCATCGGAGCGTGCTTTCTGTTCGGTGGTGATAGCCGTTGTATTGCTCCCAACGGTGGTTGTCAGACTGTCGATTCGTGATCCCAGCGCCGTATCCGCCGAGGTACGTGCCTTCGTCTCGGTGGTAATGGCCGACGTGTTGCTGTCGGTTGTGGTTTTAATCGAATCAATGCGGCTGCCCAGCGCCGTGTCGGCGTCCGAACGTGCCTTTTGTTCGGTCGTAATGGCGGTGGTGTTGTTGCCCACTGTGGTATTCAGCGTGTCAATCCGCGTGCCGAGGGAGGTATCCGCCGTGGTGCGTGCCGACGCTTCAGAGGCAATGGCCGAGGTATTGCCGTCGGTGGTCGTTTTGACAGAGTCAATTCGGCTACCCAGCGCACTGTCGGCGTCCGTTCTCGCTTTCTGCTCCGAGGTGATGGCCGACGTGTTGCCGTCAGACGTGGCCTTGATGCTGTCAATGCGACTGCCCAGGGCGGTGTCGGCGTCTGCACGCGCCTTTTGTTCACTGGTAATGGCCGTCTTGTTGTCACCTACCTGTGCATTGACGGTATCGATGCGCGAACCTAATGCGGCGTCGGCGTCGGTGCGTGCGGTGGTTTCGGAGGCGACAGCGGCTGCGTTATCCTCATTTTTTGCGACCACGGCATCTATCCGGCTGCCCAGCGCCATGTCGGCGTCCTGCAACGTATCGATTTGCGTGATTACGTCGGCAATCGACGAGGCGTCGCCGCCTGTAATGTCCTCGATTTTTTGCTGAAGAGAGCCGTTAACCTGGTCAATGTTGGCGTTGGTCTGATCAACCTTGCCCTGAAGGTCACTGTTTACCTGTTCGATACGGGAATTGGCGTCGGCTATCTGCTGCCCCGCCGCCGTGACGTTCTGCTGAAGATAGTCGTTGGTCTGGTCAATACGGGTATTGATGTTGTTGATAGAATCAATGCCGGAACTGACCGTGGCGCCAAGGCTTTCAACGCTGTCCTCGACAGAGTCAACCCGCGAGAACAGTTGCTTGCCCAGCTCGGAATTGAGCACCGTATTGGTAATGTCGTCCAGAATTTCGGAAGTATTGATAGACGACGTTCCCATGACAAAGTCAGTCCAGTCCCCCACGTTACCGATACGGTCAACCAGGCGGGCACGGTACCACCGGCGCACCCCTGCCGGTAACGGCCCGTGCTGATAGATTGCTCCCGGGTAAGGCACCGTCACCAGCAGCAGCGGGTTTTGATGGTCATCCGTAGTCGATTGCTGAATTTCCGTGTAGGCCGTGTCGCCGCTGCCGGCCGGAAACGCCCAGCTGATATTGATATTCCAGAGCACATCGTCAGTGGCCAGAAGATTTTGCGGCGTGCCTGGCTTACCTACCTTGCCACTTAACGACGTGGAGTCGGCATATCCCCACGGGGAAGAGACTTCGGAAGCGTTGACGGCCCGCACCCTGACATCGTAGACGCCCGCATAAATTCCCTGCACGGCAAATCCCTGGGCGCTGGTCTTGCCCACGTTGACCCATTCGCCGTTGTCCTTTCTCCACTGCGCGGTGTAGTTGATTGCGCCCTCCACCTTGTCCCACGAAGCCTGCAACGTGGCGACCGTCAGACCCTGGGCGACGTGGTCCACTTCGGTGATCACGATGTTTGCCGGTGCCTTCATCACGCTGGTTGGCGTAATGGTGATTGGCGCGGCATCGACCTTGACCCCATCGTCGATGTAGCGATATTTGTTCGGATCGTGCTGCACACCCGAGACGGTAAACGTCCCGTCGTTGTTCATGCCGATAGACGTAATACGAAAATACTGGATAGCCAGATTATCGCTGTCAATGGCCCAGACGGCACCGGCCACCGGCGTCATGCGATAGGCGGTCGCCACGGTAAAGGTCTTTTTGTCCGCACTGACGGCGCTGATGGTGCGCGTCTGTGCCGTACCGTCCGGCAGGTTCACCACCATCCGGTCGCCAACGCCATAGTCTGCCGCGCGGTCCACGGTGATGCTATTGCCCGCAACCGACTTGATACGCCCGCCGTTTGCCTTACCGGCACGGAAAGGATCGGCAATTCCGATAATTTCCGCCGGCATCGGGATATAGCCATCGAGGCCCACGCCGAATGAAACGGTGCCGTCCTTGGCGTTGGACAGCAGCACCCAGCGCCCACGGCGGTGCGCTTCGCTTTGAGAGGTGCAGCCCACCGCGGTCAGCTGCGTTTCGTTCCAGCCATAGCGCTCCACCAGGTCGGCGTCGTAAACGCTTTCAATGGTGTCGGTGTAGTGGTTAATCGGATCTGACCAACCCACCTGACAGGAGGTATAGCGGTTTTTATAGGACCCGCCGGCATAGGTAAACAGCCCATCAATGACGTTGGCGCTGTGGTAGGTAAAATCGACGTCGTCCTGCGGCACGTCGGCGCGAACATAAATCTGATCGTTGCCCCAGAACGTTATCCCCCTGAACACTGCGGCCAGGTCTTTCAATACGGTGTAGGCATCCTGCTGGCTCTGAATAAAAACGTTGCAGGTAAAGCGCGGTTCGGTCGCGCCGGCCCCGTTGGAAACGGGTTCGTCGCAGTACTGCGCAATGCTGTACAGCTCCCATTTATCAATCATCGACGCATCGACGCGGTTCCCCATGCCGTAGATCTCATCGAGCACCAGGTCATAGAAAATCCATGCCGGATTATTGCTGTAGGCAATCTTGAAATCACCCGCCCACGTCCCGCTGTAAGTCCGGTTAATCGGATCGTAGGTGGTGGGTACCCGAATGAGTTTACCCTTGGGTTTGCAGGTAGTTTTCGGCACGCTGCCGTTAAACTGGCTGGAGTCGAGTTCGATATAAAGCAACGCCGTGTTCGGATAGCGCAGTTTGCTGTCGATAACCTCGGCAAAGGAAAACACCTTGAACGCATCCACCAGCTTGGTCGAGGTCGAATCGGCGGTGATACGGCGCACGCGAATATTCCATCCAGACGTGGCCGTCGGCAGGTTGATGCGATGATCGCGCTGATATTCCGACGTGGTTTTCCCGTCGAAAGTGCCGTTTACCACGGTGGTATAGGCCGCGCCGTCAACCGAAAGGTCAATGGCATACTGCGTCACCGATCCCACCATGTCCCCGTTGTCCTGATATTTATACTGGACGGGCAGGCTCAACTTGATGCGTACGGCATCAAGAGACAGATTGGAAAACTGGCGTGTCCAGGGTGATGTCGATTTCACTTCGATTGACACCGAGGACTCGTTGTCGATTTCCGGCAAGCCCTGCAGATAATCCTGATCCTGCGTCCCGACGCGATAATCCCAATTTACGCCGGTAAAGTTATAGGTCCCGTCGTCGTTCGCCAGCGGGGTATCGTCCAGAAAAATTTGCTGGGCCACCAGTTCGCCCTGAATTTCTCCCTCGGACAACGCAATCACCATTTTAAGCTTGGCTTCCGAGAGTAAATCGTCACTCTGTTCAACAGGCGTATAGGCACTACCGCCACCGCCCTTGGCACCACGGATCACGGCTTCAGCATCGTGTTGTTGCATGTTTCACCCATAAAAAAACCCGCCATAGCGGGTAGGTTAAAATCGACAGGAAATTACTGCTGGTCGCTGGAAAAGATGCCGGCGCTGATGATGGCCCCGCCGATTTCCCGCTGGCCGTAAAGCAGCGGTACGGGATACCCCATTGCCACGGTATTGACCGCCGAGCCGAAGGCATAGTTTGCCTTGTTGTCGGCGCTGGACGAGGCACCGACATCATATTTGGCCTGCGGGGTGAGCAACTGCACCACGCCGCCCAGCGTCATGCTCAGACCAATTCCCACCAGCGCAGTGGTGGTCGCGGTGACGGCGGTGGCACTGATACCGCTGGCCGCCGCAAATGCTGCAAACGATGCGCCAGCGGTAAAGAAAGCCGCAACCAGGGCAACGGCCCCGATCACGATTTGCAGCGTCCCGCCCCGTTTTGCCCCCTCGATGATGGGGACCATACGAAAATGCTCGGCTGCGCCGGTCATCTCGAACTCTTCCACGGAAATATTGTTGTTGCCGCTGTAAAAGGCGAATTTCACGCCGCTGAGGTGGGCGTTGGAGAGATACTTTTAAAGCCCTTCACCTGCGAACACATCGCCCGGATCATCTCGTTAACGTCCGATACGTGATAGCGGTGTATGCGGCCAAACTGTTTACCGGCCGCCCCCTCAAGCGTCATGGTCTTGATCATTCATCAGCTCCTTTCTGCGCACGACACGCACCGTGCGGTCCCGATAATATTTGCCGTAAGGCACGCGTGAGGAAAGATTGCCGGCCAGATGATGAAGGATGATGTTGTCACCCAGATAAATGGCGGCGTGGTTGGTCACCGAGGACTGAACCTGCATCATCACCATATCCCCCACCTGCATGGATGCCGGATCCACTTCGACAAAACCCTCGGCCTGCCAGTTGTCGTCATACAGGTTTTCGTCACCGTCCACCCACCACTCCCGTTCGACCGAATAATTTTTTACCGTGATGTCGTGCTCTATTCGGTAATAGTCCATGATGAGCGACCAGCAGTCGGCATGACCGAGTACCCAGCGGCGACCGGCCAGCTCCCGATCTCCGCGAGGGGACAGCGTGCAGAAATCGCCGTCCGGCCACGACATAATCCCCCACTCGATGCCCGAGTGATCGCACTGGATACGGTCCAACTCCGACGGGATAAGCTGCACCACGTCGGGGTGTGAATGGACAACCATAATAATCTCACCCCGCGAAGAGGCGGCGAGGTAGTCGTCGGGCGACACGGTGAAGTTGTCACCTGGGTTATCGGCCACGTTGCGGCACCTGAAAAAGATTTGTGACGTGCCGGTCTGGACAACGAGGCCGCAGGCTTCGCTGGGATATTGCTCGGCTACATGCGCCCGGATCTCGTTCATCAGCTTTTCACGCATGGTTATTTCCCCTGTAGGTTTGCAGCCGGGAAGCCGCCGAAGGGTAACGGGCTGGTGTCGCCAAAACGTTTTTTACAGTCCGTAAGCCGACCGCCGCAGACATCGAGCGCCGGATTGTCGGTCGGCGTGCCGTCTTTCATAAAGTAGGCATTCCCGTTGTAATCGCAGCCCGTCCCTGTGCGATACCATCCGCGCATACACCAGGTGCAAACGGGGGTGATTTGCCGCGTCGGCAGTTGAAGGCTCTGTACGTCAAAAGGCGAGCACAGTTCGAAATCGACCTGCACGCGGGTTTCGGCCTTTTTGGAATTGATATAAAAAAGCTGAACGCGCTCCTCCGTCGGGCTGGCGTTGGGGTTACCTGCAGTCCAGTTCGCGGCATCGAGATACCTGGCAAGCGTGGTATGGATTTTGACCTTGGCCTTGACCATATCGTCATACTGCAGGCACAGCGCGGTGACGTTGTTTCCGACGTTGCCCACGGAAAGCGTCGGCGTTGGCTGCGAGCCGGTACTCGACAGCTCAAGGCCTGTTAGTTCGTAGGGGTGCGGATCGTATTCATGGCCCTGCCAGATAATGGAAGGCAGGTTGTCGGCGGCAAAGGATTTCCAGCCGGAAAGAGAAATATTGTGTGCATGAAATCTCAATACACTATCAAGCCCGAACTCTGCCCCGTCGATTTCAATCAGCGTAATAAGTTGACCAGGCTCGAGCGCCTGCACGTCCTGCGTAAAGTTCATGGTTGCTCCAAATGAAAAAGGCCGCCCGTGGGCAGCCTCTGATAACCTGACAGTAATTTAGGGGCGAACCGCCTGCTCGAACACAAAAGCAATGCCGACGAAATTACCGTTCACGAATGTCGGCTTGATAGAATCCGATGTCACCCTGTAGAGATTTCTCTCCCCCACGGATTAACCCACCAGAAAGACGCCGTGACGTGACTTTTTAAAAAGGCACGCACCGGCCTCATGTCGTCAAGTTTGCCGTTGCATGACAGGGTCCACGTTTGGGCCGCCGAATTAATGCCGTTCTCGGCTACCTGTTTATATCCGTCGCCGAACTGCGCCTGCAGGCTGGAAACCTTGATTTCCTCGGACGCATTGACCTGAACGCACCATGTGAAAGTGTCGGTAGCCATGTTTCACCTATAAAAACCCGCCGAAGCGGGAAGAAAGTTAAGCATTGAAGAGGAGCTATTTCATATTGTACAACAAACCACCTGGAGCAATTTCCTTGCGAAATCTGTCAGACACTTCCCTTTGGACGATACCTGAAAGCTGTGCGGCGATGCCTGAAGGATCCGATGACGAGGCCCCACCGGTATCCCCCCTGAACCAAGGTAACGGGGACCTCCACGTGTATTGTGGTAGAACCTGCACTTTTAGCCCCGCTGTCACCGCCGCCAATCGCCCTGACGCCAAGGGAACCATCGGCAGAACGCGTCAGCGGCATAATGGCCTCCGGCCCCGCCTCGCCAAATATCCCTGCACCTTTTGCAAACGCGAACATCTGGGGCTTGTCGTACACGCCGTTACTAAAATCACTCAAGGACGGCGAGTCATAGACGCCGCCCTTGGCATTAAATGCCAGGTTGCTGTAAGCACCGGTACTGAATCCCGTCGAGCCTCCTGCAGCGGCGGCGGTACTCGTTGACCCACCAAGATATCCGGCCACCCCATTGACCAATGAACCGAACAGGCCGGAGGATTTACCGCCGCCCATTGAACCAACAATCGCCATTTGCAGGCCGACTTTGGCTATCATTTGCAGCGCCGATAGCCCCCAGCTTTTCCAGTCGGCTTTACTGCCGGTCAGCATGGCCGCCGTGTTGTCCAGTGCGCTTGACATGGTGTTCTCAATTCCCTGAGATACCGTGCCGCTGATATTGCTGACGCTTTCCATCCAGTTGCTATAACCTTTGCTGATCCCTGATTGCCAATCGGCTTGCGCGGCGGCAATTGACTTATTTTTTCACCCAGAGCTTTCAGTGCGTCATTGTATGCGGCGATTGCCGCTGGAGAGTCAGTATTGGTCTTGGCAAATACGCGCCCTACCTGTTGGCGATCTTCATACATCTGACGCTGACGGTCGCTAAGCCCTGCCGTATCTCTGTTGAGCTGGGCATCATCACGGTATTTCCTTGCCGCCTCCCCAGATCCTTGAGCGCCTCTGCCTGGTCTCTCTGTTTCTTGACGTTTTCATCAGCCTTTTGATTCCACTTTGCATATTCAGTGGACAGGCTACGCACTGACTTGATTTGTTCATCGGTCCACTTTGTTCCGGCCTGATGCGAAGCAGCGTACAGTTCGGCGGCGTCCTCACCCTCCTTAGACCTGACCTTTTGAACTTCGATGGCAATACTGAGATCGGCAACTTTACGTGAATATTGTTCTGCTACCTGAGCGGCTTCTCGCTCCGCCTTGTTGTGGGCATTGGTGGCATCGGTGGCCGCCTTTTTTGCATTGGCCACATTCTGGGTGTTGTAATATTCATTTTCTGCCGCGTGGGTGTAGTCAATAGCGTAGGTGGCGTTTTCAGGGCCTGTTCTACCCATTTTTTGAAGTTCGAACTGGGCCTGCTTTCGCACTCTTGCGAGTCCTGTCAAGCCTGCCAGTTCTGCCTGCTGCTGTTTCTGTAATAACGTTTGTTGGTCTTGGGTCGAGACATCAACCTGCGGTAACCGCATGGGCGCAGTTACAAGACCTGAACGAGTTTGCAGTAGGGAGTTTCCCAGAGTTAGAAGGCGGTTAAACTCGGTATGTTGCCCGTTCATCATTACCAGCGACTGATAAGCCAAGTTTTGCTCCGCTGCCTGTTGACGGATCAAAGTGACTCGCCGGTTTTCCAAACCTTCCAATACTTCCTGAATCTGTTGAGATTTGGACTGCATCTCAGTGAGCCTTTCCTGCTCCACAGCAAGTTTTTGGGTTGCCTCGCTCAGTGCACTCGCTGCGTCACTCGAACTCATGCCAAATGCCAATTCGGTCAGCCCCGGATTCGAAACTATTTTTTGATAACCGGCAATTTCATTCTTTAATTTTCTAACTTTATCAGCCTGCTCTTCTACCAGCCTGTTTTGTTCATCATAGGATTTTTGAGTGTTTTGTAGGCTATTATCAGCCTCGGGTAAGGCCATCGAACTAGTTTTTTGTTTAATATCATCAATGGTTTTTGCGTATTCCTGCGCCTCCTGCCGCGCCTGCTCGGTTTTTTGATATGAATAAAGCCAAGCAGCTCCCAATCCTAAAACTATACCTGGAATACCTCCGACAGCACTCAACATCCCACCAGCAAGCCGCATACCTACCGATGTAACTGAGTTCAAACGATTTTGCGCCGCTTCACGGGCAGCAGTGTTTCGAGTAACTTGCGCCTGCGCCGCACTAAGCCTTTTTCTGCCGCTGCCTGTAGGTCTGCGGAGGTCGCGGCCGCTTTTGCTTGTTGGGCACGGTATACCGCTGCACGCGCTCGAGCAGTCGCAACCTGTGTACCCCGAACCTGCGCGGCGGCCAAGGCGACTTCACTGCGCTGTGCTGCCACCATCGCTCCTGTAGCAGAGACAATCCCCGAAGCCATGCCACCGAAATAACGCGCTGCACCCAAGCCAACTAAAATACCCAATGACGAGGCAACGGTATCAATGTTATTGGCTAATCCGTCGAGTATTACACTGAGCTTTGCCGTGGAACCCGTAGTCTGGTTTTGAGCGCCCACCCATGCCTGAAAGGCGTTTTCTACCTTAGTGACTGAACCACTTACCGAAGCTGGCAAGCTTTGGTATTCACCACGCAGTTTCCCCAATTGGCTTATAAGCGCCGGCACAACCTTATCAATGGTCAGCTGCCCCTGATCCGCCATTGATTTAAGGTCTTTTCGAGCAACGCCCATTCCCGCGGCCAGGGCGCGAATAACACGGTCACCGGCCTCATTTACTGCGTTGAATTCTTCGCCGCGTAGCACGCCCTGCGCCAATGCCTGGCTGAACTGCGTGATGACTGAGCCGCTTTCCTCTGCACTGGCCCCTGATAATTTTAATCCCGTCGCGACTGCTTCCGTGACGTTGAGAACATCTTGTGACTGATAGCCGAATTCACGCATTGAAGCAGCAGAACCGCGCGAAAAGGTTGGCATTATCTCCGAATGCCGTACCAGTCGCCTGACTGATAGCCATCAGTGCACTTTGGTTTTTACTAAAATCAGAAGTGGAGTTTGAGGCTTGTTTTAAACGCGCATTAACCTGATTCCATTCATCCGCCAGACCAATAAGGTGGCCCGTGGCAAACGCGCCGGCAAATACTCCGGCCACACCTTTGGCCATTTCACCAATGCCTGACAATTCTTCATTCAACTCTGAAATAGCGCGTTGGCTTTGTCGTGATGCAGACTCCGCGCGACGACTACCCTGCTCCATAGTTCGATAGTAGTTCTCGCCCATTCGGGAGGCACGCGCTATCTCACTCTGAAATGAAGTAGAGTTGGCGGATATTTTGATGATTAATTCGCGTAAAGTTGCCATGCTTCACCTAATAAAAAACCCGCCGAAGCGGGTGTGTTAATTCAATTAATAATCGGGTGATAAATATTTATCAATCGCAGTAGGTTTCACCCCCGAATTGATTTGCGCTACTGTGACAAGCGCTACCATCACTATCGAAACTATGGGCTTCTATACTACCATCGGGTAATTCAACGCTATAAGTATCGCCCCCATACTTCTTGGCATAAGCTTTATGAACCTCATATTGATGCCTATAAGCTGCATCCAAATCTTTATAGAGTTTCTCTCTCTCAGCCTCTACTATTTTTTTTGCTTCTAAATTCCCTGCTGTTGCAGCACCTTTAACATCACAGCTAAAAGGTAATCCAACATACGGCACCAAATCTGGGTATTTTGAATTTATATCTTTCTCACTATCGTAAACTATTTTTAAATAATAAGATTTGTTCCCACAAAGTCTATCTGCTTTCAACTGTGCTAAGTTAAAATCGTTAGTACTATATATTTTAGCAAGCCTTAAATCCGAGTCTACGCTATCTACCAATTCAGGAACTGGTCGTGAACAACTCGTAATGAACATGCATATAAACGCAGTGATGAAACTTTTTTCAAAATAAAACCTCCTTGGTATTTATAAGTGACATACTATCAAGGAGGGGATTTAGATCAACTTATGTACTTTTATTCTTAGTTCTAACCAACATTTTTAATAAAAATTAGTCGGCCAATTTCCCGAGGAATCCTTCCAGCCCATTGCTATCGTCCGCTTCTTCAGGCTCAACACCCCACTGCAATGTGGCGTCTTCCAAACTCACGTTTCCACCCTGGGCATTGAAAATTGCCGCCGTAATCTGGGCCGCCTGCCTGTCTCCGCGCCGGTCGCTAATCGGGTTGACCTTATCGAACTCCATCCACATCTTAAGCTCCGTAGCCGTCAGCGTTTCTTTCAGTTCTTGAAGCGTGCGCCCCAATCGGAGCGCAAGCGTCATCAGGAAGAGGGTTCCTGGGGTTCGGACTTTTTTCGATGTCTTCCGAGCGGCCAAGATCCAGCGCCTGGCGAAGCAAGCGGGAATGTACCGGACCGTAAATGGCTTCAACTTTTTCCTTATCTGCCAGCGTAAACACGGGTTTCAGGTCTTCATCCAGCAGAATGTCGATAAACAGGATCACGTCGGACTTCAAGTTGCGATTTGCCTGCTGTGCAGCTGTGAGCGGTAGCGCAGCCTCTTTTGAATTTTCCTGTTCGGTATCAGGATTAGGCTGATCGCCCTCATCATCCGGTAGCTCGAAAAGTTGACGCCATTCGAGCCACCCTGCGGCCGAAGGCTCACGAACCAGTTACCGTAACGCCCCAATCGGGTACGAATACTTCTTTTTTACGGAAACCGGAAAGCGGGGCCAGGGCGAGTTCGCGTAGAGAAGGTTTGGCAGATTTATTGGTCATTCGAATTTATTCCATATGATCGGGAGAAAAGCGGCGGCTGCCGCTTAGAGAGTTGCCGGACGAATGCGCACCGGTTTTCCCTTGATACGCAAGGTGTACGATGCAGTAACAATGCCGGACGTCGAGGCAGACCAGGAGTTCTGACGAACCTCGGCAAGATAGGCATAGCCGTTGCCGGACGGGAAAATCACGCGGATCGCACGAAGTTCGTCGTTGTCGTAGGCAGCTTGCAATGCCTCCTGCGCATCTTCGTCACCGCTCCAGTTACGGGAAATAGTTATTTCGGCCTGAGCCGGCAGACCGTTGGTATTTTCCTGTTCGGTAGAACAGAGTGTGGTCACGTCAATGTCGGCCTTCTGTCCGCCGGTAAAGCTGATTTCTTTCGTTGCACATTCGGCATCAAGCCAGGTTGCGCCGGTCGGGTTTGCCTCGGTGGCAACGGCACTCGAAATGCTCACCTTGGTGCCTTGCGTTTTTTCGTACTTACTGGCCATTAGTTTTCTCCAGACATAAAAAAACCGCCCGTAGGCGGTGATGGTTGATAAAGCGGATACAATTAAACCTGCACTTCGACAGTGACCCGATTAAGGCCAGTGTCCGATTCATAGCTCTTTGTTTTCATCAGCGAAACAGGCATCAAGGGGTTTATGGCCAACGCGACTTGACGATGAATTTCGTTGGCCTCGTCGATAGTCTTGGCATAGACATCAACCTGTAGCGACGTCGAGGTATAGCCAGACTGTCCGTTCAACACGTCATCACCCGTTTCCGTCGGGAGACTAAACACGATCCACGGTGCGAGCGTTTTCTGCGGCGCTACATAAGGAAAAACATTCCCTTTACACAACGTGGCCAACAACGGATAGATTTGTGATTCGGTCATTTCGACAATACCTCATCAATGGCTGCATTCAGCATGTCGAAACCTGCCTGAGCCGCCAATTCCTGATTGGTATCGTACGCCGGACGGACAAAGGGATTTGCAGGCATTTTCGACGTACCCAATTCGATAAATCGCCAGTAAAAGGCATTGTTTTGGCTAGACCCTTTGGTGGTCGTATCGCTGTTGGTCCCTGACGGATTGGTGCCCCGAATATGCACGCCGGCCACCGCCTCGCCGGGTCCCGATTTTCTGCTCAGGACGACAACGTTCCTTTTTAACTTGCCCGTGCGTACTGGTGCATTGTTTTCGACCGCGGCTCTCAGCACCTCGGCACCGGCGCGTGCGGCCTTATTCAGTACCTGCTTCGTTTCCGACTTGCTCAGTGTGTCCAAATCCTCGGTAAGCCTGAGCAGGTCGCCAAAATCAAGATTTGCACCAATCATTGTTTAACTCCTGCGCCGCAAAGGATTTCCAGTCGGCTGAACTTGGCATTGGGCATCGGCGGCGATGTTATCTCGAAGATTTGTCCGCGAAACAACAATCGCGACGTGGCATCGATATCGTCTCTGTATCTCATCCAGACACGATATTTTGCCTCTGCAAGCTCGGCACCCGACCTCATAAGTTCGGCCCCCGAAATAGCCTTGACCTCGGCAGATACGGGAGGCGAATCCACCCACTCCTCTACCGGCTGGCCCGAAGGCGAACGGATAGTCTTCAGCGTCTGAATAATGACGCGATGTCTAAAGCGCCCTGGCTCCATTATCCGTCTCCCTTTTCGACTGGCTGACTGTCGCGAAAGCAGCGGTAAGGCCACATCAGGTTTTGGGCTGCGCGGTTATCATAAAGCTGCACTTCACTTTGACTTGTCCGATGTTCAAACAAGTCTGCAAAGACGAGTAGCGTGGCGTTGACAACCGGTGCAGGAATATCACCTGCAACCTTCCACGCGGGGTTGTCACACCACTTTAGGCAAAGTTCCAATGCGCCCTGCGCGTAGCGTCTGATTAATGCATCGCGGTCATCACCGTCGAATTCGATGTGCTGTCGAAGCTCTTCGATATCGACCAAATCTGTCACGGTAATCGCCATCGGCTATTGGGGCGGTCACCCGCCCCCTCCCACAAGTTAATTACGCGGCAGCCGGTGCAGTAAAGCTGCCCTTGATAAGCGCCTTCGGACGATAGTGCGCCAGCGCCAGGCGTTCTTCACACAGGATGGTCAGCATGTTTTTAACGAAGTTGTCGCGGTCTTCACGGCTCACCTCGATGCTGGCATCCATGCGATCCCAAACCTGCGAAGCCATATCGAAACCGCCGACGGTAAAGGTACCTGCCGCCTGCGCACGGGTAGGCACGACCGGCAGGCCCCACATAACGTTGCTGGTAAATGCCGAAGGGCCGCCGAACAGGTAGCGTCCCTGCTCATCTTTCAGCAGCGCGATACTGTGCCAGTCACGTGGATTGAGGATGATGCCGGAGGCGCTGAACTCGGATTCGGTCACCTGATAAATTGCGTGGGCAATCAGGTCGGCGCGGCTGTCGCCGGTTTCATTCAGCGTTTCGTCATAAGCGGTGGCCACAAAGTTGAGGCCCTCCAGATCGTCACCGCTGCCTTCACCGTTCAGCAACTGCTCCTCTTCTTTCAGCGCCAGGCCGTACATCAGGCGGTTGTTGACATAGGATTGCAGCATCGGTGCATCGTCCATGACCTGACGGGATGCCTGGATCCAGTGTGCTACCGTTTTAACGTTCGCCGTTTGCTTGCTGAACTTGATGTCGGATTCCGGCTTCAGTGCCTTCTCCTTCACCGATGCGGCGCTATTGGTAAACAGCTCTTCACGAACGTATTCCAGTGAGTTGCTGGAAATACGGCCCTGCGCCAGCAGGTCACGGATGGTAAGACGACGCAGCCCAGGCATCACAATACCAGGCACCTGCATTGGCTGGATAAGCGAGCCGGCGGAAGCGTCGTCGCTTCCCAGAGACTTGTTGAAGGTTTTGGCGTCAAAACGGCCTGCGCTACCGTTCCATGATTTGACCAGACCTTCCGAAGCACGCTCGGCAAAGGATTTTTTGGTTTCCGGATTTTCTGCGCCGGCGGCCAGTTTCTGCTCCAAATCGAACAGGCGTGCGCCGGAAGATTTCATTTCATCCTGAACCCTTGCCAAATCGCCCTGCAATTCCTTGGAGATTTTACCGGTGGCTTCGATTTCATGCTTTTGTGCTTCAAACAACTGAGTCACGTTTTTCTGGGAGTCGGCGATGGCCTTTTGAATTTCAGCTAATTCAGACATTGTTATTTTCCTGTTTGGAGTGGTGAGAAGGTTTTAATGCTCTGCAAAAGAGCAGATATTTCAGGGTCGTCGCCTCCGGACTCGCTCCGAACTGCGGACTTGATACGGGCAATAAAGCCCTGTGCTTCCGATTTTGATAGGCCGACTGAGTCCCTCAGCCACTCCTCCGCATCGCGAATGGTTTCCACGCCGTCGATGCTTTTCAGGGAACTGACGCCCGCAAGCTCGTTGGCCGGAAAGGTACAAATACTGATTTCACGCAGCGCCGCCACGCTTTTGAAAATTCGCCCCGAAGCGCTCAGGGTGAAGTCATCCTTTGTGGCACTGAAACCTACCGACATTCCTTCGACCGTGCCGTGTTTCATCGCCGCCTTGAGGTCGTTTGCCTGGGAATGTCCTGGGGTTAGTACGCCACGAACCAGCAATCCCTTGCTGTCTTCCTCGATGCTATCCCACTTGCCGACCGGCATTTCCCACGTACGGTGGTTGTAGAACATCGCGACCTTGCGGGACTGACTGGTCAGCGCTTTTTTAAATGCACCAGGCAGGATGATGTCGCCGTCCGAATCGGTGTTGTTGAATACCGACGCGTAGCCTTCAAAAATCCCCTGCGTGCCGTCTCCGGAGAACTTGATTTCTGCCTGGTCAAAGGCGAGTGTCTTGTTGATGCTGCGCATCGTTACCCCCATAAAAACTAAACCCCGCTTTTAGCGGGGTCCTGTTTGCCTAAATCCGTTAACGGAACGTTTTGCGACTGTCGAGTGGCTACATCGCCTCCGGCAAGCGGCGGCATGTTGTCGGTGCGCCGCATTTCATTGATGGTTCGCAAGCCGGCGTCACCCATTGCCTTCATGTAAGCCGCACGCGCGGTTGAATCGCCACGCAGCAGCCCGTCCAGATTGTGTTCGGCATGTAGCCTGCCCACGTCGGCAGGCTTTAAAAGCCAGCGCTGGATGCTGTTTTCCCAGCGCGAGATAAACGGCTGAAGGGTGTACTGAAGAAACCCGAGGTTTTGCTGCTCAATGCCCGTTCCCCAGCTCGTAGACTTTTCCACGTCACCCACCAGATGCGGCGGAACGCCGAAGAATCGCGCCAGCTCGCTGACCTGAAACTTTCTTGATGCCATCATCTCGGCATCCTGCGGCGTGACACCGATAGGAGCATTGCTAAATCCCGCTTCGAGGATCCACAGGCGCTTTTTCACCGGCCCGCCGGCAATTTCCTTGAAATTTTCCTGCAACTGGTCGCGTTGTTCCTTGGCCAGAACCTTGTCACCGGTTGAAAGTATCTGCGGCGACTTTGCGCCGTTGGCGAAGAAATCACGCTGCTGATCTTCCATTGCCACCGCAACGCCGGCCGTCTTGCAGGCAAAGGCTATCGGCGACAGGCCGACCAGGCCGGTAAACCCGAACCCCTTGAGGTGAAAAATTTCCCTTTGGGTAAAATCGGCATATTCCGCATCGCGTTGATAGCGATAGACCAAATTTTTGCCGACCATCTTCACGTCCATATTTGCTGACTGAAGCGGGAGCAGGCTTATCACGTCACCCACGCTGTTTCTTTCCACCAGCGCGTAGGCGTTGCCGTAGAAACAGAGCTGCATCGTCATGGCTTCACGAAATTCCTGCGCAGTCATGTATTGATTGGGCGAGTAGCGCAGCAGACGCGCCAGCGGGTTGTTCATGTCAACCTTGCTGCGATTGTTATCCTTGTCAGTTTCGAAAACATCCAGAGGCAGGCAGGCAGTGAGCGTCGAAATAAGGCTGACGCAGCGCCAAACCGTTGATATCTGCAACACCCGTTCATCATTAACGGCTGAATCCCCGAGATGCCCGGATGCCGATACGGGACCGGATTGCGAACCTTGATTTGGGGTAACGAGACGTCCACCGACAAACCACGACTGAAGGCGTGCAAACCAGCCGCGATTGGTACGAAGGTCAATGCTGTAATTATTTTCTTCCATCACATGCTCAACGGTTTGAATATGAAGTCCTCGAAATCACCACCTTGTTCGGTGACTTCACCATTTGCGGCACCTACTGACATTGTCAGCCCCACCATGCCGTCAATGCGGCCGGTCGCCTTTGACTTGTCCAATTTTCGGTTTCCTGCAGCGTCCTTGACTACTACGGCGTTAACGGCACACATGGTCAGCACCGGATGCATTCCGTGTCGCACCCTTCCATTCAGCATCAGTGATTCAAGGGTATCGACCGCCGGTCCCATGTCCTTGAAGCCCTGACCGAACTGGACAAGCGGAAGCGTCAGCCCAATGTTGTCGCAATCTTTTTTGAATTGCTCGATGCGCCAACGGTCGAAGGCCATCGACGTCAGGTCGAACTCGCCAAGAATTTCGGCGATTTCATTGACGACAAAGGAGTAATCGACCGACGCACCAGGTGTGGTTCGTAGGAAGCCCTGCTTAACCCATACGTCGTAGGGCGCACGGTCTGTCTTGGCACGCTCCACCAGCGTTTTTTCTGGCGTCCAGAAAAACGGGAAAATGTCCCAAATCCCGTCATCGTCTGGACCGGCAATAACCAGCGCAGTAAGGTCATTACGCGCCGACAAATCCAGCCCCGCAAACCACTTGCGTGAAGTGTTGACCGGTGGTTCACCGCACGACTCCCACACGCTGCGGGAGATAAACGGGGAAACCGTAGACACGCGCTGATTAAGATTCAGGTTTCGGAAGGTATTTTCAAAACTCGGCATGCGGCCTGCCTTCTCCGCCTGCCGCGCCATATCTTTTTCCGACCTGAACGTGCCCAGCGCCGGATTTGCTGCCAGCCAGCTGTCTCGCTTACTAATGTCGGCATCTTTGGGCGCTTCGTACACGTGGCACACGATATGGGGATCGGCGGATTTGACCGCATCGTCAATCCAGATGCTCAGTAGGTCGGCGTCGTTTGCAGCCTGCGTGCTAATCACAATCAGCAGAGGGTTTTCGTGTGCACCCTGCGCCGTGGTAATGGCATCGATGAAGTCATCCTGTGAACCACGCACCTGACCGGTTTCGTCCAGAATCGCCAGAATGGGAGAAAGACCGTGTGTGGTTTTGCCTTCTGCAGACAGCGCCTTATATTCGACGTTGCAGGGCAGACCGATAAGCTTTTTACCGCTGGGCGTGATATGAACGATTTCCTGAAGGTCGGGATTCAGGTTAACCATTTTCACGGCCAGATTGAAAACAATGGATGCCTGCTCACGACTCAAAGCCCCGCTGACAATCTGCGAGTTCTGTACCGCCTCCGGCCCCACCAGGTGGGCGAGAAGAATGCCGGCAATCAGCCCCGTCTTTCCATTTTTTCGGGCAATGCTCAAAATTGCCATATCCGTGCCGACGGGATTGTCGTAGACGGCGAGGATAAAATCTTTCTGGAAATCATCCAGCCGCATCGGTTGCCCGATTAACTTACCCTCCGGCACTACGCAATAACGTTCGATGAACGCTATTACACGCTCACCTCGCGTCATAGGTAATTATCCGTGTTTGGGGAAGGCCAGCAAATTGTCATCTCCGGCCTGATGCCGTTCGGACGTTCTTCTGGCGTTGTGATCATTCTGGTTACGCTTCTTTTGGTCGCGGCTTTCACCGTTGGTGGCGTGCGAGTGAATCTGTAGATCACGGCGCTGGGCGAGGATAGTTCGCTGCAATTCAACAATCTGCTTACGCAGGTCCTTGATAAGCGCTTCGTTACGGCCTTCCCCCTCACGCGCTCTTCCTTACGCAAATCCTTGCGTAAAACGGTGATATAAAGCTGGTTATTTGCAAGTTCCGCAGCGGCCAGCAGATCGGCCGGCGTCCAGCTATCCAACGCTTTGGATCTGATATTGTCATGCCAAAATGGTTCGGCTTTTTTCTCCAAACCCGCATGTTCTGGGGGTGGATGGTGCCCACAGTTGCATTTTGCATGGCCTGAAGCGCCGCCGTCGAACTGTCCGAGCGGGTTCGTTTTTCTGCCATATGTCAACACCTATAAAACTGAAAAAATCGGGTTAGCGTTAAATTAAAAGGATGCGAGCGGTCTTTAGAGGCGTGCGCCTCAGAGATTTACCCTCCCCCCTCATGAAAATGAGAATGATTGTCATTTGAGGGGTAATAGTTTCACTTGGTAATCATTTCAGGACCGGCCTGTAACTGCGCACCAATAAAGCCTAGTGCCAACGTTCCTTCGCCATCAGGGTAATCGTCGAGCACCTGTTGGATTTTTTGCTCGGCATCTTTGAAATTTGCCTGACTATCTGCCGGTAACGAGGCTATCAGTCCTTTAAACATCAGGATGGTTTGCTGCTCTTCGGTCATCACTTACTCCAGTGTAAGTTTGGGTCTAAAGGGTAGCCGCTGGCATCACAGCCGATGACAACGCCGCTCTTTTCCATGCGCTGCTTGGTGGCGCTATGGTGGGTATCGCAGAGTGCCTGCCAGTTGCCCTTGTCCCAGAAAAGTTTCTGAGCCTTCTTCACAGCCAAAGAGTCGCCTGACTTCATGGCGGCCTTAAGCTTGTGCGGCACCTTGTGGTCCACTACGGTCGCGGCAGTAACGCGTCGTTGCTCCTGACACATCACACACAGGGGGTTGTCACGAAGAAAGGTCAGTCGCGCCTTGTTCCATCGACTGCCGTATATTCTTGGCTCTTTCATGATGGCGGTTCGTCCTGATCCAGATGAACAACGATGGGGTTCTCAACCTCGCTTTCGGTCAGCATGAATTGAGCGTTAATCACGGGCATTGAGCCAGGTAGCGTCTCGATGTTTGAACTAACCTGCCTGCCAATGATCTCGCCATCGACGGCGACAGCAAAGCCAAAGAACCATACCGCCACGATAAAGCTTTGCCATTTGAAATTGTTTGGTCTGTTTCATGAATCCCTCACTCTGTTCGATTGATAGGCAAACCATTAGCAGAGCCACCAGCCTTGGCCGATAGTTCTGATGATGAGTTGCAGGCATAAAAAAACCGCCCATGGGCGGTCGTTTTGGTGTCTTTCATTGTCTGCTTTTAAGCTGTTGCCATTCAGCCAAGTTAAAAATGCCAGATGGAGGTGTTACAAACTTTCTTAAATACTGCGTAGGTTGAAAAGTTTGTAATATTTCTTCAAACAGTAAGGCTTTCCAAACGTTCCCTAATTGAAGTGATTCCGAATGCCTAACTTTTTGTGTAACCGTTTGATTAACCTCTTCTAAAAAGACATCCGTATTAAGCATTGGCATGCTAGCAAAAATCCCTAAAAAACTTATAGTCATTCCTGCCCCATAGGAAAACTCGCCATTTCTTTTTTGATACCCTCCATGCGAAACGAAAAATGCAGGGGAGCCAGACATGCCCGGGAATGCAGAAATATCGACAACTATTATTTTTTGCCCATTGAAGTCATAATCAGGTTCACTTGCAATACTTCCAGTTTTCCAAATTGGTAATCGATTTTTTCATCATGATACCCATGAGGATAACCAATCATTACTACAGAGGTAGATGGGGTTAGTCTGATCTCAGAAGAGACGAAAGTACTATTTATTGATGTGTATTCAATGTTATCTAAATGCCCTGTTAGCATGGGGATAAGTACTAAATCAGCTAATGTATCCGTTGGATGCTCAAGCCATAATTTCTCTCCATCTTTGTAGAGAGGAATTACCTTTGAAACTGGTTTTCCACTTTTATCTCGAAGAAAAATTTCGAGTTCGTCACCCTTGGGTTCCTTATTGCCCTTATCTACTGGGTCTAAACCAGTTACCACATGAAAATTAGTAGCGAGGAAAGTTATATTTTCTCTGTTGAAATAAAAAAAGCCTGTACCTTGGGATACAACATTTCCACCAGACTTCAATAAAATCATTGTTGTTGTTAAAGATAAGCCATTCACGTTTTCCATTTCAAGACCCCGAAAATCTGCTGAATTGCAGATGATCAAGATATCATTCTTATAAAATTAAAAACACTGATACATAAAGTATTTCACACTGTAATTTTGGTTAAAATTTTACTACAAAACAATAAGTTACATACTCAATAAAAATCACTAGTATAATTTCTTTTTTCAAAAATCGGCGTAAACCACCTTAATTGATTAGGGCATACCAGACTTTAAAAACATAGCTTTCTAAGTCTTAATCTTAATAATGCCTTCTATTTGTCTATTACAGTTCTGCAAATCATTTAGCAGTAACTCGTTCCAGAGCACAGAGCCACCGTAAGACAGCGGTTCATCCGGCGGTGGTGATATTGGGCACGGGCTTAACAGGCTGGCCGGTATCGGCGTTGCTGGCACCTTTACGTATTGCGTTGTAGTGGTCGAGCAGGCTACCAGCAGCGGCAGCAGGAACAGGCACCACAGCGCACGGCTCGGTCTTGAGAACCGTCTTGATAATGACCTGGCGTTCTGGCTGGTGGCTGTGTTGGCTTTCTGATCATTAAGCGTTGCTCCGGCGATGGTGTTGAATATGCCGACTGTCTGCGCCTGTGACTGGCTGATAAATTCGGCCTCGTTTTTCTGCTGGGTCAGCGTGGTTATCGTACCTGCCTGATCCGTGGCCTTTCCGTAATAGTGAAATGCCACCCAAGCGAGGCAGATCACCAGAGCGAACAACAGGGTGGCCAGCGCCACGATTATTTTATTAAGCATGGAAGCACAATCCCCGCTAACCAGACGCCTATCCACCAGCGTGCCTTAAAATTGCTTATGCTCATCGACACGGCTATGAGCAAGTAGAGTCCACTCATGACCGCCTCATTAGGCAAACTTGCCGGTCTATCTCACGCCGGTTAATCAGGCCGCGATTGCGCTGCTTATTGACGTAGACCCATGCGCGTAAATCGTCACAGGCCTGAGCCGTGTTCCCCGCGTTCAGGTGGCGCAGCAAAGAGGAATTCTTGAAGGCGCTCACGCCGACGTTGTAGGCAAACGAGTAGAGCGCGGCACGTGTGTAATCATCAATGGGTACCCTCACCGATGCGTCCACCGCCTTTTTGACCGGCGCGAGAAGCTTTGCCAGTAACGCGTCGCATTCTGCATCCGAGTAGTAGCGCCCCTTGACGACATCCGACCCTGTAATGCCGCTGCATACTGTCCAGACGCCGCCGACATCTTGGTAAGGGTAATGTCTCAACCCTTCCACTCCGTCGTTACCGCCCAATAGCGCAACGGCTATCGCGACCGCGCCACCAGCCGAGGCTGCAGCAGCTACCACTTTATTTCGAAGCGTTGTTGTCATGGCCATAATCAGTCCTGTTGCGGCGGCGGGGTTATCAGCCCCTGCTTTAGCGAGGCTTCATAAGCTTTGACGGCGCGTGATTTGTAGTAGGCGTTCGTCAGGTAAGTAGCTACCGCGATAAGTATCCCCACGATCACGGCTACCTTGTTCCAGTCGATCTGGCTGAACCACTGAGCCACGCTACCTCCGCAAACAAGACTGCCTGACACGCAGTAGGTCGTTACCGATGCGATTTTGTCTGGCATAAATTTAATCATCCGTTCACCTCCAACTCAGGGTTGGCTGTGCTGTAGTCGAAAGCACACATCCGATGAATGAGCGCTGAATTTACACAATAAAAAAAGGCCACCTGAGTGACCCGCTGAAAACATTTGTTAAGATTGACTAAAATGTAACAATTAGTGTTATCTTAAATTACTGCTCTTTTATTTGGAGATGGTTATGAGAAAAGCTCAATTCACAATTCGAGTTCATCTTAACGATGCTCAAGCAACCAGCTATGCCAAGTTACATGAGAAACTGGCAAAAAAAGGGTATACAAAATCGATAGTTGGGCGCTCTGGTAAAACGTATTTATTGCCAGATGCTGACTACATTATTGAAAGCATTCTTGATGAACGAGGTGTTGCAAACGAAGTCGTCGCAATAGCTAACTCCATATGCCCATCCTCGTCAGTTTTAGTTACCAAATCGGCAGGGATGGCTGTGCGAGGTTTAAAGCCAGCTTAACAATATGTCCGTCAACCTGCTTATGCGCTGGCTTTCAAAAACGAAGCTATCCACGCTTTTGCAGGTTCGGGTAAATCTCGATGTAACTGGCAATAAAAAAGGGCCACCGAAGTGGCCCTTTTGAAAAGGTGAATTTAATCAGACAGCGACAAGTTCAAGTTGCTTTCCCAAGGCCGAAAGAGCCTTTTGGATAGTGTCAATCTTGGTGGAATGCTGCAGGTCAAACAACCTGGTCACTTCCTGCTTTTTCACGCCCATCGCGTTCGCCAACTGAATTTGCGTCAATCCTGAATCAATGAAAGCGTTCAGCATTATCACTTTGGCTGTCACGCTGGCAGGCACCTCAACATAATCACCTGTCACGGCGCTTGGCGCTGGAACCTTTTCACTATCCTCAAAGTAAAACTCAAAGGATGTTACCAAAGCATCGAGCGCCATTTCCAAGGCTTCTTCCCGTGATCCTCCCTGCGTTAAAGCTTCGGGGATGTCGGGAAACTGCACAAGGTATACGCCGTTATCGGGTTCTAAGGTTACTGGGTATCGCATAATATTTTCGTAATGAATCGCTGCAAGTACCAGCCCCGAAGGGCTGGTTTTATTTAAGGCCTAATTGCTTGAGAATCACTTTTCTGAGTCGGTCATCTAACTCAGAGCCGGGGTGTCTTGGCATCACACTACGCTTGCCTTTGAATCGAAGTTTTAGATGTTTGGTACCGTCGTAAACTTCTACCCCTTGAGATTCAAGCCACCGCCTGAACTCGCTTTGCTTCACTACTCTCTCCTATTTGTTAAACATGAAACTATGTAAGCATTTTTGCTTACATAGTCAACATTTTTGTTTACTTCATTTTGGGAGAGCAATAAAAAACCCCGCCGAGGCGAGGTCTTAAAGTGTGTAAGCTACGTGGCTAAGTAACCAGTCTTAGCAGATTAATCAGGGTTTTGTCATGACGCAACTCTTTTAAGCTTTTCAACCAGAACATTTTCTCTTCGGCATTCTCTATCCATCTCAAGCCGGATATTCAACGCCCACAGGCAACCGTCAATAAAGCCTTCTGCTGTCTGCAAACGCATGGCAACCGTGTTATATGAAATCCCCAGCTTCTTACCCATCACTCTCAGGTTGAGATTGTCGATGTAATACCACTCGATTAATGAGCACAGGTATTCATCTTTTTTGCTCAGGCGAATCATCGCCTCATTAATCTGCATGCCGTCGTCGTCACAGCATGAAACCCGCCCTGCGCGTGTGGCCGGAAGCAGCCTTGAAAGCCCTGCTGCGGTTCGTGGGTATCCATGATTAGTTTCCCCACTTGCTGCCCATGCGCCCCATCGCGCCAGTACCATCTGAATGTCTCGCATTAAGCACACTCCCTTACGAGGTTCAGGATAATTTCCTTGGTATTGCCGCTGCCCAATTCATAACGCGAATCCCCCAAAACCCATTCGCACACACTGGATGCTTCGGCGCGAGAGGAAGGCTTGATTTGGCACAGAAGATTATCCAAATAATCTTCACGGTCGGTAATCCAACAATCCTCGTCGTGATAATACTCGTTATACAATGCTTCATAAGCCGGTTCTTCGCATCTCATGGAGCCACCGCCAGTAAAGAATCTCTTTCACTACGTCCGAAATTGAATTTGGGGTTGGCAGAACGTTAGCAAAACCTTTTGAGGTTGCCTTTCGCAGAGCCATAGTTTCAATAATGCGCTGGCCGTACATGCATTCTTCAAGTTTCTCTTGTTCATTCCAGTAATAAAATGGCTCATAAATTTCCGCCAGTTCTCCCACCAGCATCATTTTTTCGGCCTGCGTTTTCTCCAATGCCGCCTCATAACTGCCGAAAATGTTCCTCACGCTACTGGCCGTCTCAATAGCTTTTTTGGCTGCCTTGATGTAGCCAGCTGGGTTATCCATAGACATCGTGCCAAAAGCAATTTGCAAGGGGTGAGCACCCGTCCTGTGCAGATAATCGATGTAACGCTGCTGGGCATCTTTCGGGCTGATTTTGAGCTTGCCCAGCGCCTCTTCTGCCGCATCCAGATGTGCAGGTTCGTTGAGCCTGATAACTTTCAAAATCCAGAGGTAAGCATCCGTTTGCTTGTGACCGGTCACCACTTCTTGAGGAGGCAAAGCTTTTGGTACTGCCATAGCCGTGCTGAAAGAGGCAGTTGGAATTGTAAAGAGTGTTTTATGTTCGATGTTGTCAGTGCGCATTATGCTGCTCTCCCATCGCGGTAACGGCGATTATTATCTTGTGGCTGTTCTCTGCTGAGGTTGTCGGCCTCCGCCTGATCAATCGGGTAAAAGTGCCCAAGGCGGAAACCTCGGTAAACGGTGCCCAGCGCCCCGTTACGATTTTTGGTCACGTTGATTTCGGCAATGCCGCGCGCCGGACTTTCGGGGTTATAAACCTCATCGCGGTAAAGCATCATGATGATGTCTGCGTCTGCTTCAATCTCACCCGAGTTTTTGAGGTCGGCATTGACCGGCCGCTTGTTCGGGCGCGACTCCACGCCGCGAGAAAGCTGGCTGAGGGCAACGACCGGCGTTTTGTTGGTCTTCGCCAGCGACTTGAGCGTTTTCGATATCTCGCCCACTTCCAGATCGTGACGGCCCTTACCTTGCGTTTTAACGAGTCCAACATAGTCCACGGCCACCAGCGCCGTTTGAGGAAACTCCAGTTTGTGCTTGATGGCACGCTGTTTAATTTGTTCAGCTGTCAGGTTCGTGGCGTCGATAATCCAGATGTTGCGGTCCGTCATTCGGCCAATGCCGCTGGCAATACGCGCCCAGTCTTCGTCTTCAAGCTTGTCCGGAGACTTGAGTTTCGAGGTCGAGAATTGTCCCGCGCCAGCCACCTGACGTTCTGCAATCTGAATTGCGCCCATTTCCATGCTGAAAAAGAGAATGCCATGACCTTGCTCGGTCACCCTGTCGATGATATTCAGCACCAGTTCGGTTTTGCCCATCGAGGGCCTTGCGGCCAGCACCACCAAATCCGTCTGATCCAGACCGCCGGTAAGCGTGTCAAGTTCTTCAAGGCCGGTCAGTAGCGTGCGGCCCTCGGCGTGTCCGTCCATCTTCTCCTGCAGCCGGTCGGTAATTTTCGGTAGCAGTTCATTGATGTGGATAGCCCGTAATTCTTCCTGAACGGTATCCAGTGCGTTTATTTGGGCTTTAAGCTCGTCCAGTAACCCTATCGCCTGCTCGCTGCTGGTGGCCGTTTTAATGCGGTTCAAGGACACCTCCAAACTACTTTCCGCCATTCTAAGCGTGGCATTGCGTTTCAAGACGTCGATGTAATGACGTAGAGAGGATTTGGCCCAGAGCTTGCTGCTGGCTTCGAGGATCGCTGCCTCGTGCTGCGGCAATGACTCACACAGGAGGTACGGATCAATCACGCCCTTGCCTTTAGCCTGAGTCCGAATGCCTTCAAAAATTTGCTGATACTGCCAATTGCCAAAGTGGGAGGCTGGCACTGTGTCCAGAATTTCCATTACCTCCGGCTCTTCGCCTCGCTGGAAGATGCCGCCAATCACCGCACCTTCGATATCTTCATCACGCCAAATACTGCTCATGCGGTCACTGCCCCTTTTTTCCACGATAACTTTCCCAATCAAAAACCAGCGTTGCGCCTTCGCCTTCAACCATACGATCCATCAGGCGTTCGCCAATCACCTCGGCAATATCTGCTGGTGGGAGGTTGCTAATCAGCACTGTGGGCAGCATCTCCTCGTAGCGAGTGTTCAGGATGTCGAAAAGAATAATCTTCTCGGAATCGCTGCCGTACTGGATGCCCACCTCGTCAATAATCAGCAAATCGCGGCTGGTGTAAAAATCAATCACGTCTTCTTCACGCTGGTCTGATGCCTTGTCCCAACTGCGCCTGACTGCCCGAATTATCCGCATGACCGACGTCAGAAGAACGTCGCCCTGATAGCTTCGGATTATCTCCTTGGCCAACGAGACGGCCAGGTGATTCTTGCCGGTGCCAGGTGCGCCGCAAAGGATCAGGCTTGTGCCTGCACTTTGCATTTGCGGCCACGCCTTTGCATACGCACGCATTACACCGAGGTTTTTTCCGGCATTTGGATTAACCACTTTGAAATTGTCAAAATCGCAGCCGGTAAAGCGCGGCGGGATATTGGCATTCTCGGTTAACTCCCCGATCCGGATTTCCTGTTTGCGGGTTTTTAAGTCTTTGGCTTCCTGATCCAGACAGTGTGGGCAACGGGAATGCTTGTGCGACTCTCGGCCGGAGAAGAACATCCAGATATGCTGCTGTTCAAACTCACCGTGTTGAGGGCAAGTAACTTGCAGCGTCTCACTGTTCCGGTAGGCGCTGTAAAGCGACCCAATTTTCCCTTGGGCAAAACTACGTTCTTCACGCAGGTCTGCCTGCTTGGTTGCGATCTCGGCCAGCTCCTGACGTCTTTCTGAAAGCTGATTATTCATCGTTTTCCCTCGCCCAAGATGGTGTTTGTGATACGCCGTAGTCGGCTGTTACGAATCCGCTATGGCGCTGGGTTGCTACCCGCTTTGCAGGCGCACTCCATGCTTCATCGAACGAGCGACTTGGGCCAAAAAACGTTGCTGCCTGCTTGACAAATTCGGTCCCAAGCTTGCCTGTGCTTTCGAGGAAAGCGGTGTAACGCTGCATACCTGCCACCATTGAGGCCGGGGTAACCCCTTCATGCAGTCTCGCGTTCCAAGCTTTGAAGGCATTAATCTTTGAGTTGCCACCAGCTCGTTTAGGGTATGCCTGCCAAGCCTGTTCAAATTCGGGAGAATAATCTGCAGATCCACTTTTGGTCGGTGTACTGGCAGCTGCCTGTGCACCAATAGATTTAGGTTCAATGACTGATTCACTGACTGATTCAAAAGAGTGACTGATTCTGGGTGAAACTCCTTCACCACCCCTAGTGAATCTCCTTCACCACCTGGTAAATCTCCTTCACTAGGGGGTGAATCTCCTGCACTAGGGGGGTGAATTTCCTGCACCACCCCCTAGTGAAATTCCTGCACCACCTAAATTAAGGCGATATAGGTTGCTTGAATTCCCTTTTTGACCTGGACGAAGCTCTTTCCTGAGCAATCCCGACTCGCATAGCGCATCGATATGGGTGATAACGGAACGTCTTGTCGTTTCACACTGTTCGGCTATATGTTGATAGCTCGGCCAGCACTCGCCCTGATCACTCGCATTATCAGCCAGCTTGATGAGGATCAGCTTTCTCAATGGATTGCCCACTTTAATTTTGAAAGCCTTAGTCATTAACTCCATGCTCATTGATCAACCCTCACGAAGTTATCTTGAAAATCTTTAAGTGGTCGAAAACATTCATCGGGCCAACCTTCACGCATAAAAATCACTCTTTGGTTGATACGATCGAACGCAATCACCCGCACAATCACTCCTCGTGGGTCACGATACCTACGGTCAAGAGTTTGTATTAAATTAGGCATTAGGAATTTTGCCTCTAGGTAATTGACTTGGAAACTTCCTCCATTCTTCTGCGTCGATCTCACCATTTTCATGTTGAGTGATTAATATATTTCTCTTGTATTTCAATGCCTTGTTTATCGCACTTTGTCTTACACCAAGCATATTTGCAGTGTTAACTTGCCCATGCTCTTTGACAAAAACTGAAAGAGGTATTCTTTTCATCCTGGCTCCTAAGAAATTCACTGCGATAAGTATCACCGCTAGAGATTTTTAGTCAACACCTGCGGTGGTTGACTGTTATTCCCTGCGGTGATAAATTGCGAGAATGAAAAAGAAACCCTTATCCTCAGAGCAAATCGCTGATGCTCAGCGCCTTAAGTCGCTATATGAAGCGAAAAAGAAATCTTTGGGTTTATCTCAAGGTTTTATTGCTGACGAATTGAACATGGGGCAAAGCGCAGTAAATGCACTTTTAAATGGCGTCAACGCATTAAACACTAGTAATGCTGCGACATTTGCAAAAATCCTTCAGGTTTCAGTTGGTGATTTCAGTCCTTCATTAGCAGAAGAAATTGCGATTATGGCTAAGTCGTTGAGTGCGGATGAGTTTGAGTATGCAGGTAAGCCGCGCCTGGGTTTAATACCGGTCGTTGGAGAGGCTATCTTGGGAGTTGATGGCATGATCGACATGGTGGAGATACCGGCTGGATGGTTACAAATTTATAGTACCGATAAAGACGCTTATGGGCTTAAAGTCAAAGGTGACAGCATGCACCCTCGGATTCAATCGGGTGAGTTTGTGGTTATCGAACCAAACACTCATGTTCACTCAGGGGATGAGGTGTTTGTTCGTACTTTGGACGGCCACAACATGATAAAAATAATGACTAAAACTAGGGACGGAAGCTACCAGTTCTCTAGCATAAATAATGAACATAAGCCTATTACTTTAGATGCAAATGAAGTACAAAAAATGCACTTTGTGTCCGCAATAGTAAAAGCAACTCGCTATATGGATCACGACGAAATCCCGCCAAAGCACAGTCCTAACTAACTACAAGTTTCAAAATTAAACCGGCGTTAAGCCGGTTTTTTTATGTCTCCGATAAAATAAACATCTTTTCATTTTTTCCCTCAAATCAGTAACTTCTACTTAAATCCACCGCAAGTGTTATATAAAAATCACCAGCGGAGTTGACATATAAATCTCCAGCGGTGATACTTACCCCATCGAATACTAATGGGAGGCATAATGTTCAATCTGGAAAATAAAATATATGAAGTTGATTCATTCACCCTTTGCATAGCTCACGGTCAATATCAGTCTTTTTCTAAAGTGGACAATAAAGGTGAGTTCTATGATTTTTATAAGACAGTATCAACTGATAGTTTATGCCTTCACCTTAAACCTGATGTAAACCGTCCTATTTATGCCTTATATAAAAGGTTTGGATCTTTTTTTGTTTTGATTTGTGCTTTTGAAAATAAGGATGAAATTTGCCATGAAGCAATGCAAATCATCAATAGCTCAGAAGAGCTTAAAACTTCTTTGCAAAACTGTCTTAAAGGAGGTGACTACTGGGTAAATAATAAGTAATTCGTCTTTAACAAAAACAAATAATTTCCTTTGTGAATTTCATTGCGTGATAGCTTTTTAAGGTTGGTTTTATCTCAAGAAAATTCACATTAAAACAGTAGTGAAAACTCTTAACTTTGTAGATAGATTGAGATCACCATAGAAGAACCCTCATGACTATGTTAAAAAATTCAACTGACGTTTTACACATATATGTTTTTGCTTCCGTACTTCGCTCTGACTGCTTCGCCAAGCCTATGATGAAGCGTGTGGTGGCTACAAGTGAAATCGAAGCTCGCCGCCAGCTGTCATCCAAATATGTTTTATCATTAAGTTGCCGAATGCCCACTTATTTGGGAATTAAACATGAAAGAAGATTTGAAAATTGAAATTTCCGATCAAATCATTGATAGCGTAGCTGGGATTGAAGTTGCCGAAGCCACTATTAAATTGGCAATGGAATCTTTATATGAAACCTCATTCAAAGAGTGGTCCGCATTACAATTAGCAGTAGAGCACTTAAGTTCAATCAGGAATGAATTATCAACAATCGATAGAGAGCTACTTAAATGAAATCAGCAAAAATTGACTACTCAAGATTTGAAGAAGATGAATTAATTGACGACGGTGGTATTGACGTAGCTTTTCGCATTCGCCCTACGCCTGTTTTTTATATCTCTCGTCATGGCCGTTTTAAAAAATGCCTCAGCCGCTCGGCGGCAATAAACACCCTTGCGCACTTTATGACGCAAAAAGTATTTACGCGAGCCAACCGCCCTTCACGCCATCCCGATGTAAAGATAGACCGTGATGACAAAGTGCTTTGGCGACGCGGTGAAATCCGCGAAGAATATTGGCAAATGCAATTACGCTGCATTCGTCGTATCCGTAGGATACTTGCTAAAAAACGTGATATTCAAAAATGGAAAATAAAGCACGATAAATTGGTTGCTGATTATCAGGCGTTGAATAAAGCCAAGCCATTTTAAATATTAATTAACTCAAAAAATAATAGCGGCCATTTGGTCGGGGATAACTGCGCCCAAATCGCCGCCTGGAGTTTATAGCATGAATGTAGAGCAAAGAATTGAAAGGGACAGAAAGCGTATTGCACTTTCATATATCGACTATTGCAAAAGTCAGCACGGAGTAAAGGTTGCCCACATTAAGGTGCCAAGAAAGAAAATGCCGGTTGTCGTTGAACTGTCCGAAGCTGGCATCAAAAAAGGCATGATTGAGCGCTTTGAGAACTTGGTGATGAAGTCTGGAATAACTCCGTTCGTTACCACTGATGAAATGCGCTGCGTAGCCGATACATACGCTGAATTTTTCGATCCCAATAATGGAAAACTGACTCAGCAAGGCTTTGGCTTTATGGAGGCATTGATGGTCGAAATGGTATCTGAGGCGCTCAAGCAGCCCAAGGGTTCAGATTTGAAAGTGGTGGCTGAATGAACATAACAGTAATCAAGGCACCTGCGTGGGTCGTGGATAAGGCAGTGAGCGTGCTCAAAAAGTATCGCCACCAGCGACAGCTGCCCACACGAATTCTTTCGACCGGGAATCTATCGCTAAAAGTGAATCGACGCTGGCGCCTACTTTCAAAAAACCAGGGTAAAAGCTGGCAGTTAATGAGCCACGAGCGCTACAACACTCAGAAGGATATCAAGTGAAAACTCAATTGAAGCCTTTAGAGGCCAAAAACCTGCAGGTTATCGAATATCGCGGCCAGCGCGTGGTAACGACCGAGCAAATGGCAGCTGGCTATGGTGCCAGCGTCAAAAACATTCAAGACAACTTTCAGAATAACCGGCTGCGTTTTGTAGTAGAAAAGCACTTCTTTCGTGTTGAGGGTGAGGAGCTACGTGAATTCAAGAACAGACCCGAAATAATCGGGGCTGTAGGTAAAAATGCACGAAGCCTGATTCTTTGGACGGAACGCGGCGCGGCCTACCATTCGAAGATGCTGGAAACAGATCGAGCGTGGGATTACTTCAACGATTTGAGTGAATTTTATTTCACGCACCGTGGAACTATTGCAGCACCTATCGATGCTATGCAGTTGCTCAATGACCCTGCAACACTGCGTAATTTATTGATGAATTACTCAGGCGATAATGAAAGGCTTAAAAACCAAAACAAAGAGTTGTCAGTAACGGTAGAGAGCCTGGAAAAGCATTTTGCCAAAGGGATGACTATACCGGCCTTCTGCAAGTGTCTTAATGGGGTAAACACCAGCAAAGTTATGTGGTGGGCGTTTGGACGCGACTGGATTTTCAATGAGCAACGTGATCCCGAGAAAGACCCACGCTGGCGTGTTGCCTCTTATGCGCGGGATAAATACCTCACCGAGGAGGAAACGGAGATTAAGCCGCATGGCATGGAGGCTTTTCGAAAGAAAACCCCTGTTCTTTTGGAAAAGGGGTGTCACCGGCTGTATGCCCTGTATCTGAAAGGTGAATTGCCGATGAAGGTGTCATGGAACGGTGAATTCAGCCATGACAAAGCTCTCTATATGTCGGAGGTAAAATAATGAAAATTGCAACCAAGAACTTCCAGTTGAATTCTCTGGCAAATCAATATGCAGCCTCTGTGCTGGATCATGTACGCTCGAAAAATAAAGGCGATTGGTTTGAGGTCCCTGCTGGGCATTCGTCTTTGCGTATCGAGATTATCGGCGGAGTAAAAGGTGTGCGTCAGCTAATTGATGGATACCTTCTAGAAGCATTGGAACAAAATCTTGATAAGTGGGAAAGATTTGGTATCGCCATACTGAAAAAGTGTTTGAAAAATAAAAGTGGCCTTACTTCGTATGGGATTGAAATATGGGAAAGTATGGGGAATGACATGGGTTCTACTTATGCGGGGAAGGAAGGGAAAACGCTATGAGTGACTTTATGACTGAAGAAGAGGTAATGCTCAAAATTGGTAAGGCGAGGACTGCCCTGTGGAGGCTAAGAAAATTCAATGGTTTCCCAGCCCCAGTGCTTACTCACCCTGCCAAATATAGCAGGGCTGCCGTCGAAAAATGGATCGCGGATGGTGGCGTCAACCGAGTTTCTTAACGTGCCAGAAAATTTTATCAGCGTAGAGTTCATAGGCTTTGCGCTGTTCTTCCATCCAGTCATGTTTATTATATACAGCCATGACACCACCTAACTCATGTCCAAGCATCTTTTCAGTAACATGGGGCATTACACCTTCACTGGACAGATTCGTTACCAGCGAGCGGCGAAAGTCGTGAGTCCTCCATTCAGGAATATCAAGTGTTGCCCTAAACTTCTTCATGTAAGTGTTTGAGGATGATCTGTCTATCGCTTTGTCTAACTCTTGGCCTGGGAAAAGAATTTTATTACCGGAATTAAGTAGCCTTTCGATAGACGGTTGGATTTGCTCGAAGATTGGTCTACGAATGACATTTCCCATTTTTGAGTGTATCGATGGAGTGGTCCATATAAGGTCTTCCATATTGAATTCTCCAATGGTGGAAAGTCGCAATTCGGAAAGCCTAGCGCCCCATAAAAGAAGTAACTGATGTAACATTTTGTTAGATGAAGCAATTTTGCTGTTCTCAAGTCCCAACCATATCTTAGCCAGTTCCGAGTACGTGAGTACGCGATCGCCGACATCCGCCTTTTTGCCGATATTTTTTACACTAAGCTTGGTTAGCTCACATGACGGTATTATTTGCCTACTAATACACCAATTAATGACTGAACGTAACTGAGTGAGTAAAACCCGCGCCTTCTTTTTGTTCAAAGATTCTTGCTTGTCAAAAAACTTCACCCACATTGAGATAGGAATATTTGCAACAGGTGTGTCTGGAAATTCAGAGTACATCGTGTTGTAGACAACTGATTTGTACAAAATCCGAGTATTTTCTTTGAGTCCACTAACGTATTTTTCCCACCAATAGTCCAAGCAATCTTTCAGTGTTAGTTCTCCAGTGGATCCAGAGAAATAGGTTTTTGGGTGAACCCCCTTCATGTACAATGCGCGCAACTCACCGACAGTTATCCGGGCGTCTTTGAGTGTAGTAGAGGGATAGCGACCAATAGTTACGCGAGCTGGCTTTCCCTGCCACCTGAAACGATACTGGAATGCTATCGTCCCAGTAGGGGATATCCTGGCCCCCAGACCATCGGCGTCGGTTACCTCTGCAGGTCCACTGTAGGGTTTCCCGTTTATACTTCTAAGTTTGGTATCGCTTAATGCCACAATGATTTTCCTGTACACACTGGTTAAATCATTCTGTACTCAATCTGTACTCATTGGCAAGTGAACGAAGTGATTATGACCTCAAACGTACTGGAACAAAGAGGAACGAATTAAAACGTAAAGCTTGAAAAAACATGAGCAATTACGATAAGATACAAACAACGGCGAACATTGCGAAACAATGCCGCACAAAGTCTCCTTAGTTAAACGGATATAACAAGCCCCTCCTAAGGGCTAGTTACAGGTTCGATTCCTGTAGGGGACACCATTTTCACTGCTCATTACATCTCTTAAAGTCTAAAAACACATATCTTTCAAACAAATAATCTAAAACCACGTCTCAGCACATCTAAGAAAATGCAGTAAAAGCTCGCACAATTGTGTATATAATTGCGTATAACTCAGGTTCGATGTAGAGAGCTATACACATGCCACTCAGTGATATCCAAATAAAACGCGCCAAACCAACCGAAAAACCCTACACCCTCAATGATGGTAATGGGCTTTCTTTGCTCGTCGAAACCTCGGGTGCGAAAGGCTGGCGGTTCAGATATCGCTTTGCAGGTAAGCCAAAAATGATTTCTTTTGGTGTGTATCCCGCAGTTTCTTTGGCAGATGCGCGTGCCAGACGTGAAGAAGCCAAATCCCAACTGGCCAAAGGTATAAATCCGAGTGAAGCCCGTAAAGCCGGTAAACTTGCTCAGCTGTCCGCTGCTGGCAATACATTCAAAGCTATTGCTCTGGAATGGCATGCCGCTAAGAAAGCATCCTGGACAGAGAATTACGCTCAGTCAGTGATCCGTCTTCTTGAGTTGAATGTATTTACTTTCCTGGGTGAAAGGGCAATTGATGGGATCCAGCCTTTAGAGTTGCTGCTTGTACTTCAGAAAATTGAAGGTCGGGGAGCGGTAGAATTAGCCAGTAAAGTACGCCAACGCTGTGGAGAGGTATTCCGCTACGCTGTTATTACTGGCCGCGCCGCGTATAACCCAGCTCCAGATCTGGCCAGCGCCTTACAGACGCCAAAAAGAAACCACTACCCCTTCCTGATGGCGGATGAACTCCCTGCTTTTATAAAAGCTCTGGATTCCTACTCAGGCAGCATCATAACTAAATTGGCCACGCAGCTGCTAATGCTAACCGGCACCCGAACAATCGAGTTAAGAGCAGCAAGATGGGAGGAGTTTGATTTAGAAAATGCTATGTGGGAGATCCCTGCGGAACGCATGAAAATGAAACGTCCTCACCTAGTTCCATTATCAACGCAGGCACTGGAGATCCTACGCCAGTTAGAGACGCTAACAGGGCGTTACCAGCTCGTGTTCCCTGGGCGCAATAATGCCAGTAAGCCGATGAGTGAAGGGAGCATTAATAAGGTACTAAAACTGATCGGGTATCATGGGAAAGCCACAGGACATGGATTCAGGCACACCATGAGCACTATCTTGCATGAGCAAGGTTTTGATAGCGCCTGGATAGAGTTACAACTTGCGCATGTTGATAAAAACTCAATTCGCGGAACTTACAATCATGCGCAGTATTTAGAAAGTCGAAAAAAAATGCTCCAATCATTCAGTGATTATTTGCTAAATGAAAAAACAAATTAATTTAATAACCTGCATCAGTAATATCCGTTTCAAGTTCTTTAACTTGTTTTGAGATTCTTTTCCTGAAGTTATAACTAATCTCCTCAAGTCTCATGTTTTCTGTAGATTTTTTGAAGTATTTATTAAGAACATCACACATTTGCTCTTCAGTATAGTTATCAAAATTTGGAATATAACTAGTTTTAGAACGATTATGTTTGACTTGGTAAAATGCTCTTACGAAACTTTTTACATTTATTTTTACATTATAACGAATACATAGCCGATTAATAAAGGCGTCCATTGCATGCAAAAATACCTCATCATTTATTTCAGAGAAGAAGAACAACCACCCCTTAGACTTTGCTTGAAATACACACCCTGTAATCCTTAAATTGACTCGCCATTCAAGAAATTCTTTGCTCTTAATTTTTGAGTATTTATAACCTGTAAAAATAGACATAATTGATTCGCGAAGTCTATCTTTAGATGCCTGTTTAGCGGAAACCTGAGTAGATGAAAACTGATATCCTAAGTAAGAAAAATCACTCACACCAAGGACACCTACAGAGGATTTATCTGGGGATTTTATAGGATCGTGAATTTCTAAACGAATATTTTTAAATCTTTTAATAACATCTTTGGATAGCTGAATACATTCTTCTTTACGACAAAGAATTAAAATATCATCTACATATCTAAAATACTTAATACCTTCCATTTGACTATAATATTTATCGATATTGGATAAGTATATTGCAGCAAGCACATTAGATATAGAAAGGCCCTGAGAACCACCGACTGTAGCAAGCTTGTCAGAGCTGCTTGATTTTGATACCGTAGGCGCAGTGATAGCACTCAGAATAAGCGCTAATATTCTCTCATCTCTAATTCTCTTTCTAAGAGTAGTAAGTAACTTTTTATGATTTATTTTCGGATAAAAGTTTGACACGTCAAGTTTAATAAATGCATCATATTCAGCTGACAACAAAACCTCTTTAATATCTTTAACAACCAATTGCGGAATAGAAAATTTCAAAGAAGCGGAAAATCTATTTTGAAGAAAATCACATAGAGCTCTTAATGCAATTTTATCACGAATTGTTGGTATTGATATTTCTCGAGGAGGCTTTCCTCTTCCTTTACTAATAAGTTTCAACTTATACTTGGTAAAACGATACTCTCCCAACAATACTTTTCTTCTGATAATTGATATTTGCGAATCAAAAATCTCCCATAATTTTTTATGAGTCATATTATCTATGCCTGTCGCTGCAGACAGGATGACAAATTCCTTATAAATTCTTATTAGGTTATCTTCTTTGAATATCCTGTCATACTCATCCCATATTTTCACGACATCACCTCAAATATATAGAAATCAACAAGGGGAATATAAATAAAACCAATAAGAAGATGGAGTATCCGATTGAACTTGATAGAACAACAGCAGTTTGAATTTTTGTCGGTTTTTTAGTTAAGCTATCAACTTGGCTAGCGTGTGTATTATAAAACTCGGAAACCACAGCTTTTTTAAAATCAATATCCTTGTGGTTCTCGCAAACACTCAAAATACTTTGATACTCTCTATTTAACTCAACCGAATCGGACTCCGTACTATTAAGCTTCTCGATAATAATACTCAACTGCTCATAGCACTGCTTCATTAACATAGCCCTCTCTTTAAAGTTTCTATTGTTTACAAAAAGAGTCGCGCATAGAACCAATACAGATAGAGTTACCATTATCAAAGGAAAAAAGTTACTTGGGGATGGCAATTTCAACTCAAAAATAGATACACAAACAAGAACGATTGAATACCAAAGGAGCATTAATTGAGAGTGGATATCATAACTCAAGAGGCGTTTCTCGGATTGTATCCTGGTTTTTCTTGTCCACCATATTTTATTATTCAAACTCATCTTACACTCCGAGGTGATAGGGTTCTTGAGACGCCTTACGTAGTATTAAGAGTAACGCCTATTAAAACAGGCTAGCAGGTAGCTAGGGGATATAATCCCCTCAAAATTAGTTACACCCAATTTCTGGATGATCGGAAAACCGATACGCCCCAAGAAATCTAATTCTACCGCTACTTATTAAAGTATCAATAAAAAAATGAAATCTAACAAAAATTGCACTACACCGCACCCGCCTGCGGTTTTTGCAATGCATAATTTTTTCAGTTTTCATTTTTTACAAACCGATACGCCAGGCCGCGCCACGTCTGGTGTTGTCTCGTAAATCCCAAACTGAAAAGATTGAAATGAATTTCAGTATTTTTCAGTTTTAGAGTTCTGCCTACCTTGTTGAATGCCGGTTAACCATATGTTTAAAAACAACTTTTCTATTTTACGTGAAAATAAGTGAGCAAAAAGGGAGTGGTATGTGGGTGGGGTAAAACGTGAGAACCCTTGCGCCACGCGGCCTGGAAGCACAAGGGATGAAAATCAAAACTGAAAAAAATGTAATGCTAAAAACCTGTAAGTCCGCGTTTGAGCATTTCGCTCACCGGATTAACTTCGGCGAACAACCGTACTTTTTGCCTCACTGTTACGTTGCTCTCCTTCCCTCGCTTCTTTTGCCGAGTTCGTCAGAAAAACCGCTATTTCTTCGCGCTGCGCGGGCGCAATGTTGTCCGCAATATCCTTTACTATACGGCTGTACGTTCTGCCGCTTGGGCTTAGGGTATGCGAGAAGGTCATATTCATCACAAAGGTGTGACCACATTCCGGATCCGAACAGGAACAGTAGAGATCAGCAAAATGCTTATGTTTGCGGTGCGTCTTTTTGATTACGGCCGCAGCATCACACTCCGGGCATATCACTTTGAATACTCGCATCCTGTTTTATCCTTCTTAACCCCAGCCAGCCAGAAAGAAGCCTCAAGCCGGGGTTTCATGTTTGCTTTATCGTTTTTGACTGGTAACAGAGGTAACACTGGTTAAACCCTTGTTTTATATATAAATATCCTGTTACCTCGTCCTGTTTAGTACTGGTAACCACTGGTAACGCTCGGCACTTTGTTACCAGTGTTACCAGTGACCCTTTTTACTGGTAACAGGCCGAGGCCTTGCTATTAGGGGTTGTAACCAGTGTTACCTCTGTTACCAGTTATAAATAAGACTCGTGCGAGAGTATTACCCTAAAACGGTGCTGTTTAGCTGATAGACCCGTTTAACCCCCATCTCTGGCAGGCGGAGGCTTTTCTGGGTTCTGGCTTCCTCCTCCGGCACGTCGAGATAGCCCGCCGTCGCGCACAGCCTGGCCACCTTCTTGGCGTCAAAGCCTTTGGTGACCTCCTTCCAGCCGGTAGGCAGCACGTAGAAGGTGGTTACCGTATCCTCCTGACCGCTGCCCTTCTCTACGCGGCGAAAGCCCACCATGTTGGCCGGGCGGCTGTGTGAGTCGTGCCAGTCGGCAAAGCGGCTGTACTGATTGCGCGTCATGAAGTCCCTGACCTGCTCCAGCGCGGCGGCGTCCTCCTGGTTCGCCGTGTGGCCACGGTCATACATCCACGCATCCAGACAGCTTTTGGCCGCGTTGTAGGCCTCTCCGGGTTGCCAGCCGGTGATCCCCGCCTCGGTGGCCAACTCGCCCGCCATCGCCACCAGCGCAAAGCGCGTGACCGCGCGTCCTACCTGGTTCCCGGCGTTGTCAGGCGTCAGCCTGCGGGTAAACTCTTTCAGCATGGCCTTGGCCTTGCTGGTCATGCCCGGAAGATCGGCCGTTAGGCAGCGCAGCCACTCCCTGAACGGCGCACCGTGGCTCAGCATCACGGACTGCTCAAGGTGTTCGGCCAGCGCCTTGCCGCCAGCAAAACCGTGCAACTCCTCAAACACGCCGTACTTGCCGGTGTCGCTGGGGATTTGGATCATCCGCACCTCAACCCCAGCGTAGGTCTTTTCCCCACGTTGGCGGCGTGTTCGACCAGGGAAAGCTCACCGGTGGACAGGAACAGCAGGCACCAGCGGTTAGTTTCCCGCACGCTGCCGTCCGTTCTCGCTCGCGCTTTACCCTGGCCGTTCGCCAGCATGTAGGCAATGTTCCCCGCCTCTCTGCCGTCTACTTCGCGAATTTCATCCAACATTAGCGTGGCGTCATTGCGGCGGCTGGCGGTGCCTTCCAGCGCGTTGCCGGTGGCACGCCAGGTGTGCCAGAAGTCAGCCCCGCCGCACACCCACGCGGCCACCTTCATGGTAGTGGTTTTACCATCCGTGGATTCACCCTTGAGGTGATATCCGCCCCCGCCAACGCCCACCAGTTTCAGCAGCGGTGCGGCAAACGCCAGGCTCACGGCAAAAGCCACCCGCCCGTTGCCGACGCAGTAGCGTGAAACCTGTTCCCGCCAGTCTTCCAGCGTGCCCGCTGTTCTAAAATCCCGCCCCTGAACGCTTGAGGTCTGCAAAATAACGGACTCCGAACCGACGCCGATCACTTCATCCTGGAGAACGTACACCGAACCGTGCCACCCGGTTTTGGTCACGCAGGTGACTTTTCGCTCGGGCTTGCACAGAGAAATGTATTCCATCAGGTGCGCACGCGCCTGGCCGTTAATATTGATGTACGACAGCCCGTTAACCAGCAGCGTGCGGCGCAGCTCTTCCCCGGCGCTGGCCAGCATTTCCATCGGCATTGCCCATTTTCGGCTGATCCCGTTGGTATCCTCCCACTCCAGCAGGCGGCCATAGTTGCTGCCGTCTTCGTCGCAGGTGATGGCCGTGACGCGCACTGGGCTGCACAGCTTGATGTTGCGGATTTCCGTGTCACCGTCGGATTTCTGCACCTGTTTGTCGTACCACAGGTATTCCTGCGTCAGGCGGAACCCCTGCGGCAACTTGGTTTTCCCTTTGCCAAACAGCACGAGTTCTTCTTTAAACGCCTCTTTAGCGCGATCCATGCCGTGCTCCTGGCGGAAATCGTCCCAGTCGGCCTTATGCCGTGTGGGCGGCACCGTCACCCACCCGTTGACCGCTTTAGCCGCCTTCTGCGCGCACAGCTTGCCGGTGTTTTCCTTGCCGTCGTCAAAGTCGTTGTCCCCGGCAATGATGATCCGTGCGTCCGGCCACTTTTCACGCACGGCCTGCGCCACGTTAAGCAGGTTATTTGCCGAGAGGGCCGCCACGCAAACCCCGTCCGTCAGCCTGGACACGGTGAGCGCCGTCGCAAACCCTTCGGTGATCGTCACCTGCTCAGGGGCGATATCGCCCGGTTCAACCACGCTGATGAATGAACCGGCCAGCGCGGAATGGGGTAAGAGTCGTTTTTCACCGTAGGGGTGAATAAGCTGCGCACCGGTTTGCTGCCCCTGCGCGTTGGTTAAGGGCAACAAAAGAGAGCCGGGGATAAACTCCACGCCCCCGAACGGTTTCATGACCTGCGTTAGCATTCCCTCGGTGTTGTCTAATCCCTTCCCTTTCAGATATTCACTTTCGCCCTGAATGCACTGACCCAGTAGCGCACCATACGCTTTCAGGCACATCGCCCGCTTTTGCTCCGGGGAGGCTTCTTTCCTGGCGGGCGTGTTTGTCGGTAATGACACTGAGGCCATCGCCAACGCCGCCGCCACTTCTTTGGCGGCTTCCGCCGCAGTCGTCCCGCCGACCAGACGCACTAAGTCCAGCCCGTCGCCGTGTTCACACTGCGAACAAATCCAGGTGCCGCGCCCGCCCTTATCATCAAAGCGAAAGCGATCCTTCCCGCCGCATTTTGGACAGGCTCCGTGCTGGCCGTTGGCGGGAACGGTGATACCCAGCGCAGGAAGTATATGTGGCCAGCGGCCTTTCGCGGCGCTGATCACCTCTGATACCGGCTTGTGACTCATAACGTTGCCTCCCCGTCCTGTTCATCCATGATGCAGCTGCCTGCGGGAAATTCGCCGTCCGGCGCACCGTAAATAATGTCCTGATAAACCCGGCACAGGCGCATCGTGCCGTAACAAGAAAGCTGCATGGCTTCGCTCATAAATCCCGGCTTGAGCATCTTATTTAATTCCTGCGCGGCTAAACGCCCGCCCTCAATTGCGCCCAGCTTTTGAATAAACGGATGCTCAATGTGATAAATAATATTGGCCGCGACCTTATCCAGGCTGAGAGGAATAATTTCACCGTCAGCAATAAAGACCGGGTTGCCATGTTTAGAAGCCATCAGGGAAATGAACGCCTGAGAAATATAATGGCGCAATAAGGCCGCACGAAATTCAGCCGAGATTAACCGGGTTTTATTCAACATCATTTTCCCCCATCTTGACTTCACCCTGAAACATCTCACTGCATCCGATCGCCCCGTCCAACTGATCCGCCAGGCTCTCAAAAAGGGCGGACATGCCTTGCAATGAAATGCTCGACTGCGTGTTACTGGCAGCCAGTGCCAGCAGCTCGGCCAGACAGGCGGATGCCTGATGTGCTCTAAGGATTTTGTCATGACCTTCATTTGAGAAGGCGTAGGGAAAGACGTTTTGGGCTTTATTGCTCATGACGCGCCTCCTGTGTTGTGCAAGGCAGGCGGCCATCAAAGGCCAGCACAAAGTCTTTGGCCAGAGTACGCCGGGCATACCGTTCAGAAGATGCTGTGACTTTGAGGCGGCAAGGTACGGCGCAAAGGTCAGCGCGGCGAACGGCCAGGAACAGATAAGTGAATTGCGGGCAAACAAACTGAGGGACAGAAGCCATGCGGCAACCTCCTGTAACTGAGATGAAATCTCACCACGGGAGTTCCTACACTCTTGGGTGGTGAGCTGGACGGGGGTAGGAATACCGGCGTTACAGGATACCGGCCTGACCGAAGTCAGCCCCGCCCAGCCCACCATAGATTCTACGCGGATCAAGCCCGCAAAAAACAGGTGCACTGAGGCTACGACATAAAAAAAGACGCTTGGCGCGTCGTATGTCGCCTGTAACTTATTCGGGTTCCTACGCCCGACTGCCGATTTTGCGGCAGCAACAAA